>JAEVEY010000093.1 GCA_016842045.1 Candidatus Thermoflexus sinensis | reverse complement strand
TAGGAGTTACGCAGTTGAAAGCTCTAAAGGTGGGACGGAATGGCCCCCCCCCCCCTTTCTCCCCCCTCCCCACGGCCCAAAGGGCCGTGGGGAGGGGGGAGAAAAATCCTTGCCCCCATGGGAAACGAACTGCGCAAGTCATTTTATTGATCCCTGGATTATGGTGGGAGCGACGCATGCCTCGCTCCCACGCTATTTCCGATGGTAATGCATGAGGCATGGCACGAAGCGGGTGGGGGAGCTATGGGTACCCACAAGGGGCGCCCCTGCGAAAGCGAGATCACCCGATTTGACGGAGGCAACAAGGAAAAGTAAAGTGGCCTTGAATAATGGCTTGTCCATCTAAGGCTGAGGGATGCTTTACAGAAGGACGCCCTCTCCTTATGATCCTGCGAGACTCCTGTCGTGGCGAAAAATGCGAGCGCTAACTTTCTGGAAAACCATCGTTATGGATAAAGCGAATTTTCTGGAAAATTTTATCGGGCTGTTGAGGGCGCATGGGATCCGCTTCTGTGTCATTGGGGGCCACGCGGTCAATGCCTATGTGGAGCCTGTGGTGACCCTGGACCTGGATATCGTCGTTGCGGTCGACCAGATCGAGCAGGTCGAGACGTTGTTGGCCTCCCATTTTCAAGTCAAACGGTTCGCCCACAGCATCAATGTCTCTGTCCCCGGCTCTGACCTTCGGGTTCAAATCCAGACTGGCCCCCGGTATGCCGGCTTTGTTGAACGGGCTTCGGAGCGCGAGGTGTTGGGCATAGTGTTGCCCGTGGCCTCCCTGGAGGATACGCTTCAGGGGAAGATCTGGGCGGTGCAGGATGTAAGCCGGAGGCCCAGCAAGCGCCAAAAGGACCTTGCCGACATCGCCAGGCTGTTAGAGGCCTACCCCGAGCTCCGCGAGCGGGTGCCAGAGGACATCCTGAAACAGCTGCTGGTATAGGGAGGCTTCGGGTTGAGACCGCACCCCTATGGGACATCCACAGGGGTGCCCCTACCAAAGGCGCGGATATCCGGTGGAGGGGCAGGCCCCGTGCCCGTCCCAGAGGGTTCAGTCCATAATGGGAAGGCCCTGCTCCAAATCCGAAACCTCGATGAGGCATCGATCGACGGCGCGGGCCAGCAGGAGCATCCCCTCGATCTGTCGGCGGCTTTCCAGCATGAACCGCGCCTCGCGCTCCTGATACTGAACCCGCCACGGGATCCCCCGGCGCGTGGCCTCCTGAAGGATCCCCTCAAAAGCCTCCCGCTCGCTCGGGGAAAGCACCGCCCGCAGCCACGCGGCCGCCCATGCTTCCTCTTCCACATCGGATCGAACCTGCGGCAGGGACCCGGCTGCCACCCATATCCCGGCGGTGCAACGCTGCCAGCCCGAGGCCATCACGTAGGTTTCCACGGCGTCCAGATCCAAATCCCGCACCAGCAGCTGGACCGGCTCCCCTTCCAGGGTCAGGCCTTCCAGCTCCGCCCGGGGCTCCGCATAACCGAAGCGAACCAACCAGAGGGTGGTCCACGGTTCCCGGATCCGCTGCCCGCGTTCAGTGAGGGCCTGTCGGGGGATCACCCGGTGAGGGCGGGTCCACTCGGGGAAGGCGAAGACAACCTCCACCGTGCCGACGCGGAGGATCTCCTCGCCCCGACGCTGGAGGGCCTTCGCCAGATCTTCCAGACAAAAAGGCGAGGCGGTCCCCCACAGGGAAACCCGCCCCGCCCGGCGGGTCGCCACCGCGGATAGCTGGAGCATCGCCTCACGCAGGTTGGAGGGCAGCCATTGTGCTGCGGATCAGCTGGACCGAGCGCTCGAGCATCGCCCGTTCCTCATCGGTGAGCGGGAGCTCGATGATCTGCTCCACACCGTTGCGGCCCAGCTTCACCGGGACCCCGAAGCAGATGTCGTGGAGGCCGTATTCGCCCTGGAGGTAAACCGAGCAGGGGACGATGAGCTTCTGGTCCTTGAGGATGGCCTCCACCATCTGGGCCACCGCCGCGCCGGGGGCGTAGTACGCGCTCCCCGTCTTGAGGAGGCTGACGATCTCTCCGCCTCCCTTGCGCGTGCGGTCGACGATGGCATCGATCTTCTCCTTAGGAAGCAGCATGGAGATCGGGATGCCCGCCACCGTGGTGAACCGCACCATGGGCACCATCTCATCCCCATGCCCGCCCAGGACCATCGCCTGGACGTTTTCCACCGCCACATCCAGCTCCATGGCGATGAACGTCCGCATCCGCGCGGTGTCCAGGATCCCCGCCTGCCCGATCACCCGCTCCCGCGGGAGGCCGGAGAGCTTGTAGGCCAGGTAGGTCATCGTGTCCAGAGGATTCGTCACCACAATGTAGATCGCGTTGGGGGAAAGAGGGACCGCCTTGCTGATGACGTCGCGGATGATATTGGCGTTCACATTGACCAGATCCTCCCGGCTCATCCCGGGCTTGCGGGGCACCCCAGCGGTGATCACCACGATATCCGAGTTCGCTGTGGGTTCATAGTCCGTGGTCCCGATGAGGCGGGTGTTATAACCGACGATGGGGCCGGCCTGCATAAGGTCGAGGGCCTTGCCTTTCGGCATGCCCTCGGTCTGGGGGATATCCACCAGCACGATATCGCCGAGCTCCCGCTCGGCGAGCCAGTGGGCCGTCGTGGAGCCCACGTTCCCCGCACCGACAATCGTGATCTTGGGACGCATGGGAGGCTCCTTCTCCAGATTGTAAAAACCTTCACAGGAAATTATAATTCAAAATCCTTCTCCCTATACAGTTCAGCCGGGGAAAGGTGGGCGAGCTGGGCGATCCGCCAGGCCAGCAGGAAGGCCCCCAGGCTGAGCAACCCCGCCATCCCCAACCAGCGGAGTTCCCCTGAGCCCAGATAGGCCCCGATGGCGTTGGCGATCAGCACATGAATCAGGCGGGCCAGCGTGCTCATTGTAAAGGCGGGAATGAGGGGAAGGGGTGAGAGCCCGATCGCCCAGGCGAGGAGATCATCGGGGGTGAACGGAAGCAGGAAGGCCACAACCACAACGGCCAGCCCATACCGGCGGATCAGGCGCTCCGCTCGATCCAGACGCTCCTTCGGGAGCAGGGCGATCAGGAGAGGGCGACCTAATCGACGGGCCAGGATCATGGTCAGAGCATTGCCCAGGCTCACTCCCACCCACGTTAGCAGGGAACCCCACCATGGTCCGAACCAGTAACCGCTGATCCACCCCAGCAGCGCGCCCGGGAGCGGGGCGACGATCACCTGCAGCGCATTCAGAGCCACGATCGCAAGCCCACCAACGGCCCGATTCGTCGCCAGCCATGCTTCCACCCGCTCCCGATCCGTGACCAGAGGCCACAGATGGGGAAGCGCGAGGAGGCCAGCCGCCAGAAGCCCTATGAGGAGGATCGCGCGGATCGTCAGTTCTCGGGGGAAACCCTTCCCTTCCATTGCTGATCAGGATTCGGGTTCTCAGAGATGAGGCTGGGGACCAGAAGGCCTCCGGCCCAATCCCTGAAAGATGCTTTTCCCTGCAGCCCTTCAGGCTGGGCAGTTACTCCAGTATGGAGGTCAACGGCGCAAGCCCTGCGTAAACAAACATCGGGAGTGGCCGGAACCACTCCCGATGTGTCGGGACGGGCGGATTTGAACCGCCGACCCCTGCAACCCCATTGCAGTGCGCTAACCTGGCTGCGCCACGTCCCGATCAACACTTATTATAATGCGAGCTTCCGCCTCAGGCAAGCGACACCCCCCAGCCGGAGGCCCGGAGGGCGCCGATGGCGGCCAGTGATCATCCCTCAAAAAAGCCTACCCGGATCCCTCTGGGATCTCCGCCGGATGGAAAGCCTGTCCATCCTGAACCCACCACACCCCCAGCTGACGGGCCATCTCACGCGCCGACGGGGTCAGCTCCTTCGCGCCCACCACCGGCCACACCTCCTCCCCCAACGCCCGGGCGAAGATCTCCGCCCGCTCCAGGGCCCGCTCTACATCCTCCGTCCCACCCAACCAGGAGATCTCCACCGCCAGATAGACCGGACGATCCTCCCTCCGATGGAAGCCCTTCACCAGGAGGTCCAATGGCAGCGCCCGCTCAACCTCCTCCTCCGTGATTCGCCCGGCGGCGGCGGCCTGCTCCAGGATCCGGTATCGCTCCTCATCGGAGACCGGAGAGGCTCGGCGAACCAGGCGGTGGAAGGCAAAGGCCGCCCGCTGGTGATAAAAGGCCTCCAGGCGCATGGTTTTAAGCTCGCCCAGATCCGCAGCGTGGTGCTCCAGCCGCTGGTTCATCCGCCGGGTCGTCTCAACGAGCTTTCGAACCGTTTCCTCCGTCCGCCGCTGCGCCTCCGCCAGCTCCGCGAAACGCCGGTCGGCCTCCGCCCGCGCCGCCGCGACTTCCTCCCGAATCTCGGCGAAGCGTCGCTCCGTTTCCTCCCGGAAGGCCCGGAACTCCGCGGGGAGGCGCAGGAGCTCCTCACCCGCCAGCAGCGCCCAAAGCTGCTGCCGCCACTCGGGATGCTGCCGAAGCAACTCCAGAAGATCCTGGAAATCCCTTACCGTGAAGCCCACGTCACGTCTCCCCATGGGGCATTTTACCGGGAAGTAAATGGAAGGGCCACACCGCGCGCTCCGGCGGCAGCCGGTCCAGCTCCGTTTCCTGGAAAGGGACCTCCCCGCTGAAATAGAGCACATTGATCTCCCCATCATAGCGATAGCGCCGCCTCACCCAGCGCGGGCCGACCCGCATGATGACATCGAACCAGACCAGGCTGTTCTGGAGATCGAATTGTTCTTCCAGGATCCAGGATGGGGAGTCGCTGGGCAGGGTCGGCTGAAGGCGACGCATCGCCCGCTCCCACAAGCGCTGACGCTGCGCCTCCGGCGCCAGCGCCGTTTCGGCATCCGTGGAAACCCGTCGCTTCCAGAACCCCATCGGTTGCCCCTCGCTGGTTCAGTGTTCATCGGGGAGCAAATCCCCATCCATACCCATACCAACTACCACCAAAGGCCATCCCCGCGACCGAGGGGATGGGTTCTCACGCCGTGGCGCTTTCCTCAATTAATCGTTCCGTGACCCCTAAGATATGATAGCCGGCGTCCACGAAGATGATCTCGCCTGTGATCGCCGCCGCGCGATCGCTGCACAACCAGGCGGCCAGCGCCCCCACATCCTCGATGGTCACATTGCGGCGCAGCGGGACGATTTCCCGGAACAGGCTATAGAGGGAACGGAAGCCCGGGATGCCGGTCGCCGCCAGGGTGCGGATCGGCCCGGCGGAGATGGCGTTGACCCGGATGCCCCGCGGGCCCAGATCATACGCCAGATAACGGACCGAGGCCTCCAGGGCGGCCTTGGCCACCCCCATCACATTGTAGTGGGGGACCACCTTCTCGGAGCCGTAATAGGTCATGGTGAGCATGGCCCCGCCGTTTTTCATCAGCGGCGCCGCCTCGCGCGCCAGGGCGGTGAACGAATAGACGCTGACATCCATCGCGATGCGGAAGCCCTCGCGG
Source organism: Candidatus Thermoflexus sinensis (assembly GCA_016842045.1). Lineage (GTDB taxonomy): Bacteria > Chloroflexota > Anaerolineae > Thermoflexales > Thermoflexaceae > Thermoflexus > Thermoflexus sinensis. The sequence goes on along the minus strand of JAEVEY010000093.1, from coordinate 24,607 downwards.
GAAGTCAGGTAATAGGGGCCGCTCAGCTCCTCCCGCTTCGCGAAGGCAACCGCGTGGACCAGGATGTCCAGCCGGTCATACGTCTGGCGATATTTCTCAAACAGCGCGGCGATCTGGGCGTCATCGCTCAGATCGCAGGGCTCAATGAATGTAGCCCCCACGCTCTCCGCCAGCGGACGCACCCGCCGCTCCAGCGCGGGACCTGCGTAGGAGAAGGCCAGGGTCGCCCCCTCGGCATGCATCGCCTTGGCGATGCCCCAGGCAATGGAATGATCATTCGCCACCCCGAAGATCAGAGCGATCTTCCCATCCAGCATCCCCATAGGCACCTCCGGAGTCAGAGGGATGAACTTCGCGCGGACCCGGATGGGAATCCCTGCGGGGAGAGCGAAACAAGATTCTCTTCCATAGTCACCCTCCCCGTTCCGATCCCGCTCTCCACCATGCGCCGGGTCCTTCCGCGCTATTGTGCAACAGATCCGGAGAATCCATCAAATCCCTCTTCCTGCAGCCCCTGGAGCCGCATAGGAGCCCATGGGGTCTAAAGCCCGATTCGCCTCCCGCCCGACCCCTTGCCCTTCGATGGCTCCTCGAGTTAAAATGAAAATACATAGCGAAAATGGACCTGCAGACTGGGTGTGACCTGGAGGTTCTCCACCGCATCTAAAAAAGCAAGAACCCTCTATTTCTCAGGAGGCCGGGGATGCCGGACAGGCTTCAACGCCTGCAGGAAGCGCTTCAGGCCCATGTGCGCCCGGCCACCTTCCCGGTGGCGATCCGGATGATCGCCTCCGGGGAGCCGTGGCCGGAGAAGACCCGTTTCCCCAAACGGGATTTCGGACAACAGATCGCCATCTGTCAGGGCTTCGCCATCGCCCGCCACTATGGGTGGATCATCGGGATGCGAGGGGAGGATCTCTCCTGCCCGCTCGCCAAGGTTGTCTGGGGCTTTGAGCCCATGCTGGATTATTACCTCAACGGCATGGCCTGCGCGGGGATGTATACCGAGACCCCAGCCGCGGGGGCGGTGAGCGAGGCCCAGGTCGATAAATGGGAATACCAGCAATGGGAAGGCGTTGTCGCCGCCCCTTTGCATCGCACCTCCTTCGAGCCCCACGTGATCCTCATTTATGGGAACTCCGCTCAGGTCATGCGCCTGGTGGTCGCCCGCCTCTGGAAGACCGGCGGCCGGCTGACCTCCTCCTTCTCCGGGCGCATCGACTGCGCCGACGCGGTGATCACTACGATGAAGACGGATGAATGCCAGGTGATCCTCCCCTGCTACGGCGACCGGGTCTTCGGCCAGGCCCAGGACGATGAGATGGCGTTCACAATCCCCAATAGCAAGATCGAATGGATCATCGAGGGCCTGGAGGGCACCCATAAAGGCGGCATTCGTTACCCGATCCCAAAGTTCCTTCGATACACCGGGATCTATCCGGATCACTATATGGAGATGGAACGCCGTTGGAAGGAAGGGGTGAAGGAGTGATATGGGGGTTGGGCCGGACGCCAGGGCATCCTGCTCAGCCTCCCAGTCTATTCCGCGCAGGAGGCGGCCATGGCCATTGAGGTCAAGGAGTTTCTTCCCATCACCCAGCGCCATGAGGAGCTGGGGCTCTCCGATGAAACCGTTCTCCAGATGTATTATCATCTCCTCCTCTCCCGCCGCCTGGATGAACGTTGCTGGGTCCTCCAGCGCCAGGGACGGGTTCCTTTCCACATCTCCGGCATCGCGCACGAAGGGATCGGCGTGGGGGCAGCCTATGCCCTGCGCAAGGGGTTTGACATCGTGCATCCCTACTATCGAGATCTGGCTCTCGCCATCGCCCTGGGGATGAAGCCCGTGGAGTTCATGCTCGCCCTTTACGGGAAGAAGGGAGATCCCCACAGCGCCGCCCGCCAGATGCCTTCCCACTTCAGCCTCCGCTATCTGAACATCATCTCCGGCTCCAGCCCCGTTGCCACCCAGGTCCCCCAGGCGGCTGGCATCGCCCTCGCCGAGGTGCTCAAACAGAAGCTCCGTCCCCAGCTGGAGGCCGCCGGCTTCCGTGTGAGCCGGGAGATGCGGGTGGTCCTCACCTCGATGGGCGAGGGCAGCACCAGCGAAGGCGATTTCCACGAGGCCCTGAACTGGGCCGGCATCTACAAGCTCCCCTTCGTCGTCCTGGTCCACAACAACCAGTATGCGATCTCCGTCCCGGTCTGGAAACAGATGGCCGTCAAACGGGTGGCGGATCGGGCGGCCGCCTATGGCATTCACGGGGCAGTCTGCGACGGCGGCAATGTCCTGGAGGTCTATCAGGTGGTGAAAGAGGCCGTGGGCCGGGCTCGAGCGGGGGAAGGGACCACGCTGATCGAGGCCGTGACCTACCGCTGGACCCCCCACTCTTCGGATGATGATGATCGGACGTATCGGACGCGGGAAGAGGTGGAACAGGGGAAGCTCCGGGATCCCCTGCCCCGGCTCCGGGATTACCTCTACCGGCGGAGCCTGCTGACCCAGCGGCTGGAGGACGAACTGGAGGAGCGGGTGCGGGCAGAGGTGGACGAAGCCCAGCGGCTGGCGGAGGAGGCCCCCTATCCGGCTCCAGAAGAGGCCCTCGCCCCTGTCTTCGCTACCGAGGATCGCTCCGGGTGGTGGGGGGAGTGAAACATGGCCCGGGGCGTCCCCCGGGAAGGCAACAACCGGGACGCAGGGACGCCTCTTTTGATCAGCCATTCGCATCATGGCTCGGCGGGACATGGAGGCGCTAACCCTTATCTGAACGAACGTTTGGAGGCCTGATCTATGCCGGAGAAAACGTTGATTGAGGCGATCCGGGAGGCGATCGACGAGGAGATGGCCCGCGATCCGCGGGTTTTTGTGGTGGGGGAGGACGTGGGGCCGCGGGGCGGCGTGTTCCGGGCTACCACAGGCCTCTGGCAGAAATATGGCGAATGGCGGGTCATCGACTCCCCGCTGGCGGAGCTCTCCATCGTGGCCATCGGGATCGGGGCAGCTCTGAATGGCTTCCGCCCCATCTGCGAGATCCAGTTCGCGGATTTCATTCATCCCGCCTTCAACCAGATTGTGAACGAGGCCGCTCGCTTCTTCTATCGGTCGGGAGGCGTGTACAACGTCCCGATGGTGATCCGTTCCCCTTATGGCGGGGGGATCAGCGGCGGCCTCTACCACAGCCAGAGCGTCGAGGCATTCTTCGCTCACGTCCCGGGCCTGAAGGTGGTGATCCCCTCCAACCCTTACGACGCCAAAGGCCTGCTCAAGGCCGCCATCCGCGACCCCAACCCGGTGCTCTTCTTCGAGCCCAAGAAGGGCTACCGCCTGATCAAGGGGGAAGTTCCGGACGGCGATTACATCGTCCCCATCGGCCCGGCGAAGGTCACACGGGAGGGAAGCGATCTCACGGTGTTCGCCTACGGGATGATGCATTATTACGCGCTCCAGGCCGCGGAGATGGTGGCGAAAGAGGGGATCGATGTGGAGGTGGTGGATCTGCGCACCCTGGCTCCGGTGGACAAGGAGACGATCCTGAACTCCGTGAAGAAGACGGGGAAGGCGCTCATCGTCTACGAGGACAACCTCACCCTGGGCTACGGAGCGGAGGTGGCCGCCATCCTGGCCGAAGAAGGGTTCGAATATCTGGACGGCCCGGTGATGCGGCTGGGGGGCCCGGATGTGCCGGGCGTGCCATTCAGCCCGCCGATGCAGGATTTCTTCATGCCCAACCCCCAGAAGATCGCCGAGGCCATCCGGCGGCTGGCGCGGTATTAACATCCGAACCTCAAGCAGGACGAGCACTTACATGCTTACCTCTAAGGCATGTTCCAGGCGTTCACAAAAAGAGAACGGGCACTGACGTGCCCGACTATGAACAGGAAAAGCCCTTTGTTCGTAGTCGGGCACGAAGCGGAGTGCCCGTCTAAGCGTTCGCAAAAAGAGAACGGGCACTGACGTGCCCTACTACGAACAGGAAAAGCTCTTTGTTTGTAGTAGGGCACGGAGCGAAGCGGAGTGCCCGTTACAAGCGTTCGCAAAAATGGAACGGGCACGGACGTGCCCTGCTACGAAGGAAAAACCTGTTTGTAGCAGGGCACGAAGCGTTTGCCCACGTAACTGGCATTCAACCGTTCTGCGGAAGGAGGCGCAGGGATGCCCACACCGGTGGTGATGCCGCAGCTCGGCGAGAGCGTGGTCGAAGGGAAGATCGTCCGCTGGCTGAAGCAGGAGGGGGAACGGGTGCAGCGGTTTGAACCCCTCCTGGAGGTGGAGACGGATAAGGTCACCACGGAGGTGACGGCCCCCGAGGAAGGGACACTGCTGAAGATCTATTTCCCGGAGGGGACGACGCTGAAAGCGGGAACGCTGATTGCCATGTTGGGACAGCCGGGGGAGCCGGTGCCGGAACGCCCTTACCGGATCGGCCACGGCGGTGAGATCGAGCCCCTGGCGGAGATCCCGATCGCCCCGGCCCCCGCTCCAGCGCCCCCTACGCCTTCCCCTGCCCCCGAGCCGACCCCGACCGCCCGTCGGGAGGGTGGGCCGCGGATCTCCCCGGTGGTGGCGAAGATGGCCGCGGAATACGGCATTGATCTCTCAAAGATCCCCGGCACCGGCGAGGGCGGGCGCGTGACGAAGAAGGATCTTCTGGCTTACATCGAGCGGATGCGGCTGCAGCCGGTCGGTGCCCCTGCGACCCGAGAGGCCGAGCTGCCGCCGTGGGAGCAACCAGGGACTGGAGAGCTCTTCCGGCCGACGGAGGAAGTGCTGCAAGCAGCCCCTGCGCCGGCCGCGCCTCCCGCGCCGGCACCCGCTCCCCCTTCGCCCGCCGCTCCGGCGATGCCTTATGAGATCATCCCTCTCACCTCCATACGCCGGGCCATCGCCGAACATATGGTCCGCTCCAAACATACCTCGCCCCATGTCACCACGGTCTTTGAAGTCGACATGGGCCGGGTGATGGCCCACTACGAGGCGAACCGCGCAGCCTTCGAGCGGGAGGGCGTACGGCTGACGCTCACCCCTTATTTCATCATGGCGGCCGTGGCCGCCCTCAAAGCCTACCCCATCGTGAACAGCACCTGGACCGAGGAGGGGATCCGGGTTTACAAGGTCTACCACATCGGCCTCGCCGTCTCCCTGGGGGAGGAAGGGCTGGTCGTCCCGGTTCTCCGCAACGCGGACGCTTACAGCCTGATCGGGCTGGCCCGGGCGGTCCAGGACCTGGTGGAGCGGGCCCGTCAGCGGCGGCTCAAGCCGGAGGAGATCCAGGGAGGGACTTTCACCATCACCAACCATGGGGTTTCGGGCAGCCTTTTCGCGACTCCCATCATCCACCAGCCCCAGTGTGCCATCATGGGCGTGGGCCGTGTCCACAAACGGCCGGTGGTCCTGGAAACCCCACAGGGGGATGTGCTGGCCATCCGCCCGATGGTCTACCTCACCCTCACCTTTGACCATCGCATCATCGACGGCGCCCAGGCGGACGCCTTCATGAGCAAGGTGAAGGCGGTGCTGGAGAACTGGGCCTGATCCCCCAACCTCACAATTAGACAGGCGTGGCGGAGGAGGAGAAAAACTTTCGGGATCAAGAAGGAGGCCCCGATGGCTTTCCTCCACCTGTAAAGCGCCTTAGGAGAAGAGCGGGATGAACACGCCATCGGATGCCTGGGTTCGGGTGGCCCGGGTTTCAGAGGTGCAGGCGGCGGGGGGCCATGGTGGTCCAGGCCGGCCGTTATACCATCGTTCTGTTCGCTGAGGGAGATCGCATCTACGCACTCGATAACCGGTGCCCTCATATGGGCTTCCCCCTCCATCGGGGAACTCTGTGTGATGGCCTGCTCACCTGCCACTGGCATCATGCACGCTTCGACCTGCGGACAGGAGGCACGTTCGATCTCTGGGCGGATGACCTGATCGTGTTCCCGGTGGAGATCCGCGGGGATGAGGTGTGGGTGAACCTCCGCCCTTCCAGGGATTGGCGCGTCCAATCATGGGCCCGCCTGGAGGATGGTCTGAAACACCATCTGCCGCTTGTCCTGGCCAAATCCATCCTGCGCCTCCTGGACCTGGGGGAGGATCCGGCGGCGATCTTCCGATTCGGGCTTGATTTTGGCGTGCGCCATCGACAGGACGGCTGGGGGCCCGGGCTGACGATCCTCACGGCAATGATGAACATGCTTTCCCATCTGGATCCCCATGATCGCCTCCGCGCTCTTTACCATGGCCTGGCTGCTGTGGCCGAGGATAGCGAGGGAGCCCCACCGCGCTTCTCCATCCGTCCGCTCCCCGGCCCGGCCCCAGACCCCGAACGGCTCCATCAATGGTTCCGACAATTCGTGGAGGTGCGGGATGCAGAGGGGGCGGAGCGTTGCCTGGTCTCCGCGATCGCAGCTGGCTTCCCCCCGGCCACGCTTGCCGGGATGATCTTCGCCGCCGCCACTGATCACCGGTATCTGGCTACCGGCCATGCGCTGGACTTCGCCAACAAGGCCTTTGAGGCACTGGAGATCGCCGGCTGGGACTATGCAGGCCCGGTGTTGACCAGCCTGATCCCGGTCCTGGTGAACGGAGAGCGTATGGAGGAGAACGCCGCCTGGCGCCATCCGGTGGACCTGGTGGCGCTCCTGGAACGGGCCTTTGAAGCGCTGCCTGCCCTTCCCCCGATAGGCCGATCCTCAAAGGGGGAATGGGCTGGACCAGAGGCGTTGCTCCCGGTGTTGATGGGGGAGGATCCAGCGGCCATGGTCGAGGCGCTGCTGGAGGCCCTTCAGGCAGGGGCGCCATGGGCGGAGGTCGCGGGGGCGGTTGCCGTCGTGGCGGCCCTGCGGATCGCCCAGTTTTCCCCGCATAACGAGTTCGGGGATTGGGACACTGCGCTACATACGTTCAGCTTCGCCAACGCGGTTCATCAGGCGATGCGCCGGTTCCCTTCCCTGACCCTCCTGCGGGGAGTCTTCGACGCCGCGATGAGCGTCTACCTGGACCGATTCCTGAACATCCCCCCGGCCCCTCTCCCGGATCCGGCTGTGGGGGATCCGGGCGGCCCGGAGGAAACGATCCTTCCGCTCCTGGACCGACAGGCCGCGGTGTCGGAGGTGGCCATCGCTGTGGCCGCCCATCTGCGCGCCGGAGGCGCAGCGGATCAACTGATGGCAACCCTGGGGCGCGGGCTGTTGCGCGAGGATCGAAACTTCCACACCATCCAGATGGTGGAAGGGGCCTTCCGACAGTTCCCGCTCTGGCAGGGAACCCGCATCGGGGAGCTCATCCTGATCGCCGCCGCCCGCTATCTGGCCGCCCACGTCCCGACGCGGCGGGCCCAGGAGCAGATCTATCGGATCGCTGAACGGCTTCATCGGGGAGAGCATCTATATGAGGAGCTCGAGGCCTGAACGATCGGGAGGTTTTCGGAGGTCGGCTCTTGGGGAATTCGCGTGGGATGATCTGCCGCGCCCCTATCCATGGACTCTATTGGGCGGGATGGCATCGGCTCAGGAACCCGGCGGCGGCAACCCGGCCTCCGCCCGGAGGGCCAGGTAATCCGCCCAGGTATCAATATCTCGCGGAAGCGGAAGATCCAGCGGGACCTCCGCTACCCAATCGGGATGCTCTGCCATCAGTTCCCAGAGGACCTTCTCCCCCGTTCGCGCCTTCAGGGCCTCGAATAACGCCCGGGCGATGAGAACAGGATGCCCACGCCCCTCCCGGTAGCGAACGACCTGGAGGGGACGTCCGCGCTCCTGCCATCCCCTCAGGAGCGCCTCCGCGGCCGCTAACGGGAGGGTCGGTTGATCTCCCAGGAAAACCATCACGGCCTCTGCTTCCCGCACCGCCTGTAATCCGGTGCGGATCGAGACCGCGCAGGCCTGCACCCCCTCCGGCACCTTCACCGGGATCGCCCCGAGGGCCTCCAGACGGGGGGCCAGCGGAGCGGCTGCCGGCCCCAGAACGACCACTACCTGCCGAAGCGGGAGGCCCCGGATCCGGCCCACGATGTGTTCCAGCACGGTTTGGCCGTCCCAGGGGAGCAGATGCTTCGGCTGCCCCAGACGCCGGGAGCGCCCCGCTGCCAAGATGATCCCGCACACGCCCTCTATCTCCATCCTCCCAGCCTCCGTCCTCCTGCTTATAGAAGATGGCGAATGAGCTCTCGCTCCCCCTTTCTTCTCCCTCCCTGCGGGCCCCTGAGCCGCAGGGAGAGCAACGATCCTTTGTTTACCCCTGCACCGCTGCCGGCATGTAACGGGCAGGATCCGTCAGGAATGCCTGTCGACAGCCAGGGCAACAGAAATAGAAACGCTCCTCCCCCCAATCCGCATAGTAGCGAGCGGTAGCGATCTCCACTTCCATCCCGCAGACCGGGTCCCGGGCCCGCTCCGGAGGGGGTTCCAGAGAAACAGCCTGTGCGGCCATGGTCCGCCGCCGCTCCTGCATGATCTCCGCCATCACCGAGAGGGCGATTTCCTCCTGAGTCACCGCCCCCAGGTCGAGCCCGGCAGGGGCACGGATCCGCGCGAGCTCCGATTCCGACCATCCGGTCTGTCGCAGGAAGTCCATCACCGCCTGAGCCCGACGCCGACTGGCCACCAGGCCGATATATCGGGCGGGGGTCCGGAGAGCGGCCGCCAGGGCCTCCTCATCGTAATGTCCCATGGAGGCCACCACCACATAGAGCTCATCCTGAGGGAGAAAGCCCGGCAACGCCTCCAGGCGCGCGATCCGGATTCCCTCGGGGCCCTTGGATGAAGGTTCGGCGCGAACCACCCGGGTGACTTCATACCCCAGGGCCTGGCCGAACAGCGCCAGGGCGTGGGCCAGTGGGGACTCCCCGAAGATCAGCAGCTGGGGCTCACGAACCCATGGCTCCAGGAACACCTCGAGCTCCCCCCGGCTGGGGCAGGTCATCATGGCCTCCACTCGAGCCTCGTCCTCTACAATCCCACCGCTTGCCTCGGGGGTAAGGCGCAGGAGGCGCGGACGGCGGGTAGCCAGCACCACCCGGGCTTCCCGAAGGATCAGCTCGTGAGCGCAACCTCCACCCACCCAGCCGTAGATCTGTCCCTCCGCCGTGATCACCGCCCGATCCCCCACCCGCGCCGACACCGGAGGCTGCCGCCGCACCACTGTGGCGATCACAAAGGCTTCCCCCCGCGCCTCCAGATCCCGGATCAACTCGTCCAGTCGAATCCCCCCACATAACCGCCAGCTCATCAGGAACCTCCAGAGATCCCCCGTTTACTCTGTAATCCCATGCTCCCGCAGGATCCTCCAGATCTTCCATGGGGTAATGGGCATATCGATGTGCCGCACCCCCAGATGGGACAGGGCATCCACGACGGCATTTACGAAGGCGGCCGGGGAACCCACATTCGCGGATTCGCCGACCCCCTTCGCCCCCAGAGGATGGTGAGGGGAGGGCGTAACCGTGCGATCGAGCTCCCAGCGTGGCGTTTCCACAGCGGTGGGGATGAGGTATTCTGTGAAGTTCGAGGAGAGGCAGTTGCCGTTCTCATCGTAGGCGATCTCTTGCATGAAGGCGATGGCGAAGCCCTCGGTGAGGCCGCCGTGGATCTGCCCCTCCACGATCATGGGATTGATCACCGTCCCACAGTCATCGACGCCCACAAACCGGCGGACCTTCACCTGCCCGGTCCCCTTATCGATGTCCACCACGCACACATAGGTTCCGAAGGGGAAGGTGAGATTCGGCGGGTCGTAATAATACACGGCCTCCAGCCCCGGCTCCATCCCTGGGGGCGGATTGGTGTAGGCAGCGAAGGCCACCTGCGGGAAGGTCACGGATTTCCCGGGGACGCCGCGGACGACAAAGCGGCCCTCTTCCCAGACCACATCCTCCTCGGCTGCCTCCAGCAGATGCGCAGCGATCTTCCGGGCCTTCTCACGGATGCGGCGGGCGCACATGGCCGCCGCCGCCCCAGCGGTTGGGGTGCTGCGGCTGGCGTAGGTGCCCAGGCCGTAAGGGGCCGTGTCCGTATCCCCTTCCTCCACCAGCACATCTTCCACTGAGACCCCCAGCTCGTGGGCGACGATCTGGGCATACGTGGTCTCGTGGCCCTGCCCCTGATGGCGGGTTCCGAAGCGGGCCAGGATCTTGCCGGTGGGATGGACCCGGAGCTCGCAGCTATCAAACATCTTCAGGCCGGCGATGTCGAAGGTGTGACTCGGCCCGGCCCCCACGATCTCCGTGTAGGAGGAGATCCCAATACCCATCAGCTCGCCCCGGCGCCGCCGCTCCTCCTGCTCCCGCCGGAGCTCCTCATAGCCAATCAATTGCAGCGCTCGATCCAGGGCCGCCACATAGTTGCCGCTGTCATAGGTCCAGCCCAGGGCCGAGCGGTAAGGGAACTTCTCCGGCGGGATGAAGTTCCTGCGGCGCAGCTCCGCCGGGTCGATCCCCAGCTCATCGGCCAGGATGTCCATGGCCCGCTCGATCAGGTAAGAGGCCTCGGTCACCCGGAACGAGCACCGGTAGGAGATGCCACCAGGAGCCTTATTGGTGTAGGCCGCATCCACCTCGGCGAAGGCCACCGGGAAATCGTAGGATCCGGTGCAGATGCTGAAGAGGCCGGCGGGGAAGCGGCTGGGGTTTGCGGAGGCGTCGAAGGCCCCGTGATCGGCCAGCGTCTTCACCCGCAGGGCGGTCACCTTCCCGTCCCGGGTGGCTCCCAGCTCCACCGTCATATGGTAATCCCGTGCGAAGGAGGTGGAGGTCAGGTTCTCCGTCCGCGTCTCCACCCACTTCACCGGACGCCCCAGCATGATCGAGGCCACAATGGCGCACACATATCCCGGGTAGACTGCCACCTTGTTGCCGAACCCCCCGCCGATGTCCGGCGAGATCACCCGGATCATATGCTCCGGCAGCTTGGCCACCAGCGCCAGCAACGTCCGGTAGGCATGGGGCGCCTGGGAGGTCACGTAGAGGGTTAGCCGGCCGGTGACCCGATCGAAGTCCGCGATGCAGCCGCACGGCTCCAGGGGAGCTGGATGCACCCGCTGGAATTTAATGTGTTCACGGATCACCACATCCGACCGGCGCAGGGCCTCTTCCGTTGCCTCCCGATCCCCTACCTCCCAATGCCAGATGTGGTTGGTCTTCTGCTCCCGATCCTCCCGCAGGATCGGCGCATCCGGCTCCAGCGCCTTGAAGGGGTCCACAACGACCGGGAGGGGCTCGTAATCTACCTCCACCGCGTGAACCCCATCCATAGCCGTCTCCCGGGTTTCCGCCACCACCGCGGCGACCTCCTGATACTGGAACAGCACCTTGCCGACGGCCAGCACCATTTGCTTATCCCCGGCCAGGGTGGGCATCCAGGCAAGGCCCAGTTCCTCCAGGTCCTCACCTGTGATCACAGCCAGCACGCCGGGGATCGCTTTGGCGGCATCCGTTCGGATGGAACGGATGCGGGCATGAGCGTAGGGGCTGCGCACCAGGGCCATATAGGCCATGCGAGGCAGGACGAGATCGTCCAGATAGCGGCCGCGGCCCTGGATGAAGCGGATATCCTCTTTCCGCCGGACCGGATGGCCCAGAACGACATGGGGTTGCTCCGGGGTCGCCATGCTGACCTCCCAAGGAACAGAAATTGTGCTCAGCGAGCGGCCATCTCCTGGGCAGCGCGCTGGACGGCCTTGACGATGTTCATATAGCCGGTGCACCGGCACAGGTTGCCGGAGAGGGCGACGCGGATCTCCTCCTCGCTGGGGCGCGGGTTCTCATTAAGGAAAGCGTAAGCGGTCATTAACATGCCGGGCGTGCAGAAACCGCACTGGAGGCCGTGTTCCTCCCAGAACGCTTTCTGCAGAGGGTGCAGTTCGCCGTCCCGGGCCAGGCCTTCCACGGTCAAAATCTCCGCCCCGTCGGCCTGGACTGCGAACATTGTGCAGCTCTTGACCGGTTCTCCGTTCAGGAGGATGGTGCACGCTCCGCAGCTGGTGGTGTCACAACCCACATGGGTCCCCGTGAGCCCCAGCATGTCCCGGAGGAAATACACCAGGAGGGTGCGGGCCTCCACCTCCGCCTCATAGGGGCGACCGTTCACCGTCACCTGGATCCGATGGCGGGCTGCGGGCTGAACGGCCACCGCCGCCTTACGGGGGGCCGCCCGACGCGGGGCTCCGGCTGTTCGCTTGCCTTTGCGCGCTGGCATGGCTTCCTCCCGCTCTCGGTTTCGGATGGATTCCATTCAGGCCTTTGGGATGCGCTCCAGGGCTTTCCGGAGGGCCCGGATGGTCAGGACGCGCACCATATCCCGCTTATATTCGGCGGGCCCACGGGTGTCACTGGTCGGCTGGGCGGCTGCGGCCGCCAGTTCCCCTGCCCGGGCGAGCGTGCTTTCGTCCAGGCGCTTGCCGATCAGCCACTCCTCCGCCTCCTGGGCCCGCAGGGAAGTGGGCCCGACGGCGCAGAGCCCAATGCCGGCTTTCCGGCACACTCCATCGGCATCCAGAGCGATCTGAACCCCTACGGCGACCACGGCGAAGTCGCCTACCTTGCGCTCGATCTTGAGATACGCCCCAGCCTCCCGCGGCCCGGAAGCAGGCACCCGGATCTCCGTCACAATCTCACCAGGCTCCAGCGCGGTCATAAAGGGACCCGTGAAGAACTCCGCCAGGGGTATCGTGCGCTGGCTGATCCGTCGACCCCTGGGGCCGGAGATCACGACCTCCGCCTTCGCCGCCAGAAGGGCCGCCCCCCAATCCCCGGCAGGGTCCGCATGGGCAACGGAACCTCCCACCGTGCCCCGGTTGCGCACGATGGGATCCGCGATCACGCGCGCGGTGTCCGCCAGAAGCGGGTAACGCTGCCGGATCAGCGGGGCGCGCTCTATGAGACGGTGGCGCACCATGGCGCCGATGCGCAGAACCCCCCGGTCCTCCTCCAGGAAGTCCAGGCCGGGGATGCGGTTAAGGTCAATGAGGACCCTGGGGTTGGCCAGCCGGAAGCGCATCATGGGGATCAGGCTTTGCCCCCCAGCCAGGATCCGAGCGTCCGGACCATATTGCTGAAGAAGGCGGACCGCCTGATCCAGCGTCGATGGGGCCACATACTCGAACGGTGCCGGGAACATGAGAGCCTCCTTTCGATCGGACCTCGCGCGGGGTCTTTCAGGGCACGCGGGCGCCTTCGTCGTCCACAGCGCCCGGAAGGGTTTCCTCTGGATCGGCAGGCGGCAGCTTATGGGATGATCACCGCGCGGCCGGCGTAGCGACGGTTCTTGAAATCATCGATGGCCTGGTTGATCTGATCCAGGCGATATTGCCGGGTGCGCACCTTCACCAGCCCCCGCGCGTTGAGGTCCATCAGCTCCACCAGCTCCATGTAATTCCCCACCAGGCTTCCGGCGAGCGTGATCTCGTTGAAAATCATCTGCACGGTGGGGACCTCCAGCTTCCCGCCATAGCCGATGATGAAGTGCGTTCCCCCTTTGCGCAGCATTTGCCAGCCCTGCTGCTCCACCCCTGCCTCGCCGACGAAATCGAGGACCACATGGGCGCCACCCTTCGTCCGCTCGCGGACCTCGGCCACGAGGTCCGGCCCTCCGGCGAGAACCTCATCCGCCCCCAGCTCCCGGGCCAGCTGCCGGGCCGATTCCGAGACATCCACAGCAATGATGCGGGCGCTGGAGAGGGCGCGGAGAGCCTGGAGGGCGATGTGGCCCAGGCCTCCAATGCCGATGATCACACAGAAAGTGCCGGGGGGGAGCAGCTTCGCCGCCCGCTTGGCCGCCCGATAGGCCGTGAGGCCGGCGTCGGCGAGAGGGGCAACATCCGCCGGGGCCACGCCCTCGGGGAGCTTGACCAGGGCCCGTTCGTTGGTGACCAGATATTCCGCAAACCCCCCATTGGCGTTCAGACCCGGGAAGATCCCGTTCTCGCAATACATGTCCTCTCCCATACGGCATGCAAAGCACACCCCACAGGTCCGCAAGGGGTGGCAGATCACCGCATCCCCGGGCTTCACCGAGGTCACCGCGCTCCCTACCTCTTCCACCCAGCCGGCGTTCTCATGGCCGGGGATATAAGGGAGCAACTTCCCATCCGGATCCAGGATGCTCCGCCACACCCCCTCGATGATGTGCAGATCGGTGCGGCAGAGGCCGGCCGCCCCGATACGAACGATCACCTCGTTGGGGGAGGTGATCCTGGGCTCGGGGACCTCTTCGATCCGGAGCTGAACGTTCAGGTGGGGATCATATTCGTAAAGCCGGGCGGCTTTCATAGGGACCTCCTGATCGAAGATCGGATGGGCTCAACGCTCACGCCGCCATGGCGGCCAGCCGCTGGCCGATGGGATCACGCTAGCTTCTCCCGCTGGGCAGCGAGATCGATGCCATACAGCCGCGCCGCGTTCTCCCCCAGGATTTTGCGCTTCGTCTCCAGGGTGAGATCAACGCCGTATTCTTCCTTAATGTCGGGCGGCAATTCGAAGGCGATGAACCTCTCGATGATCCAGCGCGGCGACCAGAGGGCGTAATCGCTGCCGAAGAGGATACGATCGGGTCCCAGCCAGTAGAGGAGGTTCGCCATGATCTCAGCGAAATAGCGCGGGCGGGAATGGATGAAGGCGATGGCCACCGCCAGGCCGGCGTAAACGTTCTTATCCTGCGTGGCGATCCAGCAGAAGTCGTCGAGACGCGGCAGGCCGCAATGCTCTACAATGAAGTTCAGATCCGGGAAGTCCGAAGCCGCCTGATCCACATCGTGCACATCAAAGGCGTCCTTGTTCAGCGGATAGATCGTCGGGCCTTTGTGGACGTGGATGTTACGGATCCCCAGCTCGCGGCAGAGCTCCAGGTAACGGTAGGCCATCGGATCCGTCAGCCGCCATCCGCGGGACTCCCCACGCCATTCCGCCGTGTAGAGCTTCAGGCCCTGGATGGGATACTCCTCTACCATCCGCCGGAATTCATCCAGGCCCTTCTCCCCCCAGCGGGGATCGAAGGTGCCGCAGAGGATGAAGCGATCCGGATACTTCTGCTTCAGGACGTTGTTCTGGATATGGGTGTTGAACCCATTCTTAAAGAACTCCGTGAGGTAGGTCGAGTTGAAGATCCCCATGTCCACATAGCCATCGATGAAGAGATCCCGGATCAGCGTTTCCTCGTCGTATTTGCAATATTTATCGAAGGGCCAGATGTAATCCGCAGGGCTGAGGGCCTTGTGGTAATCATAGAAGCAAAGCATCCAGCCTTCCCCGTATTTGTTCCGCCAGTTCTCCGGGCTGCCATCCCAGAAATGGATGTGCCCATCGATCACGAAAATCTCCTGTCCATCCACGCGAATCATGGGGCACCTCCTTTCCGACTGACTAACAAAGCCTGACAAAGGGAAGCATTGGTGCTCACATTCAGCAGGGTCGTGCGGCTTCGCCGAAGGTAATCCTCGAAGGACTCCGGAGGGATCTGGTTTCCATCCACATCCAGCATGAGCGGGGCTTCAGGCCGGCTGTCGAGGCCCAGCTCCCGTCGCCGCTTCAGGTAACGGGAGACAGCCTCCCCCGGCTCAACCGGCACAGAGACGCCATCCGCCCGGCGAACCCACCACTCCCCCTCCGACTCGAACAGATCCGCGAGCCGCATCGCGCAGATCTCTGAGGGGGAGAAGCCGGCAGCACGGAGAGCCTTCAGCAGTGCGAACTGGCGGCCCAGATAACCTTTACGCTGGAACAACAGACGGAGCTCATCCAGCGAGCCCATCACCTCATTGGGGAAAGCCTCTGCAAAAGAGCGCCCATTTCGAATGGCCGCCTCGATGGCTTCCGAAGCGAAGTGATCAAGGATCCGGATCCGCACCTCCTGAATTCCTTCCACCCGAAGGAGAGCCCGCCGGATATCCTCGGCCATCATGAAGACGAAATTGGGGGCACACCAGAACGTGGGCAAACGGAGGATCACTTCGACACGGGAACCTTCCAGCGCCACGGCCTCCACAAATCCCAGCCGAACGATGGATTGGTCCAGTTCGGGGTCCAGAACCTCATCCAGCGCCTGCCAGAGCGGCCCCTGGGCGCCAGCCTCTGCTCCCCTCCTATGGACCATTGAGCCCCCCCTTTCCCATCGCTCATATTAAGCTTATCTACTTCGACAAAAATTGTCAAGATCTGCTCATGGTTTGAATCTTAAATGATATTGTGAATATCATAACAAGATCGTGAACTCACAATTTTGTGAAAAACAGAACTTAAAATGCCATGGGGAGTTACCCCTTCGGGTAGCGGCGAGTCCTGATTCGGCTGGATGCTGAGGGTAAGGAATCACAGGATTCCCGAGAGCGACCGGTGCGTGGAATCGCCCCCTCTTTTCCGTGCGGCAAGGCCACACAGGCAGGGGAACAGATTCAGGACTTGCCTCGCTGTCTGCGATCGAAGGGAGGTCGAGATTCCTTCCTCCCGATTTCCCTGAGGGAGAAGGTCAGCGGCGTAACTTCTCAGGTTTTTGTGAGGTGAAATCGCACTCGCCTCTTTTCGCGGAGACTCAGAAATTGAAGCATGATGTATACAACCCGATAGAGTCCCAGCAGTGTTCGCATCGCAGGCGATCAGATCAGCGCCATCGTTTACGGGGATATGAAGGGCACGCCCTCCACATGCTCTCCGGGGCCCGTACCCCGGCCTGGAGGCCCCATTCCCCTGCAAAGGAGGTAACCCATGGATGTCCTGGAGGCGATCATGACCCGTCACATGGTCGGGAAGGTGCGGCCGGAGCGGCCAAAGCGGGAGGAGATCGAGACGCTGCTCCGGGCTGCAGTGCGCGCGCCCAATCATCGCCTGACGGAGCCCTGGCGCTTCGTGGTGATCACAGGCCCGGCCCTTGATGAGCTCGGCGAGGTCTTCGCCCAGACCCTCCGGGCGGTCAAGCCGGATGCCACCGAAGAGGAGCTCAACCGGGAGCGCACAAAACCGCGCCGGGCCCCGGTTATCATCGCCGTGGCCTGTTTGAAAGGACGGGACCCCATCGAGACCCACGAGAACATTGTGGCCACCGCCGCGGCGATCCAGAACATCCTCCTCGCCGCCCACGGCATGGGGCTGGGAGCTTACCTGCGCACCGGCGACACCGCTTATCATCCCCTTCTCCTCCGCTGGCTGGGGGTTCCGGAGGACGCGCAGTTTATGGGCTTCATTTATCTGGGCTATCCCGCTCCTGATGCCCCACCCCGCCATACCCCCCGCCGTCCGATCGAGGAAGTTGCTCAGTGGCGGGGATGGGAGGAAGAAGGATAGAGGGAAATCCGAGCGTTTGTTCGTTGCTCCGTGCTCTGCTTATAATGAGGAAAGCAGGGCGCGGAGCAAACGCCCTCCGGGGGGACGCAGGCTCGGGCAGACCTCCCGGTGAACCATCCGAACGATTCCGGCAGGAGGGCGCCATGTTTGATCGGGAAAAGCTTCGGGAGCTGGCCGCGGCGCGGGATCGCTGGGAAGAGACCACACTGCAACAGTGGCTGGCCCGCATGCCGGAGCGTCAGGAGGTTTTCACCACCGTCTCCGGTGAGCCGGTCAACCGCCTTTACACCCCCCTCGATATCCCCGACTTCGATTACCTGCGAGATCTCGGGTTCCCCGGCGAATACCCGTTCACCCGGGGCATCCACGCCACGATGTATCGCGGCCGCATCTGGACGATGCGTCTCTTCGCAGGATACGGCACCGCCGAGGAGACCAATGCCCGATTTAAATACCTGCTCGAGCACGGCCAGACCGGCCTCTCCATCGCCTTCGACCTCCCCACCCTCTACGGCTATGACACAGATGACCCCATGGCGGAAGGGGAGTTCGGCAAGTGCGGCGTGGCTGTCTCTTCACTGCTCGATATGGAGATCCTCCTGGACGGCATCCCTCTGGACCAGATCACAACTTCCATGACCATCAACGGGCCCGCGGCCATCATCTGGGCGATGTATCTGGCCGTGGCGGAGAAGCGCGGCATCCCCTGGGATCAGATCGGGGGGACCACCCAGACGGATATCCTCAAAGAATACATCGCTCAGAAGGAATGGATCTTCCCACCGGAGCCCTCCATGCGCCTGGTGGTGGATATGATCGAGTTCGGCTCGAAATACGTACCGAAGTGGAACCCCATCAGCATCAGCGGCTACCACATCCGGGAGGCCGGAGCCACGGCGGCCCAGGAGCTGGCCTTCACCCTGGCCGATGGCTTCGAATATGTCCGCTGGTGCCTGAGGCGGGGGCTGGACATCGACTCCTTTGCGCCGCGCCTTTCGTTCTTTTTCAACTGCCACAACGACTTCTTCGAGGAGATCGCCAAGTTCCGGGCCGCCCGCCGGATCTGGGCCCGGGAGATGAGGGAGACCTTCGGGGCGAAGAACCCACGCTCCTGGTGGCTGCGCTTCCACACCCAGACAGCCGGCTGCACCCTCACCGCCCAGCAGCCCTATGTGAACGTGATCCGGGTGGCCCTCCAGGCCCTGGCTGCGGTCCTCGGCGGCACCCAGTCGCTCCACACCAACGCCCTCGACGAGGCAATCGCCCTTCCCAGCGAGTTCGCCGCCAAGCTCGCCCTGCGCACCCAGCAGGTCATCGCCTACGAGAGCGGCGTAACCAACACGGTAGATCCGCTGGGGGGGAGCTACTACGTGGAATACCTCACGAACCGCCTGGAACAGCAGGCCTATGAATACTTCCGCAAGATCGAGGAACTGGGCGGGGTGATCCCGGCCATCGAGGCCGGTTTCTTCCAGCGGGAGATCGCGGATGCGGCCTATCGCTACCAGAAGGAAATCGACGAGAAGCGCCGCATCATCGTGGGCGTGAACGAGTTTGTAGAGGAAGAGGAGGTGAAGCCGCCGATCCTCCAGATGGATCCCGAAGGGGAGCGTCGACAGCGGGCGCGTCTCCAGAAGCTCCGGATGGAGCGCGACAACGAACGGGTGGGGCAGACCCTGGCCGCCCTTCAGGAGGCCGCCCGCAAGGAGAATGTGAACCTCATGCCCTATATCCTGGACGCGGTAAAGGCTTACGCCACCCTGGGGGAGATCACCCGGGCCCTGAAGGCCGTGTGGGGAACCTGGCAGGAGCCGTTGATCATCTGAGGGGTTGAAGTCCGGGGGTATCCTCCCGGACTTCCTCACCCCATATCCCCTCGATGGAGAGTGGTTCGAGGGCCGGGCCTCTGGCCCGGCCCTCGAACCGTGGTTTCTATCCCGGAATCTCCAAACCGCGAACTGCAGCGATCCGGATCCCTGGATGAAGCCTGAAATCGCCCGGAAGATCCGCCCGCATCTGCGACGAGGGCTGGATGGAATCCTCATCGGTTTGCTCGTCCTCAGCCTGTCCGCGTCGCAGCCTCTCCTTTCCTTTGAGGATCGTCTGAGCCTGCAACTGGCCGGGCGCGGCTTCGACTTCGCCACCTGGCTCCTTTCGGTCTGGTGGGAGAAGTGGATCCTGGACGCGGCCGCCCCTCAGGCCTTCCTGGATGAGGCGGCTCAGGACCGGGTGATCCGGGGCTTTGTGCGCCACATGGAGGCCGCCCAGCAGGCGGCGGCGGATCTGGAACAGCGGATGGCCGGACCGGAGCCGGTGGATCCGAGCGCCCTGAAGGAGCTCCGGCATCGATGGGAGATCCAGCATCAGAAGCTGAAAGCCCTGCGCCCGCTGACGGAGGCCATCCTCGCCGAGCAGCTCGCTACCCTCCTCCATCGCGAAGGCTTGACCTTCCTGGGCTATCCGATCCCTCCGGTCAACCTCCGCCTGACCGCTATGCCCAACCTGCTGGTGGTATCACCCCGGGATCGGATCGTCCAGCAGGCAACTCTCCCGCTGCAGGCGGATCTCACCGCGGATGAGATGGATCGGATCGAACGGCGCGTCGATGGGGCGTTTAACGTGTCTTCCCTGGTGGTTCCCCTGGGCGGCCTGGCCCTCTACCCGGCGATGATTATGGAAACCCCTTCGCTCCCCTATCTGACGGAAGCCATCGCCCATGAGTGGACTCATCACTGGCTCTTCCTGTGGCCCCTGGGATGGTTCTACGATCGCCCGGAGGCCCGGACCATCAACGAGACCGCGGCGGATCTGGTGGGGAAGGCGTTGGGACAGGCCTGGCTGGCGCGCTTCTACCCGGATGCCCTCCCCCCGCCGGCTGCGGATACCACCTTGCCATCCGCTCAGCCGGAGGAACGGCCCGTGTTCCATTTCGGCCGGGAGCTGGCCAAAACCCGAACCGTGGTGGAGCGATTGCTATCTCGGGGGGAGATCCGCCGGGCGGAGCTGTATATGGAGGCTCGACGTCGGGTCTTCCTGGAACACGGTTACGTCATCCGCAAGCTGAACCAGGCTTACTTTGCTTTCTATGGCGCCTATGCGGCAGAGGAAGGGGCGGCGGGTGTGGAGGATCCCATCGGCCCGCGGGTCCGCCGGCTGTGGGAACAGAGCCCCTCCCTACGCGCCTTCCTCTTCCGCATCGCTCTCATCACCGATCTGGCCGGCCTTCGGCAAGCCCTGGGAGAGCGGGGATGAGTTCCTCCGGGAATTCGCCTCCCGATTCGCGGATGGCCATGGCATTTT
Organism: Candidatus Thermoflexus sinensis; assembly: GCA_016842045.1. Lineage (GTDB taxonomy): Bacteria > Chloroflexota > Anaerolineae > Thermoflexales > Thermoflexaceae > Thermoflexus > Thermoflexus sinensis. Next base: position 4,055 of record JAEVEY010000093.1, on the reverse strand, counting down.
GCCTACCCCTTCATTCATTGACGGGATGCGAATTCAGGTCTAAAACTAAAGTGTCAGGCGCGGGTCCGTTGGGGGAGTCCGGGTGAGCCGGGCTGAGAGGACGGCCGTATCCGCCGTCGACCCCTGGAACCTGATCCGGATCATGCCGGCGGAGGGAAGACGGGCGCGCCATGAAGACTTCGCCACCGCCCCTCAGCGATCCCCGTCAACCCCCTTCGCTCCGCCTCATGATCCGTGGCCCCGGCGATGAAGACGAACAAGAGACCGAGAGAGGGCCTTGCTCGCGAATCCGGGCGCACGGCCCTGCGGGATCCCTCTGGAAACGGAGTCTCCTTATGGCGAATGAGATCGTGATCATCGGCGGCGGGATCTGCGGGCTCTCCATCGGCTGGTTCCTGGCCCGCTCCGGATACCCGGTGACGATCCTGGAGCGGGGAGGCGCCGGGCTGGGCGCGACCTGGGCGGCCGCCGGGATGCTGGCCCCTCACGCGGAAGCGGAGCCCGGCGAGGAAGGGCTCCTGCCGCTGCTGCGGGTCAGCCGCGATATGTGGGCCGACTTCGCCCGGGAGCTGGAGGCGGCCTCCGGGATGGCAGTGGATTACCGGGACGAAGGGACGCTGGTGATCGCCCTGGATCGAGATGACGCGGAACGATTGAAGTTCCTTTATGAATTCCAGCGCAGCCAGAACCTGCCCACCGAATGGCTCTCCGGCTACGAGGCCCGGCGGATGGAGCCCCATCTCTCCCGATCGGTGGTGGCCGCCATCTACAGCCCGCAGGATCATCAGGTGGATAACCGAAAGGTCGCCCGGGCGCTGATCGAGGCTTTCCGAAAGGCCGGCGGGCGCCTGCGGGAACATACGGAGGTGACCGGGATCGTGATCGATGAGAACCGCATCCTGGGGGTCCGCCTCGCCCGCGGATTCCTGGAGGCCCACACCGTGATCCTGGCCGCCGGGGCGTGGTCCGCCCAGATCCCCGGGCTCCCCCCGGAGGTCCGCCCTCCCGTTCGGCCGGTGAAGGGCCAGATGCTGGCGGTGCAAATGCCTCCCGAGGCCCCGCTGCTTCAGCACGTGGTGTGGGGGCCGGATGCCTATCTGGTCCCCCGCCGGGACGGTCGATTGCTGATCGGGGCGACGGTGGAGGAAAAAGGGTTCGATGCCAGCCTCACCGCCGGGGGGATCTTCCGGCTGTTGCGTGGGGCGTGGGAGATCCTGCCCGGCATCGATGAGCTTCCCATCGTGGAGCAGTGGGTGGGCTTCCGGCCGGGAAGCCGGGATGATGCGCCGATCTTAGGGCCGACGGCGGTGGAGGGGCTGATCATGGCCACCGGCCATTACCGCAACGGCATCCTGCTGGCCCCGATCACCGCTTACGCCATCCACCATCTGATCGTCCACGGCGACCTCCCCGAGGTCGCCAAACCGTTCACGATCGAGCGATTCTGCCGCCGGTAGCGGCCGGCTGTTGCGCCTGCCTGACCCGATCATGGCCTTCATCCAGCGGGCGCCTCTTCGAACCTGTGGCGAGGGGAGAAGTTCCGATGGAAGCCACCCTGATCGTCAATGGGCAACCCCGCCCGTATCATCCGCAAACGGTCCGGGAGCTCCTGAGCGCTCTCGGCCTGGACCCCGATCGTCCGGGCATTGCGGTGGCGGTGAACGCCACGGTGATCCCCCGCTCGGAATGGGGAAAGGTCCAGCTCCAGCCGGGGGATCGCGTGGAGGTCGTTCACGCTGTAGCTGGAGGATAACGACGGATTCTTTAGATTCTTTCTGAAGGAGGCCATCCTATGAGCGAACCCCTGATCATCGCCGGACGAGCGTTCCGCTCGCGTCTGATCCTCGGGACAGCTCGTTACCCCAACCTCCAGGTGATGCTGGACGCCCTGGAGGCCAGCGGGACGGAGATCGTCACCGTGGCCATCCGACGGGTGCGACCGGGGGCGGATGGGGAGAATCTCTACGATCTGCTGAAGGATCGCTATTTCATCCTGCCCAACACGGCCGGCTGTTTCACGGCGCGGGATGCGATCCTCACCGCCCATCTGGCCCGTGAGGCTCTGGGGACCAACTGGATCAAGCTCGAGGTGATTGGGGACGAGGAAACCCTGTATCCGGACACGGAGCAGCTGTTGCAGGCAGCCGCCGAGCTGGTGAAGGACGGCTTCGTCGTCCTCCCCTATTGCAACGACGACCCGGTGGTCTGTAAGAAGCTGGAGGACATCGGCTGCGCGGCGGTAATGCCCCTGGGGGCGCCCATCGGATCCGGGATGGGGATCCTGAACCCGTATAACATCCGGCTGATCCGCCAGATGTGCACGGTGCCGGTGATCGTGGACGCCGGGGTGGGGACCGCGTCGGATGTGGCGATCGCGATGGAGATGGGCTGCGATGGGGTGTTGCTGAACACCGCGGTGGCCCAGGCGCGGGACCCGGTGAAGATGGCGCGGGCGATGCGCCTGGCGGTGGAGGCCGGGCGGCTGGCCTATGAGGCCGGTCGGATCCCCCGCCGTCTCTATGCCGTCCCCTCCAGCCCGATGGAGGACCGCATCGAGGTATGAAGCTTCCCGAACCGCCTCTGCTGGTAATCACCGATCGCCGCCTGGCCCGCCGGCCGCTGCTTTACCTCATTGAAGAGATCCTGGGGGCCGGCGCGCGCTGGATCATGGTGCGGGAAAAGGATCTCCCCGAGGACGAGTTGACTTCCCTGGTTCGGGCGCTCCTGGAACCGGCCCGACGCGTGGGAGCGTTTGTGGTGGTCAACGCCCGGGCCTCGGTCGCGGCGGCATGTGGGGCCGATGGCGTGCATCTTCCACAGGGATTCCCGGTGGCGGAAGCCCGATCCATCGTCGGCCCGGGGCGCTGGGTGGGGGTCTCGACCCACAACCTGGAGGAAGCCCTTCGGGCGGCGGAGGAAGGAGCGGACTATATCACCCTGAGCCCGATTTTCCCCCCGACCAGCAAGCCGGGCTACGGGCCGCCGCTGGGCCTGGAAACCCTCCGTGAGGTCGCCCGAGCGGTGTCCATCCCGGTGATCGCCCTGGGAGGGATCACCCCGGAGAACGCCCGCGCATGTCGGGAGGCCGGCGCGGCCGGGATCGCCGTCCTGGGGTCCGTGATGGCCGCGGAGGATCCGGGAGCCATGGTTCGGGCCTATCTCTCCGCCTGGGGAAGGTAGGGGCAGGTTGTTCGCCTGTCCCCATGCCGGCTCCGATCGTTCAGTCGGGGAAGCGGAGCGCACGACGCCGGGCCGCCAGGTGCTCCCATTCCGGAGGCAGCATCGGCGGGGAGGCGCACAGATCATCCCGCCAGCGGGCAAGGATCTGACCAAGGACCTCCAGGGCGGCGCAGATCTCATCGGCATTGCTGCGCACCACCGGGCCCATCATCCGCAGGTCGCTGGCCGCCACACGGGTCGCATCCCGGAACCCGGAAGCCGCGATCTCCCAGAGGGCCGGATCCCCCGTGGCCTCGGCGGCAGCCATCAGCGCCATGGCCACCACATAGGGCAGATGGCTGACCCAGGCCACCCGCCGATCGTGGATCTCTGCGTCCATCCAGATCGGGCGCGCGCCCAGGACGGTAACCAGTTCCTCCGCCCGCGCCGCAGCCTCCGGCGTCGTCCGCGGGGTTGGCACCAGAATAAATGGCTTCCCCAGGAAGAGCTCGGGGTCCGATGCCGGGAACCCCGAACGCTCCTTCCCCGCCATGGGATGTCCTCCCACCGCGCATACCCCTTCCGGCAACCGCGCCATCGCGGCCACCACCCGTCGCTTCGTGCTCCCGGTATCCAGGACCAGCTGGCCGGGTCGCCAGGGAAGGGAGGCTATCCATTCCTCAATCGCCCCTACCGGCGTGGCCAGGATCACGCCATCCGCGGCGGCGACCAGCGCAGGGGGATCCAGCAGGGCCTCGAAAACGCCGGAAGCCCGTGCCTCCGACTGCGTGGCCGGATCCTGATCCGCCCCCAGCACCGGGATGCCCTGCTGGGCCAGCCGACGGGCGATGGAGCCGCCGATCAGGCCCAGGCCGATAATGCCCCAGCGGAAGTTT
>JAEVEY010000138.1 GCA_016842045.1 Candidatus Thermoflexus sinensis | reverse complement strand
GCGCGCCTTCGGCGCGCGACTCCCCCCAAAAATATATTTCTCCCCCCTCCCCACGGCCCTTTGGGCCGTGGGGAGGGGGGAGAAAGGGGGGAGGGGCCCCTCAACTCCCCTTGCTCAGAGGTCAACTGCGTAAGTCCTGTTGTGCTTATGTTTCTATCTGCAGCGGCCCCAGGGGCTGGGTGAGGATAGGGGCGGGGCTAATATTACACGATAACTTCCAATGACAATCTCTATCATCGGATTTAGAAGGACGGAGCAAACCCATGCGCATCGTGATCCTGGGTTGTGGCCGGCTGGGCGCCTATCTCGCCCGCCAGTTCGCGCGGGATGGCCATGAGGTGGTCGTCATCGACCGCGAGCGGGAGGCCCTGGAGGCGCTGGGGCCGGATTTCCCCGGGGAGACCGTGGTGGGGATGGGGATCGACGCCGAAGTATTGCGTCGGGCCGGTATTGAACAGGCGGACGCCTTCATCGCGGTCACAGGCTATGATAACACCAACATCATGGCGGCGGAGGTCGCCCGGGAGATCTTCGGGGTCCCCCGGGTGATTACCCGGCTCAACGATCCGCTCCGGGCCGAGATCTTTCAGGAGCTGGGGCTGAAAACGATTTCTCCCACTGCGCTGGCCGCTGAAGCGATTCGCAAATGTCTGGAGGACTGATCGATGTATCTGATCATCGTCGGGGGCGGGAAAGTCGGCTACTACCTGAGCAAGTCCCTGCTGGCCGAGGGCCATGAGGTCCTCCTGATCGAAAAGAACCCCCGCCGGGCCGCGTTTCTGATCGATGAGCTGGGGGCGGATCACGTGTGGGTGGGCGATGGGTGCGATTCCAGCACCTTCGCCCAGGTGGGGATGAACCGGGCCGATGCGGTGATCGCGGTCACCGGGGACGATGAGGACAATCTGGTGGTCTGCCTGCTGGCCAAGCGCAAGTTCAACGTCCCCCGGACCATCGCCCGTATCAACAACCCGCGCAATGCGGAGATCTTCGCCCGTCTGGGGATTGATGTCACTGTTTCCACCACGGAGATCATTCAAGCGCAGATCGAGCGGGCGCTCCCCCTGCGTTCCCTGGTGCATCTGCTGGCCCTGCGCCGGGGTGGGATCCAGCTGGTGGAAGGGAAGGTCGCGCCGGGGGCCCCGGCCGATGGACGGGCGCTGCGGGACCTGGGGATCCCTGCAGATGCCCTCGTGGTGATGGTCGTGCGGGGGGATCAAACGTTTATCCCCTCCGGTGAAACGATCCTTCGGGCGGAGGATGAGATCCTGGCGGTCACAACTCCCCATAGCGAGCCGGTTTTGCGTCGTTTGCTGTTGGGGGCGTGAAGCGGAGATTCAGCGGGAAAAGCGGATGGTGCCTCTGTCAGGTCGGTTTTTGCCGAGGTCGCAAGAACAAAAAGGGCGGCTGCGAAGCAGCCGCCCTTTTTGTGATCCCTCCCGAAGCGGGCCACCGAAGATCATGCGGCTCGCCGGGAGAGCCGCGGTGCCCAGGCTGGAGCAGCCAGTGCCACGAGAGCGATGAGCAGCGCCAGGATCAGGACGATCCCGAAGGTCAGTGGCTGCGGCCAGACTATCCCCAGCCAGGCGTCCGCGCTGTAGGCGCCTGCTCCATAGAACCCGAAGAAAGCGCTCAGGGTGATCAGAACCAGGTTATACTCAAAGCCTCCCCGATCAATCCACAGCCCCCTGGGGGCGTGGACCCGGATGAGGGCCACCAGCTGGGCCGCAAGCAGCGGCAGGACCGCCCATGGCGTGACCAGGCCCAGGGTGAGCAACAGGCCACCCAGGAACTCCCCGAGGCCCAGCAGTAGCGCCCAGAGGCGACCCGGCCGGATGTTCAGGCTCTCCAGCCAGGCGGCAGTTCCGCTCAGCCCATGGCCGCCGAACCATCCGAACAATTTCTGAGCGCCATGGCCCGCAAAGAGCAACCCGATAAGAACGCGCAGGATCGCCAGGCCAAAATCCAGACGCACCATACGCCCTCACCTCCTTCCTGCGCATGGTCCTGGATGGCTCGTGAGAGTTCGATCCGATCTCCAACCTAATCTTATTGTCTCCATGTAAGCAAAGCGTGAACGAAATATCAGCGTTGCGTTAGATCTCCTCACCAGAACGGAGCAGGCTCCTGGGCCTATCCCGGGGAATGGCCGAAAAACAAGGAAGTGTTCTAACCCTGATCTTCGCCCTCTATGTTGGGGATCTGGATCCGGTGCCTTCATCGATCGGCCTAACCCCAAATCAGCGCGAGGGAAGAGCTCCCGATCTCCCCTGGGCAGAGGCCAACGGCGCAAGCCGATGTCTGCCTCCGCCTCAACCATCCAGATAGCTTTCGAGGGCCGCCGAAAGCCATCTATCCACCGCCCGCCATGACCCTCTATCGGCTCGTTCGTTAGAGGGGGACAGACTCTCCTTTCCCCTCAATTTGTTTCATTATGAAACAACTTGCAACGAGAGATGTTTCAATTTGAAACATTTTGGTCGAAAGGCTTGCCCGGATGAAGGGGAATGACGAAGATAGAAGATGGACTTGTGGGTCCAGATTTGTGGGAAGGAGGTGCATGAGGCGCGGGAGCCTAACCGATTGTGAGACGGTGAGGGGTTGCGGACGGATCCGCCGTCCTGCGCAGTGGAGTCAATGCCAGGCCATTGCCCGGAACCCTTCATTCACGAAAGGAGCGCGACCATGGCACCCTGGGTGGCGGAGATCATCGGCACGATGATCCTCATCCTCCTGGGCGACGGCGTGGTGGCCAACGTCGTCCTGGGAAAGACCAAAGGGCAGGCCTCCGGGTGGATCGTGATCACCACCGGATGGGCCATGGCGGTGGCCATGGCCGTATATGCGGTCGGCCGCATCAGCGGCGCGCATATCAACCCGGCCGTGACCATCGCCTTAGCAGCGACCGGAAGGTTCCCATGGGCGGATGTTCCGCTTTACATCGTCGGTCAGTTCATTGGCGCCTTCATCGGCGCGGTGCTGGTCTGGCTGGCGTATTATCCACACTGGGCGGAGACTCCCGATCCGGCCCTCAAGCGCGCGGTTTTCTGCACGGCTCCGAACATCCGCAATTACCCCCTGAACTTCATCACGGAGGTCATCGGGACGTTCATGCTGGTCTTTGGCGTCCTTGCCATTGGGGCGAACAACCTTCCTGCCGGATGGGCGCCTCTGCTGGTGGGCTTCCTGGTGTGGGCCATCGGTCTCTCGCTGGGTGGGCCCACGGGCTACGCCATTAACCCGGCCCGTGATCTCGGGCCGCGGATCGCCCACGCGGTGCTTCCTATCCCCGGCAAGGGCGACTCCGATTGGGCCTACTCCTGGGTCCCGGTGGTAGGTCCCATTGTGGGCGGCCTGATCGGTGCGTTCCTGTTTGTAGCACTGGGAATGTAACAGCCAGCGTTCCGGTGAGGGGAGGTCAGCTTCCTCCCTCTCACCGGAACCTCCAGGAGCCTAAGGAGGTTGCCATGAAGAAATTGATTAACGATCCGATGAATGTGGTCCCGGAGGCGCTGGAGGGGATGGCCAAAGCCCATCCAGATCTTATTAAGGTCCATTTCAATCCGAACTTCGTTTACCGGGCCGATGCCCCTCGCCCGGGAAAGGTGGCGGTGATCTCGGGAGGTGGAAGCGGCCACGAGCCGATGCACGTGGGTTTCGTGGGCTACGGGATGTTAGACGCGGCCTGCCCCGGGGCGGTGTTCACCTCTCCCACGCCCGACCAGATGTATGAGGCGGCCAAGATGGTTCATGGCGGGGCAGGGATCCTGATGATCGTAAAGAATTATGCGGGGGACGTGATGAACTTCGATATGGCGGCGGATCTCCTGCGGGGCGAGGGCTTCCAGGTGGAGAGCGTGCTGATCGCCGATGACGTGGCGGTGGAGAGCAGCCTCTACTCCCAGGGCCGCCGGGGGACGGGCACCACGGTGCTGGCGGAGAAGATCCTGGGGGCGGCTGCCGAGCGGGGCTACGATCTTCAGCGTCTGGCTGCCCTGGGCCGCCGGGTGGCAGAGAACGGCCGTTCCATGGGCATGGCCCTGACCTCCTGTATCGTTCCCCATGTGGGCAAGCCGACCTTTGAGCTGGGCGAGGATGAGATGGAGATCGGCATTGGCATCCATGGCGAACCTGGCCGCTACCGTGAGCCCCTGAAGAAGGCCGATGAAATCGTGGAGCGCCTCATGGAGCCGATCCTGAGCGATCTACCTTTCCGATCAGGGGATCGGGTGATCTGTATGGTCAACTCGATGGGCGGCACGCCTCTCAGCGAGCTCTACATTGTTTACCGCAAGGTCGCGGAGATCTGCGAGAAGGCAGGCATCCAGATCGTTCGCAACCTGATCGGAGCCTACATCACCTCTCTGGAGATGGCCGGGACCTCCATCACGCTCCTCCGGGCGGATGATGAGATGCTGGAATTGTGGGACCACCCGGTGAAGACCCCTGCGCTGCGCTGGGGGATGTAGCCAGAGAGAGCGTTTTTCCCCGAGATGCACGCTCTCTGCCGTGGTCTGCATCTCGAGGAGGTTTCTCCTGACGTGCGGTAGCTCTGCAGCAGCGTGAGCTTTCCAATTCAAGATGGAGGTGCACGGGCGATGCCGGTGATGCGGGACGATGTAGTGGCCTGGCTGGAGCGTTGCGCAGCTGTGCTGGAGGAGAACCGGGATTACCTGACCCAGCTGGATGCGGCGATTGGCGACGCGGATCACGGTGTCAACATGGATCGCGGGTTCAAGGCTTTCATGGCGAAGCTGCCTTCCGTAGCCGATAAGGACATCGGGACGATCCTGAAGACCCTGGGGATGACGCTGGTGGCGACAGTGGGTGGTGCCGGCGGGCCACTTTATGGCACGTTCTTCCTGCAAATGGGGGTGAAGACGGCCAATAAGCTGATGCTGACCCCGGAGGACTGGGTGGAGGCCCTGGAGGCGGGTATCAACGGGGTGATCGCCCGTGGGCAGGCTCGCCCGGGTGACAAAACGATGGTGGACGCTCTGCTGCCGGCCCTGGAGGCCTTCAAAGAGGCGATCCGAAATAGCACTCCCTTTGGGAAGGCTCTCCAGCGGATGGCCGAGGCGGCCGAGCAAGGGATGAAAGCCACCATCCCGATGGTGGCCCGCAAGGGAAGGGCCAGTTACCTGGGCGAGCGCTCGGCCGGCCATCAGGATCCGGGAGCGACCTCGTCTTACCTCATCCTGAAGGCTGCTGCGGACGTTTGGGCCAACGCGACTTGAAAGAAGATTAAGAGATGGCGGTTCGAAAGGACAAGAGACCAGCTCGCCGAAAGGGAGGTGGCACCATGGCGAAGTATGTGATGGCCATCGATCAGGGAACTACCAGCACCCGGGCGATGATCTTCGATCATGAGAGCAACGTGGTGGCCTGGGATCAGAAGGAGCACGAGCAGATCTACCCGCAGCCCGGCTGGGTCGAGCATAACCCGATGGAGATCTGGGAGCGGACCCAGGAGGTGGTGAAGAACGCTCTGGCGAAGGCAGGGATCAGCGGGGCGGACATCGTCGCCATCGGGGTGACCAATCAGCGGGAGACCACCATCGTCTGGAACAAGCGGACCGGGAAGCCTTACTACAACGCCATCGTGTGGCAGGACACCCGGACGGCCCCGATTTGCGCCCAGCTCGACCGGGAAGGCTACACGCCGATGTATCGGGAGAAAACCGGCCTTCCCATCGCCACCTACTTCTCCGGCCCCAAGCTCCAGTGGATCCTGGACAACGTCCCCGGGGTGCGAGAGGATGCCGAAAAGGGCGAGGCCCTTTTCGGCAATATTGACACCTGGCTGATCTGGTGGCTGACCGGCGGGCCAGACGGGGGCGCCCACGTCACCGATGTCTCGAACGCCAGCCGCACGATGCTGATGAACCTGCGCACCCTGGACTGGGACGATGAGATCCTGAAGATCCACCGCATCCCGCGCCAGATGCTGCCGCAGATCCGGCCCTCTTCGGACCCCGAGTTCTATGGCAAGACCTCGAAGAGCGGGCCCCTGGGCGCGGAGGTGCCGGTGTGCGGCGACCTGGGCGATCAGCAGGCGGCCCTGGTGGGGCAGGCAGGGCTGGAGGTGGGGATGGCCAAGAACACCTACGGCACCGGCTGTTTCCTCCTCCTCAACACGGGCACCAACATCGTCCCCTCCAAGAGCGGCCTGCTGACCACCGTGGCGTATCAATTCGGGAAGGGGCCATGCATCTACGCCCTGGAAGGCTCCATCGCCATCACGGGCGCCCTGGTTCAGTGGATGCGGGACAACCTGGGCCTGATCTCCCGCTCGGCGGAGATCGAGGACCTGGCGCGCACCGTGGAGGATAGCGGCGGCATTTACTTCGTGCCCTTCTTCTCGGGGGCCTTCGCGCCTTACTGGCGGCTGGACGCCCGAGGGGTGATCGTGGGCCTCACCCGCTATATCAACAAGGGGCATCTCGCCCGTGCCGTCCTGGAGGCCACCGCCTACCAGACCCGAGACGTCTTCGACGCCATGTACGTAGACTCCGGGATCCGGCTGGCGGAGCTGCGGGTGGACGGCGGGATGGTGTACAACGAGTTGTTGATGCAGTTCCAGGCCGACATCCTGGGCGTGCCTGTGGTCCGGCCGGTGATCGCAGAAACGACCTCCCTGGGGGCGGCCTACGCGGCCGGGATGGCGGTGGGCTTCTGGAGCGGGCCGGAGCAGATCCGCCAGTACTGGAAAGAGGACAAGCGCTGGCTGCCGAAGATGGATCCGGAGACCCGGGAGAAGCTCTACGCCGGGTGGAAGAAAGCTGTCGAACGCTCCTTCGGCTGGGTGGAGCTCTGACCGCGGGCACCGTTGCGCAGGCCATTCGGAACCCTTATCACGCATCGGGGCGGGCCCGCAGGTCCGCCCCGATGTGCCTCTAAAGAAGGAGGAAGAGTTCGGCGATGTCCTATCATGTCATTGTGATCGGCGCGGGATCGACCGGAGCGGCCACTGCCCATGACCTGGCTCTTCGAGGATTCCGGGTGACCGTGGTGGAACGAGGTGAGGTAGCCTCGGGCACCTCGGGGCGGAACCATTGCCTGTTGCACTCCGGCGGACGCTATGCGATGCGGGATCCGGAGTCGGCTCGAGAGTGCATCGAAGAGAACATGATCCTGCGGCGCATTATGCCGGAGGCGCTCGAGCTGAACGATGGCCTGTTCGTAGCCCTGGACGAGCAGGATCTGTCGTTCAAGGAGCGGTTCCTGGCCGCCTGCGAGGAATGTGGCATCCCCGCCCGGGAGATCCCGGTGAAGCAGGCCCTGGCTCTGGAACCCCACCTCAACCCGAACATCCTGGCGGCCGTCCAGGTTCCGGATGGGGTCTTTGAGCCCTTCCGGTTCTGCCTCTCCTTCCTGGCTACCGCCAAACACAACGGTGCCACGATTCTCACTTATACGGAGGTGGTGGATTTCGTCTTTCAGGGCCGAACGGTGGCCGGCGTTCGGGTGCGGGATCGCCGAACCGGGGAGGAGCGGGTGATCGGAGGCGATATCGTGGTGAACGCCGCCGGTCCCTGGTCCGGCAAGATCGCCGCCATGGCCGGGGTAGATGTCCCTGTGGTCCCTACGGCGGGGGTGATGATCTCGGTGGGCCGACGCTGGAACCGTATGGTGATCAACCGTCTGAACATGCCCGGCGATGGGGACATCATCGTCCCCCAGCGTCGCACGGCCATTATCGGGACCACCTCGTGGCGGGTGGAGGATCCGGATTTCATCCCGATCCCGGAGGATCATGTGCGCCTGCTGCTGGACCGGGCGGAGCGGTTCATCCCCGGCTACACGCGAGGGGGGATCCGGGGGGTCTTCGCCGTGGCCCGGCCGTTGGTGGGGCGGCGAGGGGTGGCTGCCGATGGGCGGGAGCTCTCCCGCACCTTCGAGTGCTTCGATCATGCGGTGGACGGCGTGGAGGGCTTCGTCACGATCACCGGGGGGAAGATGACCACCGCGCGGGCGATGGCGGAGAAGGCCGTCGATGTGGTGTGCGCCAAGCTGGGTCTGGAGATTCCATGTCGGACCCGTGAGGTGCCCTTGCTCTCGTATCGGGCTTTCTTTTGAGAGTTAACGCACTGGTCCCTCCTCACGGCCCGAAGGGCCCTGGGGAGAAGAGAGCTATGGATTCTGGAGGTTGTGCGGGAGGCCAGAGGCCTCCAGCACAGCCATGAACTCCTCAATCCGGAGGAACCCGCGAATGCCTACATGGCAGCTGCGACTGCTCCGGGGACGTCCCGGGAGCTCCCCACGGCTGGAGACCTATCCGGTGGAGCTTCCGGCGGAGGCCTATCTCATCGACGCGGTCGAGAAAATCTGGGCTGAGCAGGATCGGAGCCTGCTCTTCCGACATGCCTGCCATCACGCTTCATGTGGTGCCTGTGGGGTTCGAGTGAATGGCCGCGAACGCCTCATGTGCATTACCCCGCTTCGGGAATTCTCCCCGGACAGGCCGATCCGGGTGGAGCCGCTACGCCATTTTCCATGGCTGGGGGATCTCCTGGTGGACGTTTCACCGATGATGCGACGGATGGCAGAGGTAGGATTCGCCATCATCCGCCGGGATGAGCTCACCGCTGATCGCCCGTTGCCCGAGGGGATCGAGCAGGGAACCCGTTTCGAGGACTGTATTGAATGCGGATTGTGCCTCTCGGCATGCCCGGTGATGGCGGCCGATGAAGACTATCTGGGGCCGGCAACCCTGGCTGCCATCGAACGGATGCGATCAGAACCCCGTGACAGGGACGCCGCCCGGTTGCTTGCCCTGGCCGATGATCCGCATGGGGCCTGGCGCTGTCACTCGGCGATGGAGTGCACGGCGGTTTGTCCGTCGAATGTGGATCCGGCCTCCGCGATTGGACGTTTGCGCCGCTGGTTGATTGCAGAGAAGCTTCGCCGCTGGTTCGGAGGTGGGCGATGAAAGAAGCGCCGCGCTGGAAACGGGCGACGGGCTGGGTCGATCTGCGGGGGCGCCGGGAGGGCGGGCTGGCCTTCCTGCTCATGCGCCTGACCGGCATCGGTCTGGTGATTTACCTGTTTATCCACCTGTATGTGTTGCGCCTGCTCGCTCAGGGACCGGAGGCGTGGGATGCCTTCATCGCTATGGCAAAGTCCCCGTTCTTCCTGGCGCTGGATGGCCTCCTGATCCTGGGGATCCTGTATCACGCGCTGAACGGCGTCCGCGTGACGCTGCTGGGCCTGGGGATCGGCGTGCCGCATCAGGCCCGGCTGTTCTGGGGGGTTGTGTCCCTGACCCTGCTGGCGACCGCCATCGCCGTCTACGCTATCTTTGCGATCACAGGATGAGGGGTTCCGGCGCCATTGATGGGCCTGCGGGTTGTGGGGAGTGTTCGGGGAGGACAAGGCGGTAAGCTGCCGAATTGTGTAACAACCCGAATCGCATCTCTCCCTTCACCTCCGTTGTTAGAAGGACCGCGGGGAGAGGCCTGTTCAGGATGAGCCTGATCATCGTTACAGGGGCCTTAAGATGTGGATCTGGCAGGCTTTCACCGGATTGCTCCTACTGATCCTGCTGACGCTTCATATGGTCTTCAACCATTTCGTGGTTGAAGGCGGCCTGCGAACCTATCGGGATGTGGTGGCGTATCTGTCCCATCCGGTGGTGTTCGCCTGGGAGATCCTCTTCCTGGTGGTGGTCACGGCTCACGCGCTGATGGGTGTGCGGGCAATCGTTCTGGACCTGGGAATCGGGCCGGGAACGGATCGCTGGCTGAAGCGAGGCCTGACCCTGTTAGGCATAGTGATCATCGGTTACGGGGTGTGGCTTTCGTGGTGGATTCGATCGAAGGGTATATAGGTGGCGACTGGGAGCTGCTGTGGGCTCCTTATGAGGAGGAAATCTACGCCTGGATCCTGGACCGGCTGGAGCCAGGGGAGCGGGTGCTGGACATCGGGGCGGGGGATTTGCGGCTTTCATTGTGGATGGTTGAGCGAGGGTGCCAGGTGATCGCCGTGGAACGCCAGTGGTCCCTGCTGGTCAGGAGCCTGCGGACTCTTGGGGTCCATCCCGGAGCCCTGCGGTGGGAGCAGCCATTCCAGGCCCGGGAGGGGCTGATCGTTGTCTGGGCGGACGCGCGGACCTGGCCTTTTCCCCCGGTGGAGAGCGCGGTTCTCCTGATGCGGCATTGCACCGCCTTCCCCCTTTACGTGCGCAAGCTCCGCAACGCGGGTTGCCGTCGCCTGTTCACCAACGCCCGGTGGCGCATGGGAGTCGAGCAGATCGATCTGGGGCCGGCCCTTTCTTTTGAAAAGGTGCCGGCGGGCTGGTATGCTTGCCGATGCGGAGCCGTGGGCTTTCGCGAGGGGCCGCCGGAGATCATCGATGCCGCTGTCCTGGACCAGGTATGGGAGGTCGAGAACTGCCCGGCGTGCGGGCTGGCGTTCGCTGGAGAATAGAGGGCGGGGCAGGGAAGCCAGCTGCCTCTGCTATTTTATCCTTGAGTGGGGTGGAGAAGCCATGCGGCTGAGCGGCAAGAAGGTGGCGGTTCTGGTCGAAGAGGGTTTCGAGGACCTGGAGTTCTGGGTCCCGGTGATGCGTCTTCAGGAAGAAGGGGCCTCCGTGACCGTGGTCGGGCTGGAGGCCGGGAAGGTTGTCCGCAGCAAGAGCGGAGGGCTCACCGCGAAAGCGGACGTGGCCGCTGATCAGGTTTCCGCCGCGGATTTCGATGCCATCGTGGTCCCCGGCGGCTGGGCGCCGGATAAGTTGAGGCGCTATGAGGCGGTCCTCCGCCTGGTCCGCGAGGCTTACCATCAGGGGAAGATCGTGGCGATGATCTGCCATGGCGGCCAGGTGGGGATCTCCGCTGGCATCGTGCGGGGGCATCGGGCGACCGGAAGCCTGGGGATCAAGGACGACCTGATTAACGCGGGGGCCATCTGGGTGGATGAGCCAGCCTTCCGGGATGGGAACCTGGTCTGGGGCCGTGTGGTTCCGGACATCCCGGCCTTTTGCCGGGAGCTGGTAGCTGCCCTGGTGAGCGAGCGTGCGCCTTCAGTCCCTGCCCGGTGAGAGGCCTTTATGGTTGCCCTGGTGATCGTCGCCCACAGCGCTAAGTTGGCGGAAGGGGTCAGGGAGCTGGCCGAGCAGATGGTGCGGGGGCAGGTTCCGATCTTTGCGGCCGGCGGCCTGGATGAACATACGCTGGGCACGAATGTGGAGCGGATCCGTCAGACGCTGGAGATGGCCCTCGCTCAGGCGGATGAGGTTCTGGTTCTGATGGATCTGGGCAGCGCGGTGATGGGAGCCCAGATGGCGATCGAGATGCTTGCCCCGGAGGTTCGCCCTCGCATCCTGTTGAGCCAAGCTCCGCTGGTAGAGGGCGCTATCGTCGCCGCGGTGGAGGCCTCGATTGGCAAAACCGCAGCGGAGATCGAGGCCTCAGCTGTTGAGGCCTGCCGGATGCCCAAGGTGCCTATGGGATAATGCAGGCGGAGCACTCCCGCGGAGAAGACGGTTTTCAGAAGGCCGGTCGGGAGGCCTGTCGCCATGGGGTGTCGTCGATGACACGCCCTTCTATGAACCGGAATTCCATCTCATCTGAGGCTGGAGGGATGCAACAGGTCACGTTGACGTTGACGAACGCGGTCGGTTTGCACGCGCGGCCAGCGGCCCTCTTCGTGCAGACAGCCGCCCGGTTTCGCTCGAACATCACCGTGCGCAATCTCACCCGCGGGACGCCACCGGTGAACGCCAAGGCGATCCTGGCTGTGCTCACCCTGGGCGCAGAACACGGTCATGTGATTGAGATCGCCGCGGAAGGACCGGACGAAGCGGATGCCATCGCTACACTGAAAGCACTGGTGGAATCTCGATTTGGAGAGGATGGCGGATGAGCCGTCGTCTACGGGGTCTCCCTGCTTCCCCGGGGATCGCCATGGGTCCGGCATGGTGGTTCCGACGAACCCTCCCGGTGGCCATGCGAACGCGTGGGGAGGATGCGGCGGTCGAGCGGATGCGGCTGCAGGCCGCCCAGGAGCGGGCGGCAGCGGAGCTGGCGGCGCTCCGGGAGGCCCAGCGGGATCGTCTATCTCCGGAGGAGCTGGCGATCTTCGAAGCCCA
This sequence comes from Candidatus Thermoflexus sinensis, assembly GCA_016842045.1. Taxonomy (GTDB): domain Bacteria; phylum Chloroflexota; class Anaerolineae; order Thermoflexales; family Thermoflexaceae; genus Thermoflexus; species Thermoflexus sinensis. The sequence goes on along the minus strand of JAEVEY010000138.1, from coordinate 18,085 downwards.
GGAGCTGATGCTTCAGGATCCGGAACTGATGGCTGCGGTGGAGGCGGAGCTCGTTGCCGGTGCCTCTGCGGAGGCGGCCTGGAGGAAAGCGGTGGAGGCCTTCGCCGCTCAGTTAGCTGCGCTGCCGGACCCCTATTTCCAGGCCCGCGCGGCGGATGTGCGGGACGTAGGGAACCGGGTGTTGCGCCATCTGGCGGGTGGCCCGGAAGCGCCCTCGATGCCTGATCACCCGGTGATTGTGGTGGCCGATGATCTGTTGCCCTCCGAGACCGTCAGCCTGGACCCCCGGCGGGTGCTGGCGTTCGTCACGGAGGGAGGAGGGCCTACCGCCCATGCCGCCATCCTGGCCCGTCGCCTCGGGGTTCCCGCGGTGGTGGCGGTCGGCGCCGATCTCCAAACTGTCCCCGATGGCGTCCTGTTGCTGGTGGATGGCGAGGGGGGATGGATTGAGGTGGAGCCCGACCCGGAGACCGTGCGTCAGGCTCAGGCCCGACGGGCTCTGTGGCTCCAGGAGCGGGCCCAGGCGGAAGCCGCTGCTCACGAGCCGGCCCAAACCCGGGATGGCGTGCGGATCGAGGTGGCGGCCAATGTGGGAAGCCTGGAGGACGCCCATGAGGCCTTCCGGAATGGTGCGGACAGCATCGGCCTGCTGCGCACCGAGTTCCTCTACCTCGAACGAACCGCAGCACCGACGGAAGAGGAAGAGGTCGCCGTCTACCGGGCGCTCCTGGAGGCCATGGGAGGAAAACCGGTGGTCGTGCGCACCCTGGATGTGGGCGGCGACAAGCCTCTGCCCTATCTTCCGATGCCTCCGGAGGCGAATCCGTTTCTGGGGGTGCGGGGTGTGCGGCTCTCGCGACAGCACCCGGCCCTGTTGCGCCAGCAGCTTCGGGCCCTGCTCCGCGCCGGGGCGGGATTCCCCCTGCGGATTATGTTCCCAATGGTGAGCACAGTGGAGGAGATCCGCTGGCTTCGTGAGTTCTTCGAGGACGTGCGCTCGACCCTCGCGGCGGAAGGCCATCCCCTGCCGCAGGATCTGCAGGTGGGCATGATGGTGGAGGTGCCGGCCGCCGCGCTGCTGGCGGAGCATTTTCTGCCCTGGGTGGATTTCTTCAGCATCGGGACGAATGACCTGACGCAATACACCCTGGCCGCCGATCGAACCAACCCGGCGGTGGCCGGGATGGCCGATGGGCTGCATCCGGCGGTACTGCGTCTGATCCGCCACGTGACGGCCGCGGTGGAGGGGACGGGGAAATGGGTTGGCGTATGCGGGGAGCTGGCAGGGGATCTTGTGGCGGTGCCCGTGCTGATCGGGCTGGGGGTGCAGGAGCTCAGCGTGAACCCGGTGCGGGTGCCGGAGGTCAAGGCGGCCATCCGCCGCTGGTCGTTGGCGGACGCCCGAGCCCTGGCGGAGGAAGCGATCCGTCAGGCCGATGCAGCGGCCGTCCGTTCGCTGGTCGCTGAGGCACGTCCACCGATGCCCGCGACAGCCTGAGGGATACTCAGCGCTTCATCCATCGCCTGATGATGTGGAACCCCTCTTCGGGTAACTACCTGTCTCCTGTTCGATTGAAGGCTTGCGCGATTGGCTTCGTTGCCTTCACCAGGCCAGGGGGTCTTCGCAGACATTCTCCAGGCCGGCACTGGAACGGATTTAACCGTTCAGTAAGGTGGCGATCAGAGCGATCAGGAATGTTCCCAATGCGGCGAGGGCGAGAAGCCGGTGTCGACGCCAGAGGATCTCCCACGGGCTTTCCGGCCGCGCCCAGACTTCGAGGGGACGGCTGATGGGGACCGTTCCCAGCAGCTCCGCCCGGAAGGCGGCGATGCTGGGGGGGCGGTCATCCGGGTGCATGGCCATCGCATTCAGGATGGCCCGCTCCACCCGTGGGGAGATCCGCGGGTTGATCGCCCGGGGCGGGACCAGACAGTCGGGTTTCAGGAACCGTTGCCGGGCGTCCGGAGGTGGGGTGTTGGTCAGCAGATGGTAAAGGGTCGCCCCCAGGGCATAGATGTCCGAGCGGACATCCGTATGGCCCACATCGCCCCCATACTGCTCCAGTGGGGTATACGCGGCAGTACCCCGCCCCTGGAGGATGGTGATGGTCCGATCCTCGTCCGGCGCCAGAAGCTTCACCAGCCCGAAGTCCACCAGCTTGATGCGGCCATCGGGCGTCAGCTTGATGTTCGAGGGCTTGATGTCCCGGTGCACGATGGGTGGGTCCTGACGGTGCAGGTAGTCCAGGGCGTCGCAGAGCTGCTCCGCCCAGTTCAGCACCATTCGCTCATCGAGGAACCGCCCGCTCTCCTTCGCCTCATCGATGAGCTCCCGCAGATCCCGACCGGGGACGAAGTCCATCACCAGATAATCGCGATCGCCCTCGGAGAAATAGTCCGAGACCTTGGGGAGGTTAGGATGATCCAGCCGGGCCAGCACGCTCGCCTCACGGTAGAACTGCAGGCGGGCCTGTTCCCGATAGGAAGGATCCGTCTCGAAGCTGAAGAGAATCTCCTTGATGGCGCAGCGGCGGCCTTCCAGCAAGGTGTCCTCCGCTTCATAGACGGCACCCATCCCTCCCCGTCCGATGGGACGCAGGATCTTATAGCGGCCGTGGAGCAAGGTCCCCGGCTTGAGCATGGCGGCCCTCTTCTCCGGAACCTTCCCGTTTCTATCTGTTTCATTTTAGCCGATCTAATCTGGCCTGGTTATCCCCCGTGGCCCAGGACAGGACTTTTTCAGTCATCGCACCGTTCGGGTCCAGCGGATGGCTCCCCGAATCCCTCCTCCCCACGACCCAAAGGGCCGTGGGGAGGGGGTTAATCAAGCCCAAGGCTTGCAACAGAGCAGGTGGAATTTCGTGGGGTGTGGGCCGCCGAAGGCGGCCCCATCCCGCGAGAGCGGAGCTAACGGTCCCGCGCCAGGATCGCCCGCAACGCCGATTCCAGATCCGGATATCGGAACACGAAGCCCGCCTCTAACAGCCGCCGGGGCAGCACGAATTGCCCGGTGAGCAGGAAGTCCGCTCCCTCGCCGAAGATCAGCCGGAGGGCGGGCGCGGGCACCGGAAGCCATGAAGGGCGCCCCAGGACCCGGCCCAGGACGCGGGAGAACTCGGCGTTGCTGACCGGCTGTGGGGCCGTGAGGTTGTAAGGTCCACGGGCATCCGGGCGCTCCATCAGAAATTTCACCGCCTCCACCCAATCCGCCCGGTGGATCCATGACCAGCCCTGCCGTCCGCTTCCCAGCGGCCCGCCCACGAACAGACGGAACGGCAACAATAACCGGGCCAGGGCGCCGCCGTCTCGCTCCAGGACCACGCCGGTGCGCAGGATCACCCGGCGGACCCCCATGGCCTCCACGGGTTGGGTGCTGGCCTCCCAGTCTACAGCCAGCCGGGCCAGGAAGTCGTTCCCGGGGGGATCGTCCTCCGCAAGCCGCTCGTCTCCCCGCGGGCCATAATAGCCGACCGCCGAGGCCTGAAGCAGGACCTGGGGCTTCGTCCGGGCGGCGGCCACTGCGGCCACAATCGCGTGACCGGCGTTCAGACGGCTCTCTCGAATGCGCCGTTTGGTCGCTTCCGTCCACCGCTGTCCAATGCTTTCCCCGGCCAGATTAACCAGCGCGAACGCTCCATCCGCCAGGTGGGCCCATCCGGTAGCGGTGCGCCCATCCCAGCGGGCCACCTGCACGCCGGGAGGAAGCCTTGCCTGCTCGGGCCGTCGGGAGAGGACGATGACCTCGTAGCCCGCTTCCTGAAGGCGTCCCGCCAGGGCTCGCCCCAGAAACCCGGTGCCTCCGGTGATCAGCACCCGCATTGGAATACCTCCTTTTGTGGAGCGATCTGGGATCCGAATGGCAACTTTTCCAGCACCCCCAGGGGGTTTGGGGGGCTAAGGAGGTCGACCAAGGCCCCAGCTTCCAGGCTTCTCTATGGCTGCAACCTCAGGATCCCCTCGGCGCTCCGCTCCACCTCCTCCCGGGACCAGAGCATGGGGTGGTATTCCCCTTTCAGCCACATCGGGATGAAGTCGTCGTAATGTGGATGATAGGGAAGCCCGGACTGGCCGGTGGTGTGGATGAAGCGGCTATCCGCCCAGCTGGCGGTCGAGGCGATGAAGCGCAGGGAGGGCAGGCTGCGCACGACAAACCCTTTCTGAACGTTGAAGCCGACGTTGTTCACCGCGGCACTGGTCCCGGGAGCCGCGTAAGGTCCGCGGTTGAAGATCGCTTCGATCGGCCGGATCCCGGACTGCCCCAGGGTCCCATGAGTGAAAGTCGCGGTGTGCACCTTCCCCCAGGCCCAGGCCCGGGGATCTCCGCCCAGGCGAGCCCGCAGCTCCGCCACGGCCTGCGCGAAGGCCCGTCGCACGATGTCATCGCGGGTTTCCCGCTGCGGCGTGCGAAGGTCATCCCACCAGGACAGATCCGGCTGGGCCAGCGCCCAGCGGGCCCAGTAGCGGTTGTGGCTGCCCCCGGTGAGGAGATCCTCCAGGATCTCCTCACCCAGCTCATCGACCCAGGCTTCGTGGAGCAGATGCTTGAGGAAGGTCTCGAAGATCGTGGGCCCGGGCTGATCCGGGGTGGCCCGGAAATCCCAGGCCCGCAGGATCTCCTGGGCCTGGCGGGCCAGGGGATCCTCAAAGGAAAGGTTCAGTACATAGGGCACGATGGCCTGGGCCGCCAGAGAGAAGGGATCGTTCTGGATCGCTGCCATGTCCTCGATGGAGAGGCGCTCCTTCGCGCGGAGGAGATCCACGATCCGCTGCGCCCGGTCGCCGTAATCCCATACGGCGGCCAGGAAATGCGGGTAGGAAGGATCCACCACCGCGTTGTTGGCGGTCACGATGAACCCTTCCGGCGGATCCAGCCGTCGTGGCATCTCCTCATAGGGCACGTATCCGATCCATTCATACTCTCCGCTCCAGCCCGGGACCGGGACCAGGCCATTTCCCCTGGCCCGGATGGGGATGCGGCCGGTGGCCTGATAGCCGATGTGCCCATCCACATCCGCATAGACGAAGTTCTGGCCGGGCACATCCCAGTCCGCCAGGGCCTCGTGGAACTCTTCCCAGTTCCGCGCCCGGTTTAACCGCAACAACGCCTGCACAATCCGGGAGGGCTCCAGGGCGGTCCAGCGGAAGGCGTAGAGGGTCTGGGTGCGGGTGAGGGCTTCCACCACATCGTTGATCACCGGGCCGTGACGGGTGATCCGGACCGGCAGGCGCACCGGCTCCGCCTGGCCGGCCACCCGGATTTCCTCGGTGATTACCTGCATGGGCTCCCACTTGCCCTGGAATTCCACCTCCAGGGGGTTCTCAGGGTTCACCCGCTCCATATAGAGATCCTGGACGTCAGGCCCCAGGTTGGTCACGCCCCAGGCAATGCGATCGTTGTGGCCGATGACCACGCCGGGGACGCCGGGGAAGGAAGCCCCAGCCACCCGGATCGGGCACTCGGGCGTGACCGGCTCGCAGTGCAGGGCCACTTCATACCAGATGCTGGGCATCTGGATGCTGAGGTGGGGATCGTTGGCCAGGATCGGCTTCCCGGTGATCGAGCGCGATCCGGCCACCACCCAGTTGTTGGACCCCAGGTCCGGCGCGTCCCCCAGCGTGATCCGCTGGAGCTCCCGCCCGAGATCCAGCAGAGCGCGGGCTGTCTCTTCGGGAGGCGAGGTCTCGGCGACGGCGGTCGGCACGATGATTGGTCGATCGGGAGGATACGGGAGGACGAGCTCGGATAAGCGCTCCGGGCCGATCTTCTGAACGATGCGGGCGTTGAGGAGCTCGTCATCCCAGTTCCCCCCCAGATCCCAGGCCATCACCTTGGCCCAGGCCACGGTATGGAGGGGCTGCCATGGCTCGATCTCCCATCGGCGTCCGAAGAGGCGGAAGAGCGTGAACTCCAGCGGGAGACGATCGCGGTTCCGTTCGAGATAAGCGTTCACCCCTGCTGCGTAGGCTTCCAGGATTGCTCGCTCCTCGGGCCCTAATGCCTCCAGATCCTGCTGTGCTGCCCGATTCCATCCCAGGGTGCGGATGAAGCGGTCCTGGTTCAGGGTGGTCTTCCCCAGCATCTCGGAGAGGCGGCCGGTTCCGATGTGACGCCAGAACTCCATCTGCCAGAAACGATCCTGCGCGTGAACGAATCCCTGGGCCATGAAGAGATCGTGGAGATTGGAGGCATAGATGTGGGGCACGCCCCAGCGATCGCGGATCACGGTGACGGGAGCCCGCAGGCCGGGGAGTGAGATCGCCCCCTGAATTTGGGGGAACGGCTGGCGGGAGGCCCGATAGAACCAGAGGGCGCCGCCGGCTCCGATGAGGACCAGGAGGATCAGGAGGACCAGTCCGATGCGTAGCAGCCAGCGTCCGATCATGGCCTCCTCCTTGTGAGTTAGGGTCGACACAAGGGGAATGTTGAAGATCGCTGGGGCCTTCCCGGCTGGGAAGCACCAGGGAAAACGATGGAACCGCGAAGGGCCCACGGCGCTTCTCTATTTTAATAGGGGTTACGAAGTTGGCCCTCTTCCTCGGGTTTTGGGGCTGAGGCGGGCGCCGAAGGCGTCCGCCTCAGCCCCAAAAAATAATTCTTTCCCCCTTCCCGCAGCCCTTTGGGCTGCGGGAAGGGGGGAGAAAGGGGGGTGGGGCCATTCCGTTCCACCTTTAGAGCTTTCAACTGCGTAACCCCTATTAATTTGACATCGTTTTCGCGCCCCGCTTATGATGAACTTGTCTGAACGATATGGGCACCGAAGGGATTGCTCCGTAACGGATCTCGAGGGATCTCGCGCTGAGGAAATGGGGTTGGACCATATCCGTAACTTCTGCATCATTGCCCACGTGGATCACGGCAAAACCACCCTGGCCGACCGGCTCCTGGAGCGCACCGGCACGATCCAGCCCCGGAACGGCATGGAGCTGGTGCTGGATTCCATGGATCTGGAGCGGGAGCGGGGGGTCACCATCAAGGCCTCGGCGGTCCGGATGCAGTATACCGCCCGGGACGGCCGGACCTACGAGCTGAACCTGATCGACACGCCGGGCCACGTGGATTTCTCTTACGAGGTCGGCCGGGCCATGGCCGCCTGTGAGGGGGCCGTTTTGCTGGTCGATGCCACCCAGGGGATCGAGGCTCAGACCCTGGCCAACCTCTACCTGGCGATGGAGCACGATCTCACGATCATCCCGGTGATCAACAAGATCGACCTCCCGGCAGCCCGGCCGGATGAGGTCGCCCGGGAGATCGCGGAGCTCTTAGGGGTTCCGGAATCCGAGATCCTCCGGATCTCCGCCAAACTGGGGATCGGGGTGGAGGAGGTCCTGGAGGCGGTGGTGCAGCGGATTCCGCCGCCCCGGGGCGACCCGGAGGCGCCACTTCAGGCCCTGATCTTCGACAGTCATTACGATCCCTACAAGGGCGTGATCGCTTACGTGCGGGTGGTCAACGGAAGGCTCACGATGGGCCGGAAGATCATGGTGATGTCCACCGGGGTCACCAGCGAGCCGGTGGAGGTCGGTGTCTTCACCCCCGATCTCACCCCAACTGGCCGCCTGGAAGCGGGCGAGGTCGGCTACGTCGCCACCGGCCTCAAGTCGGTTCGGGAGTGCCGCGTGGGCGACACCCTGACCACTGCAGACCGTCCCGCTCCGGAGCCTCTGCCGGGGTTCCGCCCCCCCAAGCCCATGGTCTTCGCCAGCTTTTACCCCTCTGAGGGAGAGGATTACGAAGTTCTGCGGGAAGCCCTGGAGAAGCTACAGCTGAACGACGCCGCCCTGGTCTTTCAGCCGGAAACCTCCCAGGCGCTGGGCTTTGGGTTCCGGTGTGGATTTCTGGGGATGTTCCATATGGAAATCGTCCAGGAGCGCCTGGAACGGGAGTACGGGCTGGATATTGTGGCCACAGCGCCCAGCGTGGAGTATGAAGTCGTGTTGCGCAACGGCCAGGTGAAGACCATCACCCGTCCCTCCGACCTTCCGGATCCCTCGTTCATCGAGGAGATCCGGGAGCCGTGGATGAAAGTAACGATCATCACGCCGGCGGATTACATCGGACCGGTGATGGATCTTGTCACCTCCCGGCGGGGGATTTACCAGAATATGACCTATCTGGATCCCCGACGGGTGATGATCGAGGCGGAGGTGCCGCTGGCCGAGCTGATCGTTGATTTCTACGATCAACTCAAGAGCCGCACCCGGGGCTACGCTTCGATGGACTATGCCTTCATCGGCTACCGGGCGGGGGATCTGGTGAAGCTGGACATCCTGGTCCACGGCCAGCCGGTGGACGCCCTGGCCCTGATCGTCCATCGGGATCAGGCGTATCACAAGGGGCACGCGCTGGTAGAGAAGCTGAAGGAAGTGATCCCCCGACAGCTGTTCGACGTCGCCATCCAGGCGGCTGTGGGCGGGCGGATCATCGCCCGGGCGACCATCAAGGCCATGCGGAAAGATGTGCTGGCCAAGTGTTATGGAGGCGATGTCACCCGCAAGCGGAAGTTGCTGGAGAAGCAGAAGGAAGGCAAGAAGCGCCTCAAGATGATCGGCCGTGTCGAAGTTCCCCAGGAGGCCTTCCTGGCTGTTCTCAACCTGGGCCGGGAAACGTGAAGGGCCGTCCACGAATTAAACACGAATACACGAATGTTTAACCGGGCGCTCGCGGATTGTCCGGCGGCGAATGCCTGTCTCCCGGCGGATATCCCGGATCAATGAGGGTTGGGTCTGAGAGCCAAAGACCTTGGGATTTATCCCCTGTTTTTTCTTCTGGTCTCCCTGTATTCTGCCCCTTCATGCTCCTTCCTTTCCTCATCTTTAGAGCCAGAAGGGCCGCAGCGCAACGCCTTGAAAGTTAGGAAGCCTTGAGACATGTTTGTGGACACTCCTTATCCAGCGACCCTCCCGGGCTTCCCTTTCATGAGGGCCTCGAGCTTTGTTCACAAGTTGTTCCCAGCCCGGTGGCATCTTTGGAACAACCCGAACGTGCGAGAGGGAGGTCTCCATGGCCCGAACAAGCTGGTTCAGCGAAGAGGGAGATGCCCTGTTCTTCCAGCGGTATGTGGACCGGATGGAATCCTGGCAGCAGGCGATGGAGGACGGCCGGGTGACCCCGGAGGAGGTGAAGGCCCAGGCCGAGCGGGTGGCCGCTCTCATGCGGGAGATCGAGCCCCGGCTGGACGATGCGCTCCATGAGCAGGTCACCCAGCTGCTGTTGGAGCTGGCGGTGCTGAACGCCATGCAGCTTACGATGTTCCTCCAGACCCAACCGTGAAGGAGGGAAGCCATGTCCGAACAGCGCGTCTTTCATGCCCCGAATTTGAACATGGGCCAGCTGGTTCAGGCGTTGTCCGACTGGTATCGGGCGCAGAAGTTCGATGTGCAGGTGCTGGACCTCCCACAAGGCGGGGTGGTGATCCAGGCCCGTCAGGAGGAGGCCTGGCGGACCCTGATGGGGATCTCCTCGGCCCTGAATGTGGTCATGCGCCGGCAGGGGGAGAACCTGATCGTCGAGGTAGGGGCCGGGAAATGGGTGGATAAGGCGGTCGCTGCGGGGGCGGGCCTGTTCCTCCTGTGGCCGCTCCTCTTCACCGCGGCTTATGGTGCCTGGCGCCAGAGCAAACTGCCTCAGCGGACCTTCGAATTCATCCAGCATTTCATTGCCACCGGAGCCGCATTGCCGGCGGATACCGCCGCCTGGCTCGCCGGGCGTTATCAGGAGGCCCAGCGTTACGCAGGCGAAGCTCCGACCTCTTCCCCTCCCGTCGTGACGCCGGCTCCGGCGCCCACGCCCGTGAGCGCCGGGGGCAGGCCGTCCCCAGCGGCGTATCGCTTCTGTCCGAACTGCGGGGCGGAGCTCCCCGCGGGTGCACGGTTTTGTCCGTCGTGCGGGGCAAGGTTGGGGGGCGTCGAGCAGACAGCCGTCTAAGCCCCTCATGGGGGATGCGGTCCAAAGCGGGCGCTGACGTGCCCGACTATGAACGCAAACCTCTTGTTCGTTAGGGCACGAAGCGAAGCGGAGTGCCCGCCTAAGCGTTCACAGAAAGAGAACGGGCACTTGCGTGCCCTACTACGAACGGGAAAAGCCCTTTGTTTGTAGTCGGGCACGAAGCGAAGCGGAGTGCCCGCCTAAGCGTTCCCAAAAAGGACGGGCACTGACGTGCCCTACTACGAATGGGAAAAGCCCTTGTTCGTAGTAGGGCACGAAGCGAAGCGGAGTGCCCGTTATAGGTGTTCACAAAAAGACTACGGGCGCTGACGTGCCCTACTACGAACGGGAAAACCCCTCGTTTGTAGTAGGGCACGAAGCGAAGCGGAATGCCCGTTATGGGTGTTCATTAAGAAGGGCGGGCACGGACGTGCCTGATTATGAACGAAAGGTCCCCGCTCGTGTTGCCCTCAGGATCTTGTGGAATCCTGCGGGTATGGTCTTCCAGAGAAGGGAGGGCAAGGGCATGCCGCTGGGTGGGAACTTTGAAAGCCGGTTCCAGGCACAGGAGGACACGCTGTTCCGCACCGACCTTGCCGGGCGTCGTCTGTTTTTCCTCAGCGGGATGGATCGGCCGGGTCCGGGATCACCCGACCCGGCTGCGGAGCAGGAGATCCGCCGGTTGCTTGGGGAGCAAAGGCGAGCGGTTTCGGGTCTGACGAAAGCCGGCGTGTTCCCGAGCATCTTCTTCCTCCCGGGGCTGAAGTATGTCCTCAATCGGCTGGTGGGCGTGTGGGCGTCTCTAACTATCACCGGCGGGGTGATGCGAACGGAGATCGTCATCGGATCTGTGGTGGTCCTCGCCGTTTTTCGGATAGGAGTTACGCAGTTGAAAGCTCTAAAGGTGGGACGGAATGGCCCCACCCCCCTTTCTCCCCCCTCCCCACGGCCCTTTGGGCCGTGGGGAGGGGGGAGAAAACCCAAAGCCCCTATGGGAAACGAACTGCGTAAGTCCTATCGGAATTACCGAAACCGGCTGTTGCAGACCATCGCGGCCTGGCCCGAGGCCCCGCCTCTGCACTCCCGGCTTGAGGCCGTCCTCGAATCCGATCGGGCCGAGGCGTCGGCCATGCCCTTGTAGAAGATCGGGCTGGGCCTCCTGGGAAACGAGCTCTTCATCCTGGGAGGCCTGCTCATGTTTTCCCTTCCCGGCAAGCCGACGGACAGACTGGTGGACGTAGCCATATGCGAAGAAGAAGGCTGGGCGGGGGATCTCGCTTTCCGGCGAATGCGCAGGGAGGTGGAAGATGAAGGGAGTTCTGCGGGGGCTACGATGGGGACTGGTTCTCATCGGAATTGCGGCGCTGGGGATTTCCTTCCTCACCGGCGGGCGGAGCCTGGGGCTGTTGCTGCTCGGGATCCTCTCGCTCTCTCTGGCGCTGAACCTGTGGCTGCTCCCCGTGGCTCTGCGCCACGGCATCGGTGGGTGGTTCCGCTTCCCACGGCCCTCGCTTCCCCCGCCGCCCTCGATTCCTGTTACAACGATGACTGCTCATCTTCGGGAAGAGGTGGAAACCACCGCCCGGGGGATTGTCCGGGCGCTCGAGGGGACGCCCTCAGTGGTCTCTTCGCCGGCGATGGCGGTCTTCCGTTGCCCGTTCTGCGGGCAGCGCCTGGATCCCCGCGAGGTCCGATGTGAGGGATGCGGGCAGCCCGCGGATTTCCGTTGTCCGTATTGCGGTCGCACGGTGGAGCCAGACTGGAAGCGATGCCCGGCCTGTGGGGCCGCCCTCCCAGCTTCCGGATGGGGCCAGTGAGGACGCCCGGGAGGTTATGCCTTCCCTTATGACCCTGTGAGGCGAGAGGGCGAAGGGAGATAAGGGTTTGGGGAAGCGCGCCGAAGGCGCATGGCTTCATGGGGAATGCGAATACCCCCCTCAATTTCACTGGAGGACTTCGAAATGCGTAGACGTTCATGGCTGATCGTGGGAATCATTGGCGCAATTGGCGCCCTGTGTCTGTGTGGGGGCCTTGGCGTCGGGATCGCGGCATATCGGTTCCTGCCGGTGGTCCTGACTCAGGTCCCCCGCGGGCTCACGCCATCTCCGGCCCTGACCCCAACTCGGGGGCAGACTCCGTTGCCTCCCACCCGGACCGTCGCCCCCGCGGAGACGCCTGCTCCGTCCCCTGCCCTGGCTTCGGAGACCCCCGCTCTGGCGACGCTTCGACTGCGTCAGGAGATTCCCACCGAAACGTTCCAGATGGCCGTCTCCCCGGATGGATCTCTCCTGGCCGTCAGCGAACCCGACCGGATTCGGGTTCTGAACCCCCACACTGGTCAGGAGCTGACGCGCTTTTCCAGCGATGAAGCAGAACACCTGGCCTTCTCGCCGGACGGGCAGTGGATCGCGACAGCCGCCGCTCAAACGGTGACCCTGCTGGATGTGAGCGCACAGGTTGTAGGCCATCGTTTTTCTCTCGCAGATACAGAGTATGTGCATGGCCTGACCTTTTCCCCTCAGGGGACCGTGTTGCTGGTGGGGACTGAAAGCCGCTTAACCGGATACTACGTGGAGAGCGGACGCCCGGCTTTCGAGTTCGAGCTTTACGGTCCGGCCGATATGTTCGCGATGGATCCGGATGAGCGGTTGGTCTTCCAGATCACCATTGGAGAAACCGATATGGAAGTGTGGGATGCTTACACGGGGGAATGGTGGGGATCCATCGAGTTTGACCCGATCAGCGCGTTTGCTCTCTCGTCGGATGGCCGGACGATGGCGGTGGCGGAGAACACGCTCATTGAACATCCGGACTATGGTCAGGTCCTCGCTCCGGGCCGGGTTGCGCTCTGGCAGGTAGAGGTAAACCCGGATCAGCAGGAAGTGACGCTTGACCTGCTGGTGGAGCTCGACTTCCCGCAGGAAGTGGAGGGGATGGATCTGCCGGTGGTGCTCCAGCAACTGGCCTTCAGTCCCGATGGACGATGGGTGGCCGGGATCGCGGATTGGACCGGCGAGGGGGATACCCGGGGTCGGCTGTATCTGTGGGAAGCTGCCACCGGGCGCCGACTGGCTCGTGAGGTCCTTCCGGGACGTCCCCTGGGAATAGGGTTTGTGGAAGGCGGCGCGGGGGTGGCGGTGCTACTCGGGACCGGGGCGCCGGTCCCCACGGGTCATCGGATTCAGATCTGGGCGATTACGCCGTAGCGCGGATTCGGTTTCTTCCTCTAGCACGGGAAAAGGGTAAGGATGGATCAGGTCAGGAAATCTTCACCTATGTCCACCTGGTGGCTTGAGGTTCGGCAAGCGTTGCATGATGCGATCCGGATCTTCGGGTATGAGGCCCAGCGCAGCGGGATCGGGCTGCTGGCCGATCTGATCCGCATTGGCGTTCGAGGGTGGGGCTGGCTCTCCCTCCTCGCCGGAACGCTCCTCGCCGGGTTCATGGTTTTGATGCTGGGCGAACCCCCGGTGATCCAGGCCTTCTTGAACCAGCCTCTTGGAGTCGGGTTGTTGGCCCTCTGGTTGTCTTTTTTGTGGACGCTGGCGATGGCCGCTGTGGACGATCTTCCACTGGTCTTCCGGATCTTAGCCGCATTGTATTCCCTTTACTATTTCGCCTACCCGCTGCTCGGCGTATTGCCCCCGGGAGCCCTGCTGATCCCCGCGTTGACCCTTTTCCTCTACGAGCGCATGCGCCCGGCCTCTGCGCTTGCGCAATGGATCGGCCGCATCCTGTGGGCCGCCGCGCTGGCCCAGTTCCCGCCCCACTTCCCCTTCCCCCTTGTCATCAGCATCGCCCTCAAGATGGTCATCGGGATCGGGCTGGCGGCGCTCCCGGGGTGGCCCCGGCGGGGGGTGCCCCGGATGGTCCGCGGGGGATGGCTCTGGATAGGCCTGACAGGGTCTTATTTGCTGACCTGGGGTCGATCCCCAGCGGGTCTAATGGAATGGATCGCCGGGGCTTTGCCAGGCCTCTGGGGCCTGAGCGCGCCGCTCTGGTTGTGGCTGGGGGCGAACCTGGTGGAGGAGGGAAGCAAGCTGGGCCGTTTCTGGAGCCGCCGGGCGACGATCCTTCAGACCCATCCCCGGCTGCTAAGCGGCCTCCCGGTTCTGGGGATCCTGCTGGGCCTGGGTGCGATCCCGCTGTTCTGGGCCGATCTTCTGGGGGTGCTGCCTCTTCCGCTGGCCCTGATCTATCTGCCGCTCCGTCACTGGGTGCGAGGATGGCCGCCGGATGCATATCTGGGGGCCCGGACGGCTGTGGGCGTGCTGATCCTGTTGGGCGCGGCCGGGCTGTGGATGCGTCCACGGATGGACCCCAGGGCCTTCGGCGCCCGCTATCTCTCCCTGACGATCGGGGCCGTGGCCTTTGTGGTGATGTTCTGGCAGGGGTTTTTCGAGGCGCTGGACCTGGACATCCCGCGCCAGTGGTGGCCGCTGTTCCTGATCGCCATGGGATGGTTCTGGGAGCCCTTGAAGGGGATGCGTGAACTCACGGAGGAGGCGGAGGATCTCTTAGAGTGGCTCTGCGCGATGATCCTGCTGCTCCTCACCGTGGTGGTCTTCCGGTTTTCCATAGATCCCGAAGGGCTGATGCGAGAAGGAACGGTTTGGTCGTTGTTAGGGGCAGCGGTCTGGGGACTTCCCGCTCTGTTCTTCAGCGTGTTGCAGGCGACGTGGGGGGTGGAGGGGGAGCCCTCGTCGATCCGACCCTTCCTGCTCGGGTATGGGCTCATGCTGCCCCTGCTATCGCTGGCGCCCCTGGACGCGCGGTGGCTGTCCCCCATCGCCTTTGGGGTGGGAACAATCCTGTGGCCTGCCACCTCGGAGGAATCCCGCTGGGCGCGCTGGACACATGCGGCGTGGATCGGGCTGGGGGCGGTGGCATTCCGGGCGGCTCCATGGATCCTTCCTCTCCCGATCCTGCCGCTGGCCGGGCTGGGGCTGGAACGGCTCTTCCGTCAGGGGGCCCTCGATTTCCTTGGCCGGGAGTTTCTCCTGCTCGGCGCTGGCGCCATGTTGGCCGCTGTTCCTATTGCCTGGCTGGATAACCGATGGAAACGATGGGTCGGGTGGGTTCTGGGAGTGGGAGGATGGGCGGCGTGGAATGGGATCTGGGGGGTGGGCTGAGAAGGGTTTTGTTCACAGATTGTTCCTGGTCCCTGGACATGCTGGATGACAGCACAGGGCCCTCCGGGGCGGGGGCTGGTTGAGCGCTGGCCCCCTGGATCGTTCAGAGCGACATCCGATGGAAGGAGGAACTATGAGCAGCGTTTCGGGAGGTGGAGCGGGCAGCCGGTTGCCCATAGCGATCGGCGGGGGTTGCGCAGGTCTGGTGCTCATTGGAATCGCATGCGCCGGGATGCTGGCCTGCGGGCTGGTGATCGCTGCTATGGCCTCGGGCCCCTCCCAGGGAGCCCGAGGCACTCCTGCTCCAATGGTTCGAGCGGGAACTCCGGCGCCGGGCCCTCAGCCTGGCCTGGGGCCTCAGCCGGGACCGCAACCGGGCCCCCAGCCTGGTCCTGGCCCCCAACCGGGTCCCCAACCCGGTCCTCAGCCCGGCCCGGGGCCTCAGCCGGGCCCCCAACCGGGCCCTCAGCCCGGTCCGGGACCTCAACCGGGACCGGCGGGCCAGGTCCTGACGGTGGCCCGGGTGGGAGGATATTCGTGTGATCTCAACACGAATCAATGCAGCCCGTTAGGAGCGGGGGAGGTCTATCGGGTGACCTCGCAGGGGGATGGATCGTTCCTGATTCAGATCGATGGGGTGGCCGTACGGGTGGATGGCTACTGCGGCCTGCTGGATCAGCCCGGCTACACGCTGTTCCCGTGTCCGTTTTATCCCGGCGTGTCGGGATTCCAGGGGTTACTGGTGACCAATCAGGGCGCGCAGCCGATCTATACGCCATTCCAGGCCACCTTAATAGATCGGGATTTCGATCAAGATGGCGTGGTGAACGAACCCGGATATGCCAGCGTGGCCACGAGCTTCCTGGCCTTCGAGGCGTATCGGGAGGATGGGATGCTGAAGTTCGCGGGCTACACGGTGGAGACCCGGAACTACGCCTATCTCTACGTCTTCATCTACCAGACCCAATGAGGAGGAACCCATGGCGGCGCAGGCGGTTTGGGCGATGGGGCTGGCGGCGGTTGGGGCGGCCATCTCCACGGGCGTTTACGTCCTGGTCGGATGGTGGCTGGACCGTTACGAGAAGGAGCCGGTGCATCTGATCGGAGCTGCTCTGTTCTGGGGCAGCCTCCCGGCGATGGCCCTGACGGCCCTGGTCCGTCCGGCGTTCTTAGCGCTCAGCGCAGGATGGTTCGCCGGCCCGATGGGAGCCGTCTGGGGGAACGCGATCCTTCTTCCTATCGCCGAAGAGCTGGCCAAGGGGTTGTTCCTCCTGGGCCTCTTTCTTTTGTATCGTCAGGAGATCGACAGCCTCTACGATGGCTTCTTCTACGGTTCCCTGGTCGGCTTTGGGTTCGCCTTCGCGGATACCGTGCTTTCGGCGCCAGCACGGCAGTGGGGGCTAACAGGGGCCATGGAACGAACCCTCCTGCTCGGCCTGGCCCATGCGTTCTTCACCGGGTGGATCGGCGTGGGTTTCGCGGCCGCCCGACTGGGCCGCGGCGGCATGCGCGGGGTATGGCCCATCCTCGGATGGGTTGCGGCGATCGGATTCCATGTCCTGCGAGACCTGAGCCTGGCGCCTGCGGTCTGGAACCCCGGGCTCGCCGGGCTCCAGGCCGTGATTTACGGGTCCGGCGTGTTGCTGCTGCTCGGCATCCTTGCCTATGGGATGTTCCGGGAAAGCGCCTGGATCTCGCGGTATCTGCTGGAGGAGGTGCAGGGAGGGGTGATGCCTGCGGCGCTCTATGAGACCCTGCGTTCGCCGACCGGGCGGTTGACTTACCGGTGGGGGCCTTTGCTCTCCGGCGATGTCGCTTCCTGGCGGCGGCGCGGATGGCAGCTCCAGGTCGCGGCGGAGCTGGCCTTTCGCAAGCACCGGCGCCACGCTTTGGGGGAGGCGCGTGAGGAAGCGGAGATCCAGCGCCTGCGGGAGGCGTTGCGACAGTTGCTGTGACTGGTGAGAAAGAGTATGCCGGATTTTCAGAAGACGGATCTCTCCCGATAGCCTTCCAGCGGAGGAATGTGAGCGATGGAAAGCCAGGGCGGATTCCCTCTGATCGCCTTATGTCTGGCGCCCTTCCTGGCCTTTGGACCTATGATTGCGTACGCCCTGTTCGCATGGTGGTTTGATCGCTTTGAAAAAGAGCCCATCTGGCTTGTTGGAGCTGCTTTCCTGTGGGGAAGCATCCCAACCATCCTGCTGTCTCTATGCGCTCAGCTTCCAGCGGCTGCGATCTTCGAGGCCGCCCTGGGACCCCAGGCGGCGGGCGCCCTCTCCGCGATCATCGTGGCGCCGTTCACAGAGGAGTTATTCAAGGGCTTCTTTGTGTTGTTGCTTTTCTTGCTTTACCGCAGGGAGATTGATAGCCTCTACGATGGTTTTCTCTATGGCTCCCTCGTGGGCTTCGGGTTTGCGGCGACGGAGAACATGGTGTATTTCCTGGGCGCGGCCTCGAAGGGAGGTCTGGGGGGCATGTTGGGGAATTTTATCGCCCGCGCGATCTTCTTCGGCCTCAATCACGCTGCCTACACGGCCCTCACCGGCCTGGGCTTCGCCGCGGCCCGCCTCTCCCGCTCCACCCTGGTCCGGCTAAGCGCCCCGATCCTCGGCCTGGGCGGGGCGATGGCGTTCCATGCCCTGCATAACACGGTGGCCACCGTAACCGAAGCGACCGAATCGGTGCTTTTCTGTCTTTTCTGGCTGCCCATGGACTGGATGGGGGCGCTGTTGGTCTTCGCCATCGCCCTCTACGGCCTGTTCCGGGAGCGACAGTGGATCCGAACCTATCTGCGGGAGGAGGTGGAGGCGGGGGTGCTGTCGGAGCCGCTGTATCGAGAATGCGCTTCCTTCCTGGCCCGGATCGGATCTCGCTGGGGCGCGCTGTTGCGGGGGGATATGCAGGGCTTCCAGCGGCTGGGGCGGATCCATCGCCTGGCGACGGAGCTGGCCTTCCGCAAGCACCAGCGGACGGCCCTGGGGGAGGCCCGGTGGGAGCCGGAGATCGAGCGCCTGCGGGCGGAGCTCCG
>JAEVEY010000144.1 GCA_016842045.1 Candidatus Thermoflexus sinensis | reverse complement strand
GAGGCTCCGGAATATGACGTCCTCATGGCGTGTGTTCGGTGTGGGCGGTGTCTCCCCGTTTGCCCCACTTATCAGGAGACCCTGCTCGAGATTCAATCCCCCCGGGGCCGGCTGGCGCTTTTGCGAGCGGTGGAGGAAGGCCGGCTGCCCCTGGACGAAACGGTAGAGGCTCATCTTTATCACTGCCTGGACTGCCGGGCCTGCAACACGGTCTGCCCGGCAGGGGTGGCCATTGGGGAATCGATTGTGGCCGGACGAGCGGCTGCGGCCGTGCAGCGTCCCCGGCCCTGGTGGCTCCGGATGTTGTTGGAGAAAGCCCTGGGCTCCCCCCGGGCGGCGGAATGGGCCGCGGCCCCCCTTCGCTGGGCCTGGCGCCTCGGCCTGATCCCTCTGCTCCGCTACCTGATGCGTGGGTTGCCGCGCCTGCGGGATCTCCTGGATCTGGCCCCGCGCCCTGCCCGCCCGGTTCGGAGGGAGCTGGAACATCGCGCTTCTCCAGCGGAGCCCCGGTATCGGGTGGGCTTCTTCCTGGGTTGTGTGATGAACGCGGTCTATGGGGATGTGGTTCGCGCAAGCGTTCATCTTCTGGAGCAATCAGGGTGTGCGGTGATGACGCCACCGGATCAGGTCTGTTGCGGCGCGCCCCAGGAGGATCAGGGCCTGCGGGAGACCGCGCGGCGGTTCGCCCGGCGCAACATCGCCGCCTTCGAGGCTCTGGGGCCGCTGGATGCCATCGTGGCGGATTGTGCGGCGTGCAGCGGCTTTCTCAAGGAATACCCCCAGCTCCTGGCGGACGATCCGGAATGGGCCGGTCGGGCCCGCGCCTTTGCTGACCGGGTCCGCGATCTCACCGAGTGGCTGGATGCGATCTGGCCGGAAGATCTCATTCCGATAGCGGAAGGGCTGCAGCTCACGTATCATGAGCCATGCCATCTGAGCCACGTGCAGGGGATCCGCCGGCAACCCCGGGCGCTGCTGCTTCGGTTGCGGGGAGCGACGCTCCACGAGCTCCCGGACGCCACCCGGTGTTGTGGGAGCGCCGGCATCTATAACCTGACCCATCCAGAGATGTCCCGGCGCCTGCTGGAGCGGAAGATGGCCGACATCGCCTCGACGGGCGCCTCTGTGGTAGTCACCGCCAACCCGGGGTGCATGCTCCAGCTGGAGTGGGGAGCCCGCCGCGCCCGGCTTCCCATCCGGGTCCGGCATCTCTCGGAGGTTCTGGCGGAGGCGCTTTCTACAGAGAACCGCAAGCCACCGGACTAACCGAGCAGTGGTTTAGATTTCAGCAGGGATCGGATTGGGGTGTTCCTCCGGTGAAGAAAAGGGGAGGTTAATGATGGGCCGCTGGATGGTCCCGCGGGAGGTTCACGGAGACGGTCGCTTTGTGATCCCCCGCCGCGATTTCGTCCCCGCTTACCTGAAAACCTACGAGGAGGGCCGTCTGAAGGATAAGGTGGAAGAGGCCCTTTCCCATCTGGGTCCTTCCTGTCGGGTATGCCCACGGTTGTGCAAGGGAGTGGATCGTCTGGCGAACGAGTTTGGGGTGTGTCGCGTGGGGCGCTACGCGCGGGTGGCCAGCGCCTTCCCCCACTTCGGGGAGGAGGACGTGCTGCGGGGGTGGCGGGGCTCCGGGACGATTTTCTTTTCCTGGTGCAATTTGCGCTGTGTGTTTTGCCTTCCGCCTGATACGATGATTGTAACTGAAAAAGGCGTGATGCCGATTCAAGAGATTTTCGACATGGGGGAGGATGAGGTTCGATACGGCGAAGGGCAGGTGCGCTTCCTCTATGGCAAGCTGCGGGTTGTAACACGCCGGTCTCAACTGGCTCCGGTGACGAAGGTCTTCCGTCATTTCTTTCGGGGCGATTTAATCCGCATCCAGCCGCATTATTGTCCAACGCTTCTTCTCACCCCCAATCATGAGGTGTTTGTAGCCCATCCATCGGATCCATCCCGGGTTATGAAAATCCGGGCGAGTGAGCTTACACCGGAGCATTGGCTGATTCTTCCGAAGCGGGTGGGGGAGGATCCGTGTGCGACCCTGAGCGTTTTGGAAATTCTCTTGAAGGAGAGGACGTTCTTCCGCAAATCTCCACCCATACGGGTCCCGGCCGATCAGCTGAGCTTGCTTTTCGCCCAACCGTTGACTTCTCAGGAACTATCCCGGAAAACGGGCTACCATCCAGCCTATGTGCCCAAGCTTCGCGGTCAGTGGTATAAAGGGCTGTTGCCCATGCGTCCAGATGACATCTTGGAAGCAGAAAACCGGCTCGTGCAGGAGGACACCGTTCGCTTTAAAACAGAAAAACGTCCGGGTATTCCTGCTCAGGTTCCGTTAACTCGTGAGCTGGCTTGGATTCTGGGGATTTACTGCGCTGAGGGTCACATTACAGCGATCAAGAATCACCCCCACTCGTATCGAGTTGTCCTCTCCTTTGGCCTTCACGAAGGGAAGCTGGCTCGTAAAGTCGCCAGGTTATTCGGGCGCGCATTCGGCGTTCGAGCTCAACTTAGGATGCGGCGGACGACCATTACGGTTGAAGTGGGGAAGACTTCGCTAGCTCTGCTATTTAAACATCTTTGTGGCTGGGACGCGCAAACCAAGCGTGTGCCCGACATGATTTTCACGAGCCCCAGGGAAATCCTTCAGGCTTTCCTGAGTGGATTGCTAAGGGGCGATGGTCACGAGACACCATCTCACTGGATTCTGACAACGACCTCCAGGGATCTGGCCTTTGGGGTCTTCGAACTCGGATTGCGCCTTGGGGTGGTTCCTTCGATCTATACGTGGCATCCTGATTCGATCAGGGCGATCGAGGGGCGTTCCGTGCGGCAGCCCCCGCTCTTCTTGGTCAAATTGCCGAAGGCCAGGCCTCGGCGGGTTCGATGGAAGGATATGGGGACTTTCTATCTAATTCCGATTCGCAAGATCGAGCGGCAACCCTATGAAGGATGGGTTTACAATCTGGAGGTCAATGATCCGGACCACTCGTATGTCGCTTCTTTCGTGGCTGTCTCGAATTGTCAGAACTTCGAGATCAGCCAGCTGGGGGAGGGGGAAGAGCTCACCCCGAAGGAGCTGGCCCGCCTGATGATCCGCCTCCAGGAAATGGGATGCCACAACATTAACTTCGTCACCCCCGAGCACGTGGTGCCGCAGATTGTAGAAGCCCTCCCCTATGCGATCGAGATGGGCCTCAGGATCCCCATCGTCTACAACACCAGCGCTTACGATAGTCTGGAAAGCCTGCGGATTATGGAAGGGCTGGTAGATATTTACATGCCGGATTTCAAGCTCTGGACCCCGGAGCGAAGCCGGAAGTATCTGCTGGCCTCGAACTACCCGGAGGTCGCCCGCCAGGCCATCGCGGAGATGCACCGGCAGGTGGGCGAGCTGAAAGTGGATGAGGAGGGCCTGGCGGTGCGGGGAGTGCTGGTGCGGCATCTGGTGATGCCGGGCTTGCTGGACGAGACGCGGGAGATCATGCGCTGGCTGGCCGGGCTCTCAAAGGATACATATGTGAATATCATGGATCAGTATTATCCGGCCTGGAAGGCGAAGACGGATCCCCGCTATGCGGAGATCAACCGCCGGGTGTTCCGCCGGGAAATGGAGGAGGCTTATCGCATGGCTCGAGAGGCCGGCCTGTGGCGCTTCGATGTGCGCTGGCGGGTGGTCATTCCAGGGATTGAATGGCTAAT
>JAEVEY010000131.1 GCA_016842045.1 Candidatus Thermoflexus sinensis | reverse complement strand
GAAGGAGGTTGCTCCGATGAGCATCGTGGTAGAAGTCAGCGATCTGCACAAATCCTACGGATCCGTCCGGGCCGTGAGCGGGGTCTCCTTCACCATAAAGGAAGGGGAGATCTTCGGCATGGTTGGTCCCAATGGCGCTGGCAAGACCACCATTATTGAGTGTGTGGAGGGGCTGCGCCGCCCCGACCGGGGGACGGTGCGGGTGCTGGGGCTGGACCCGCAGCGGGATGGCTACGAACTCCGCCGCCGCATCGGCATCCAGTTGCAGGAAGCCGCACTGCCCCCTCGGCTGAAAGTCGGGGAGGCGCTGGATCTTTTCGGCTCCTTCTACCCTCGCCGTGTGGATGGGAAGGCGCTGGCGGAGCAACTGGGGCTGGGGGGAAAGTGGAACACCCCCTTTGACAAACTCTCCGGCGGTCAGAAACGGCGCCTCTTCATCGCTCTGGCGCTGATCAACGACCCGGAACTGGTCTTCCTGGACGAGCCAACCACCGGTCTGGACCCCCAGGCCCGCCGGGCGCTATGGGACCTGATCCGAGGCATCCGGAGCCGAGGCAAGACGATCTTCCTCACCACCCACTATATGGAAGAAGCGGAACGGCTCTGCGACCGGGTGGCCATCATAAACTCTGGGAAGATCGTCGCCCTGGACACGCCGGAGAACCTTATCCGCTCCCTGGGGGCGGAACAGCGGGTGGTCTTCAGCGCCGAAGGGCATTGGGACGTTGCGTTGCTTCGACAGGTGCCCGGTGTGACCCGGGTGGAACGGATCGGGGAACGGGTGGTTGTCTACGGGAAAGGGGAAGGGATGGTTGGCGGGGTCGTCGGCCTGCTGGAGCGGGCCGGGGTGCCCTTCCGCGACCTGCGCACCGAGCAGCCCTCGCTGGAGGATGTCTTCCTGGCCCTGACGGGCCGAGAGATGCGGGATTAGGGGGATGCACCATGCGTGGATTCGCAAAACTGACTCTCGTGCAGGTGAAACTCTATCTGCGAGAACCCATGGCTGCTTTCTTCACCGTCTTCTTCGCCCCGCTGATATTGCTCCTCTTCGGGGCCATCCTTGGTAACGATCCCGCTCCGCTCTACGGCGGGAAGGGCGCGATGGATGTCTACGTTCCGGCTTACATCGGTATGATCATCGCCACGGTAGCGTTGATGGGCGTGCCCATTGGCACCGCGTCGGCGCGGGAGAGCGGCGTCCTGCGGCGTTTCCGGGCCACTCCTCTGCACCCCCTGACCTATATCGTGAGCGACATCGTCAGTCATCTTGTGGTGTCGGTGCTCGGAGTGCTGCTCCTCCTGCTCACCGGCAAGGTGGTTTTCAACGTCCGCTTTGAGGGGAATGCCCTGAGCCTGCTGGGAGGCTTCCTTCTGGGGGCACTGGCCTTCTTCGCCATGGGTTATCTCATTGCGGGGTTGGCGCCCACAGCCCGCATCGCCCAGACCACCGGGATGGTGCTATTCTTCCCGATGTTATTCCTCTCCGGCGCAGCCTTCCCACCGGAGATATTTCCGGATTGGCTGCGCAGGTTCAGCCAATTCATTCCCCTGACCCACCTGGTGACATTGATGAAAGGGCTGTGGTTCGGCGAGGCGTGGAGCCAGCACTGGACGGAGGTGGCGGTGCTGACAGGGTGCCTGCTGATCGGGGGAGTGGTCGCAGCGTGGACGTTCCGGTGGGAATAAGAGGACGGGTAGCCGTTCAACCCCCAATGCCTTTCCTCTTTCCTCCCCGGGAGCGGGGAAAGAAACCTTCCGAGCAGAAGTTGCGCCGCTGGTCTCCACCGGTTTTTGAGGCTGGAGCGGGGGCGATTTTCCGAGCCTTCGCGCGATGATCCCTCCGCGCCCGGCTCAAATCCTGGCGAAGTGCCGTCGAAACATTCCCCAAAAAGAACGGGCACTTGCGTGCCCTGCTACGAACAGGGAAGAACCCACCCCGCTGCGTCAAGCAAATGGTCAGACACCCTCTTGTGAGGAAGCCCCTTCTCGGGCGAGCTCCGAGGCCGCTTCATCCCGTTCTGGAATGCAAAGCATACCCGTATCCCTTTTATCCCTTATCGGAACCGCCGCCGCCACTCTTCCTTCAGGGTGATCTGCGAGGGGTCCGGCAGGGTGAGGAAGTCCTCCGCCAGGCGCTGGAAGACCGCTGGGAGATCCAGCATGGGGAAATGGCGACCCTCCTCCAGGACCACCAGGCGGGCGGAGGTGTCTAAACCGCCGTTCAGGAAGAGCGGGGGCGGGATCAACGGATCCCGCCGGCCGTAGACCAGAAGCAGCGGACAATCCACCAGATGAAGCCACTCCCGAAGCGCCTCCTGGCGCCTCAGGGCTTCCTCCAGACCGAAACCGATCGCCTCGGGATCTGCCCGCAGGTGCTCTCGCTGCACCTCGGGATACTCCTGGGCGAGACGGCTTAAGCGCTCCGCCAGGATCCCGATCCCTGCCGGCCCCAGAATGCCTTTCGGGATCTCCAGGGAGACCGGATAGCCCACCGCCAGGATCCGCTGCACGCGATCGGGTTGCTGCAGGGCGAGCCGGATCGCGACCATGGCCCCCATGGTGTGGCCAATGAAGTGTGCCCGGGCGATCCCCAGATGATCCATCCATCCCTGAACCAGCTCCACATAGCGTTCCAGACGGTAGACGGAATCCGCCCCCTGGCGAGGTTTGGCGGAATCCCCAAACCCCACCAGGTCGACCGCATACGTCCGGAAACGGTGGGAGAGGGCCTGCATGGTGGACAGCCAGTAACGCCATGACCCGGCCCACCCATGCAGGAAGATCACGGGCTGACCCCGGCCTAACGCCTCATAATGGATGAGATGCTCCCCAACGGTCGCAATGCTCACCGCTTCCTGTCCCCGCCTTCAGGTTTTTCAAAATAAGATGGGCACTGACGTGCCCTGCTACGAACGTTGAATCTTCATTAGGAGTTACGCAGTTGAAAGCTCTAAAGGTGGGACGGAATGGCCCCACCCCAAAATCCTTTTGGGGGCGGAGCGGGGCGCCGAAGGCGCCCCGCTCCGCCCCCAAAGCCCCCATGGGAAACGAACTGCGTAAGTCCTACTTCATTTTGTGTGGTGCCGATTTAAGAGGGACTGCACCTGCTGGATGAGCTCATCGGGAGCGAAAGGTTTCAGGATGTAGGCATCGGCTCCCGCCTCCATCCCCTGGCGGATCTCTGCCTCCTGCCCTTTAGCGGACAAGAACACAACCGGGATGGCGCGCGTTTCCTCCTGGGATTTCAGGATGCGACATGCCTCATAGCCGGTCATTTTGGGCATGCGAACATCCAGGATGATCAGGTCAGGGCGATGCTGACGGGCCAGTTCAATCGCTTCCTGGCCGTTCGTGGCGGCGATCACCTGGAAGCCGCCGAACTCCAGGGTGAAAGCGATCAATTCCCGGATGTCCCGCTCATCCTCAGCGATCAGAATCTTGGCCGTCATCCAGATCCCTCCTGCCGGATCCCGCAGTTTGTTGCCAGAGTCTCTTTCCTAACAAGAATCTCTCCCCGTGGCTCAAAAGGCCTCCGGGAGGGGTATTTGGGAGGCCGGGCCAGTAGCCGAAGACGCCCGGCCCAGCCCCAATCCTGAGAAGGAGAAGGTCAACCGCATAACCCCTATCCCAGACACAGGGGCGACTCTTTGTGGTTGCCTTCGTCAGGAACGAGCCCTTTCATGGCCTGTCCCTATGAAGGGCGCTCTCCTCCATTGTCTGGTTCTCTCTCGGATGGCCCGGTGAGAAGACGCCGAATGGTCGCTACAAATTCTTCCAGTGGGAACGGTTTGAGGAAGAAGTCTGCCGCCCCCAGGGCCAGGGCCTGCCGGCGCTTCCCCATCGGGTCGGTGGCACTGGCGGTCATGATCACCACCGGGATGTCCGCGGTCTTCGGGTTCGCTTTCAGGCGGGCTAAGGCGTCCAGCCCGCTCATCCCCGCCGGTTTGAGATCCATCAGCACCAGATCGGGGCGATGGGCCTCGATCCATGCCAGCGCCTCCACGGCGTTCCCGAAGGATGTGATCTCGAACCCGTGGTTGCGCAGGGTGTCCTGAAGCAGGGAGCGGGTCCCCGCATCGTCATCGACGATCACGATATGGGCATGCCGTCGAGCATATTGATGCACCACTCGTAGCAGTTGCTCCAGGTCCACGGGTTTGCCCAGCACGTCCACCGCTCCCAGGCGCACCCCCCGCTGGCGATCGGCGATGACGGAGACGATGATCACGGGGATCTCTGCGGTCGCCGGATCGGATTTCAGACGTTCCAGAACTGTGAAGCCGTCCAGGTCTGGAAGGTAGATGTCCAGGGTGATCAGCTGCGGACGCTCCTCCCGGGCGAGCCGCAGCGCCTCTTCGCCTCGATGGGCGACCAGGGTTCGATACCCCGCACGCTCCAGGTGCTGGACCAGCAGGTCCGCGATGTGGTGATCATCTTCCACAATCAGGATCGGGGAGATCCCATCCGCCCGGGCCGGGACCGGCGCCGGAGCCGACAGGCGCTCAGCTGGAGAGGGCACCTCGTGGGCGATGGGGATCGTGAAATGGAAGGTGGACCCCTTGCCGACCTCGCTTTCCACCCAGATGCGCCCGCCGTGCATCTCCACCAGGGCTTTCACGATCGAAAGGCCCAGGCCCGTCCCTGGTGTCTCCTGAACCCGCGGATCGTCCACGCGGTAGAAGCGCTCGAAGATACGGGGGAGGGCCTCCGGAGGGATGCCGATCCCGGTGTCGCTGACTTCCACATGGACAGCCCCATCCTCCGCGCGAGCGCGGATACAGATCCGTCCGCCTTCCGGGGTGTATTTGTGAGCATTGCTGACCAGATTCGACAGGATCTGGATCAGGCGATCCTTATCCGCGTGGACCGGAGGGAGGAACTCGGGGAGATCGAGCTCCAGGCGCTGCTTCTTTTCATCGATGCGAGCCTTCAAAGAAGCCACCACGGCTTCCACCGCGGCCTCCAGGGGCACCGGACGGAGATCCAGCTGGAGGCGGCCGCTCTCGATGCGGGAGATATCCAGCAGGTCATCCACCAGCAGCTTTAACCGGTCGGCGTTCGCCTTCACAATCTGCAGGAAGCGACGCTGCATCTCGGAAAGCGGCCCCGCCGATCCGAGGAGCAGGAGATCCACATAGCCCTTGATGGAGGTCATGGGGGTGCGGAGCTCATGGGACACCGTGGAGATGAACTCGGTCTTGGCGCGATCGGCCTCCACCTCCGGCGTGATGTCCCGGAAAACCGAGACCGTGCCCAGGAACTCGGTGCCCATCATCACCGGGGCGGCGTGGACGGTGATGAAGCGGCCTTCAGGGGTGAGCTCGTGGCGCATGAACAGGATCGGCGGCTGCCCTCGAGGAGAGGAAAGCCATCGACGCAGGGAGGTCATCCACTCCTGCCAGGCGGGCCCATAAAGGCCGGTGAAGTGATGGATCGGCCGACCGAGGACCTCTTCCCGACGTAGCCCCAGGATCTGCTCGGCGGCGGCGTTCATCATAATGACCTCGCCCCGCGCATCGGCCACCATCACCCCTTCCGCGATGGACTCGAGAATTGCCTGGCGCTTGGAGGCTTCCTCCTGGACAGCCCGGAGGGTGTTGCCCAGCTGCTCAGCCTGCTGAGTGATCAGCGTGTAGAGGGCGGCGTTGTTCAACGCCTGGGCCATTTGAGCGGCCACCGTCTCCAGGAGCTGGATGCGCTCCGGCTCGAACCGGCGCGGCTCGGGATGGGTGAACACCAGCACTCCCAGGACATCCAGGCCCAGGGCGAGAGGAATCACGAGGGCGGCGCCTGGGCGCAGCATCCGCCAGGGTGCCGGAAGGAGCTCCGCTGAGACCGCTGTTAGATTCTGGGTTCGCCGCTGGCGGATGGCTGTCCGGATCGCCCCTGGATCTTCGTGAAGGAACCAGGACTGCCCGATCAGCTGCGCGCTGCCCGGCCCGATCCCGGCCCGCACCCTCAGGTATCCCCTCTCTGGATCCAGCAGGATCACCGCGGCGGTCTCCCCTTCCTCGACGAGGAGCGAAAGCGCCTGCTGAAGGGTGGCCTCCAGCTCCAGGCTGGCGGTCAGCGCCAGAGTCACCCGATACAGCAGCTCCAGCTGACGATGGCGGGCCGAAAGGTCCGCCAGGGCCTTCTCCAGGGCTTCCGTTCGCTCGCGGACCAGGGCTTCGAGCTCTGCGCCGAAGCGCCGGGTCTGCTCGTAAAGCCGGGCGTTCTCCAGGGCCACCGCCGCCTGCTCCGCCAGGGTCTGGAGAAGAATCTGTTCGGTCTCATCGAAGGCGCCGCGCTCCGGATGGGCTACCGCGATCCACCCCACGATCTCCCCTCCCGCCCGCATGGGAACGAGGAGCAGCGAACGCACTCCCGGACGCTCTTCGTCCAGAACCTCTTCCAGATCCCGAAGGTAAAGCGCGCGGCCGGAGGACAGCGCCTGGGCGATCCAGGGGGAGTTCAGGAGCGTTTCGGGCGAGGTGGAGGTCTCCTCGCCTGTAGGGGCAGATCGGGCTGTGACCTGCGGGAACCCCTCCTTTTCCGTCCGGATCACAGCGGCCCAGGTCGCCTGGCTCAGGGAGGCGGCGGCCTGCGCGATGGCCTCTAACAGAGCACTTAGCTCCAGCCGGGCGGCGATCTGCCGGCTGGCCTCGTTGAGACGGGTCAGGGCTTCGATGCGTTGCTTCAGACCCTCATAGAGGCGCGCGTTCTCAATGATGATCCCGGTCTGGCTGGCTAACAGTTCCAGCATCTCGGCCGTCTCGCGGGTGGGCGCCCGGCCATCCCGGGGTTCATCTACGGAGATGATGCCGAGCAGGCGTCCCCCCGTTCCATAAATCGGGACGATCAGAAGGTCCTCCGGGTGCCAGCGGGTCGGGTCGGGACGCGGCTCCCGCGTCGGCGTGGCGGTCCAGGTGTCCAGGAGCTCGGTCAGATTCTCCGGTTGTCGCTCATAAGGGATGTAATAGCAGGCTCCCAGCCGGAATTCCTCTCGCAGGAAGATCTGCATATTCCGCCACGGTTGGGTGACCTGGCGCATGCGCTCGAATACCGGGAGGGGGAGCCCGGCCTGGGCCACCCGGCGCAGGACAGGGGGCTCGCCTTCCAGCAGGCTGATCAGGACGCGCTCGAAGCCCAGGGATTCCTGGATCGTGTGGGCGACCGCGTCGAGGGCGTTCTCCAGCGGCCGATCGGAGCGCAACGCCTGGCTCACCTCCAGCATTCCACGCATCAATTCGATGCGCTGGCGGTAACGCTCGCTCCGCCGGGCCTCTTCCGTCAGGCGCATCGCGTTGCCGATGGCCACCGCGGCCTGGGCCGCCAGAGCCTCCAGGAAAGCGATCTGTTCCTCACTGAAGCCATAAGGCCGCCGGCTCTGGAGATCGAGCACCCCTACGACCAGCGTCCCATACCAGATGGGAACGGCCACCTCAGAGAGGGTATCCGGCGTTCCGGCGATGTAGTGGGGATCCTGCCGGACATCGGGGACGAGGATGACCCGGCCGGTCTGGAAGGCCTGTCCGATCAATCCCTCGCCGGGGCGCTGACGGTCCAGGCCCCGGGCCTGTAATTGCTCCAGGGAGAGATTGCGTAACAGGCGTGGATACAGGAGGCCGGTTTCCGAATCATAGAGCAGGATCTCCCCATAATCCGCGCCCGTCACCTGAAAGGCGGAATCCAGCACCAGATTGAGGATGTGATCCAGGTCCAGGTTGGCGTTCAGTTCCTGGCCGATGCGGTTCAGCGCGGTCAGCTGATGGATACGGGCTTCCAGTCGCTCGCGGACCTCCCCGTAGAGTCGGGCGTTCTCCACCGCGATGGCCGTCTGGTGTGCGATGGCCTGAAGGAGCTCCAGATCCTCCTGGTTGAAGGCGTTCTCGTCCTCCTCATGCTGGATAGCCAGCATGCCGATCACCCGATCCCCGATCCGCATCGGGACGCCCATCCAGAGGCGAGCCGGCGTCCCCACCGGTTCAATCCCCAGGGCTTGCGCCTGGGCCATTACATCGCCGCGGAGCAAAAGGGGCTGGCCGGTTCGAATCACGTATTCCGTCAGACCGCGCCCTCCACGTCGTTTCGGCCGCTCGGTCAGCCGTTCCCCATGGTGGACATAGAATACAAACGAGACCTCATCCGTCTCCGGGTAGTAGAGCGCGGCGTAGAAATTCCGGGCGTCCAGGATGTGCCCGAGCTCCTCCCGGATGGTCTCGAAGATCGTGTCCAGGTCCAGGGCGGCGGCAATCCGCTGGCCGATCTCCACCAGGGCCCGCAAGCGGGCGGCACGGCGCCGGGCCTGCTCGATCACCTGAAGGTTGTGGAGGGTGGTGCCCAGGACCACGCCCATCGCCATCCCCAAACGTTCATCATCGGGGGTGAACCGGCCCTCCCACCGGTTGATCAGGTGGATCTCCCCGATGGGCTGTTCCCGGGTGGTCAGGGGAATCGACAGGACGGAACGGACGCCGAAACGGGCGATCAGCTCCCGATAGGGCGGGATCACCCGGCGGTCCTCCGGCGCCCGGTTCGAGCGGAAGGGACGTCCGCTCCGAAACACGCTTTCCGCAAACACTGGGTCCTGCACGGGAAGGCGGAACTCCAGGGCTTCCGGCGGCCAGGGTCCATAGATGCCCGCCGGGTGGGGGATCAGCTCCTGGCGCTTCGGGTCATAAAGCAGGATCACCACCCGCTCCACCCGGAACCATCCCGCCAGCTCCGCTACAGACCGCTGGAGGAAATCTTCCAGGGAGGGGAAGGCCGCGCTCATCGCGGCGATGCGGAAAAGGGTCTCCAGCCCTTCGGCGTAATGTCGGGTGGCCTCATAGAGGCGGACGTTATGGATGGCGATGGCGGCCTGGGCGGCGATCGCCTCCAGGAGGCGCAGGTGTTCTTCGGTGAAAGCCCCAGGCTGATAGGCAACGAGTTCCAGTGTCCCAATGAATTCTTCCCCTGTTTGTAGAGGAACCCCCAGAAAGGCGCGCGCGGGGAAGCGATCCAGGTCCAGGCGAGGGCGCGCGTCGGCGAAGGTGCGCAGATCCCGGATCAGCAGGGGACGCCGGTGGGTGGCCAGCCATCCGGTGAGGCCTTCGTCGGGCCGGTAAACCCCGCCGGATTCCGCGAGCCGGGCCACGGCCTGGGGATCCCCTCCACGGGCCCGGGTGCGCAGCCGACGCTCCCCGGGTTCCCACAGGTTGATCTCGGCGAGCTCATAGGGGATCACCTGCCGGATCGCGAACAGGATGGCGTCCAGCGTGGAGTCCAGATCCAGGGAGGCGCTGAGCAGGCGGGCGATCCCGGTGACCAGGGCCAGCTCCCGGGGATAGACAGGAAGCTCCGAAGCCGGTCTGGAGCCCTCCGGGGCGGGCTGAAGAACCAGCAGGAAGCCCGATCGCCCGTCCAGCGTCAGCGGGAGGGCGCTGGCCCGCGCGCTTCGATGGCCGATGACGGCGGTCTCTCGGGAGCCGGATAGCCAGCGTTCCAGCACTCCGGGTGGGTGAAGGCGGCCCTCCAGATCACGACGGGAGGAAGGGATGGGATCGCCCAGCCAGGCGCGCGCTGTGGCGTTCAGGAGCACCCGGCCGCTCCTGGCCTCGATCCAGAGCACCGGCTCCGCCCATCGATCCAGGAAAGAGACGTCATCGGTTCGCGTCGTCGAACCCGAGGATGGCGGGTGGATGGGTCTCAAAAGCCGACGCAGGCGCTGGCGCCAGACCATCTGGGCTTCCCCTCATGCCCTCTCCCCGCGCTGCGAAATGGCGCAGGGAGAAGTGAAGTGATCGAGCGAGTGGAGCGACGCGCTGCCTCATCTGCGGAGAGAGATCTTCTTCAAAGCAGCAGGATCTCCTTCCGCCGTGCTTCCGCCGCGATCTCCGTGAGTTCCCGGATGTCGTTGAAGATCGAATCGCCTGCCCGAACGACCCCGATGGCCAGGCTCATCAATGGCACACGCTTCTCGTTTCCCTCCCGATCGGTAAGCACCAGATAGCCCCGCTCCCGATCGGAGAACGCGTAGTGGGTGCCCACCCCCTCCGCGAAGCGCTGGCGGAGTGCCTGAGCGATGGCCTCTGCCCGTCCGGCCTCCGTGATCACCACAAAATCATCGCCCCCCACATGCCCGATGAAATCCTGCGGCGTCCCCAGTTCGTCCACCACCTCCCCGATCAGCATGGCCGTCCATCGCAGCACCTCATCGCCTGCCACGAAACCGTAGACTTCCTGGAAGGCATCCAGACCGTTGATCCCGATGTAAAGCAGGCCCCAATCGGAGCGGCGGAGGAGGGCGCGTAGTTGATCCTCGATCAGGCGCCCGCTGGGCAGGCCGGTGATCGGGTTCGTAAGGCTCTCCCGTTCAGCCCGGCGGATGGCGTTCTGGACCCTCAGGCGCAATTCCTCGATATCGAAGGGCTTGGTGATGTAATCGTCAGCGCCCAGCTCGAGGCCGGCGATACGGTCGCTGCGTTCGTCTCGCTGGGTGAGGAAGATAATAGGGATGTGGCTGGTGCGCAGGTTGGTGCGTAGTCTCCGACAGACCTCATAGCCGTCGATGTCGGGGAGGATGATGTCCAGGATGATCAGGTGGGGGAGTTGCTGACGGGTTCTCTCCAGCGCCTCCTGGCCCCGCGCGGCCGTCTGGACCTCGTAGTCCAGCGAGCCGAAATACAGCTTCAGCAGGTTGGCGATGTCTGGATCATCTTCCACGACCAGAATCCGTGCCTTGCTCATGGAGCCCTCCTCACCGCGCTCGCCCCTCGGTTCAAAATATTAAACCGAGGAAACAGGCCTTGCGGTTGCCGGAATCTATGGCTTATTCTAACGCCAGACCCTGAAAAATGGGAATTGGCACGGATGGTCTGAGCACTTTAACCCCATGGCCTGCGTGCCTGGCCCCGGTTTCAAAGAGGCCTCTCTTAGCTCCCCTCCTCACGGTCCAAAAGGCCGTGGAGAGGGGGGAGAAAGCTCGGGTTCAGGGAGGAAGATTCGCGTTGACGGGGTTGTTCCAAACATTCTCGGACAAATTCTCTTCCGCCCATCGAAGCAGCGCCCGGGTAGGCACCTGGCTGGCGCCTCTTGGGGTCTGGTTCCTCTGGCTACAGCATGCGTGGCCGTCAACGGGATTCTTCCGGAGCGTGCCGGCCGGGGAGGACACCCTGGAGATCATGTGGGCTCTCGCCTGGTATCGGCGGGCGCTGTTAGAGCTGCACGTTTCCCCTCTGTTTCATCCCCTGGCGTTCGCCCCCCAGGGCTGGCATGTCGCCAAACAACATCATGGCCCGTTCCTCATCGGTCTGATGCTTCCCTGGGCATGGCTGGGCGGCGACGCCTTCGCCTTCCACATGCTGGCATGGCTAACCTTTTCCCTGGCCTTCGTGGGCGCCTTCTGTCTGGCTCGTCTCTTCACCCGGGACCGCTGGCTGGCCACGGCGGTCGGAGTGACTTACGCCGCCTTCAATGGCACTTTTGCGGCGATGCACATTTATGGGGATTATCTGAGTGTGGCATGGGGGACTGCCGCTCTCCCTCTGATAGGATTCGCGCTGGAGAAAGCCCGGCGAAGCGAGTGGGCACCCCGCTGGCTGATCCGGGCCGGAGGGGTTTGGGGGTTGGGGATCGCGGGCAATCCATATCTGAT
This sequence comes from Candidatus Thermoflexus sinensis, assembly GCA_016842045.1. GTDB lineage: Bacteria > Chloroflexota > Anaerolineae > Thermoflexales > Thermoflexaceae > Thermoflexus > Thermoflexus sinensis. The sequence goes on along the minus strand of JAEVEY010000131.1, from coordinate 18,573 downwards.
CTTCCTCGGTGGGGGGATCGCCCTGATCTATGCCTGGAGGGCATGGCGTCAGAGGCGGCTGGGCCGGTTCCTCTTTTATGGTCCGGGAATCGCCCTGCTGATCAGCGGTCCATGGCTGGGGCTTTTTCTCTCTGCCTTCCTTCAAGATCGGATGCTGGGCCAGACGCTGGAGACCGCCCTGGGCAATGGATATCGGTGGGCCTATGTGCTGGCCTGGAATCCGTATCACCCATGGCTGCGATGGCCTTCTGCCCCCTCTCATCAACCGATCCTTACCCTGGGGATGATCCCGGCGGGAACCAGTCTGCTCGGCCTGCTGGTCGCCGCTGGGCGTCGACGCCGGTTGCACAGCCGGCCGTTACTTCGGGCGGCCCTCTTCGCTGCGCTGCTGGCCACAGGGATCGCGGTGCAATGGGATGTGCCCATTCGGATCCCCTGGCCCTCCGGGCTCGCTGCGTTTTATGAAGCGATCTGGCGAATCGGCCATGCCCGTAAACCGGAGCTGTTCCTGGAATCCACGTTCCCAGGCAGCTATGATCATCTCGCTCTTACCCCCCTTCTTTTGCTGTGGGCGGTGGTGCCCTTCTGGGAGGTGGTTGGAACCGTGTGGCGGTTCATCGCCCTGACCGCGCTGGGGCTCATGGTCGCGGGGGCTGAGGCCTGGGCGCGGATCGCTTCCCCATGGCTTCGACGAGGGCTGGCTTTCCTATGGGTCCTTGAGGCGCTCATGAGGCCACCCCCGGCACTCCCCTGGCCCTATGCCGTCCATCCCGCTTTCGAGTGGCTGCGGCGGAACCCGGAGCCAGGGGCTGTCATCGACGCCTTTGCCGATCACACGCCGGGCCTGCATCTTTCGCGGGTGACCGTGATGGCCACGGAATACCATCGGCGCCCTACCTTATCCGGGTTTACCCCTTTCCATCCCCGCTGGATCGAAAGGCTTCAGCGGGGGCGGGGGTTGCTGTTCCGCGATCGACCCGACTGGCTGAGCCAGCATGGCTTTCGCTTCCTGGTGGTTCACAACCCCCCGCCGGACTGGGCGAAGTGGGGCTGGCCGTTTCCTCTGGAAAGATGCTTTGATCCGCCCCCCGGGCCATCCCCCTGGGGTTATCCGATCTGCATCTTCCGTATCCCGGATCGCGGAGAACCGGAGATCACCAACCTCTGGTTGCTGGATGGATGGTCGGGCCCGGAGAGCTGGGGGATCTGGGCGGAGGGCACCGAGGCCCGTGCGCTCTGGTTGACGGATCGGCTGGAGGAGCCCCTGTTCCTGGAGCTGGTCGCCTTCCCGTTCTGCCAGCCCGGGAAGATCCAGCGCCTGGAGGTTTTCCTGAACGGATCATCGCTGGGAGCGGAGACCTTCCCGGATTGTCAGGAGAGGACCATCCGCTGGAGGATTCCGGGGGGATGGGCGCGGGGGGTTCATGAACTGGTTTTCCGGTTCGCCTATGCCGCTTCTCCGGGGAAGGGGGATGCGCGCCCGCTGGCGATCGGATTTCGCCGGATCTGGATCCAGAACCGCTGATGGAGGCCGGGAGAGTGCTTCCGGCGCCTAACCAGTTTGTTTCGTGAGATCTTTGGGGCCTGGGATGCTGAGCCGGGCAGCGTCCAGGGACTCGCTTGAGCGACAAATCGCGTTAAAATGGGCGAGGGAGATGATGGGGGTCAGGCGTGGGTTTTCCACACAGGATTTTGGGGCTGAACGGGCCCATGAAGGCGGCCTTCACAGCGCCGTGATCTGCTTGGATCCTTCTCCCCATGGCCCTTCCGGCATGGGGAAAGAGGGGAGCCAATCCGAACGGCATGGAGTGATAATGCCCCGGCTGAGCTCGTCCATGGAAGATTATCTGCGGGCGATCTACATCCTGTCCGAGCGGGAGGGGACGGTCACCACCACCCGGCTGGCGGAATATCTGAACGTAGCTCCGCCGTCGGTGACCGGGATGCTGAAGAAACTGGCGCGGCTCCGGCTGGTTCATTACACGCCGTATCGGGGGGTGACCCTTACGCGGGCAGGCCGTCGGATCGCTCTCGAAGTGATCCGGCATCATCGTCTGCTGGAGCTCTTCCTCATGGAAGCGCTGGGCTACGATTGGGACGAGGTCCACGCGGAGGCTGACCGTCTGGAGCATGCGATCAGCGAAGCCTTCGAGGAGCGGATCGCCGAGATGCTGGGTCACCCGGCCTATGATCCCCATGGTGATCCCATCCCCACGCGGGCCGGTGAGGTCCCGCTCCCGGCTGCCCGACGGCTGAGCGAGGCTCCACTGAGGGTGACCTGTGAAGTGCTGCGGGTGACCGATGAGGCCTCGACCCTGCGGCAGGCGGCCCGGGTGGGCTTGCGCCCGGGCGCCCGGGTGATCGTCGAGGAGTGGGTGCCGGGCACCGGCCTGCGCATCCGCGTGGGAGATCAGGAACATCGGATCCGACGCCATCTGGCCGAGCGGGTCTTCGTGCGGGTGCTTTCCTCGGAATCCTCTCCGGAAACGATGCCGGATGCGACGGCGGCGACTTCGGATCACCCCTGAACTGGTCGAGCGCATATGGATGGAGATCCTCGCGGCCCTGCCGGCGGATCTGCGGCGGGCGGTGGATAACCTGGTTGTCCTTCTGGAGGAGGAGCCCGACCCGGAGCATCGGCAGGCGCTGGGCATTCCGTCGGGGGAGAACCTCTATGGCATGTTCGAAGGGCCCACACTGGCGGAACGGGATCGGGCATCCATCGCCTGGCCGTCGCGGATCCGGCTCTTCCGTCGCCCCCTGGAAGCTGACTTCGGCGACGATCCCTTCCGGCTGCGAGCCGAGATCCGGCGCACACTGCTTCATGAACTGGGGCACTACTTCGGCCTGAGCGAGGAGGCCCTGGGCCGATTAGGGCTGGAGTAAGCCTTCTCTGTGGCCTGGGGCGAGGGACTTCCGGCTCGATCCATTCCCCTAAATATCCTTGCAGTAAGAGCTTTTGGGAACCAGGAAGGCCACTCCAGGTGGCCTTCCTGGTTTTCATCCTTCTTTCCCACGACCCAAGAGCCATAGCGGGTGGAAAGCGCGCCGCCGAAGATGAGCCGCTCTTCCCCTGAAAACCTCCCCGGAACAGGGAAGGTCGGGAGGCCTGCCTGCCCCTGGAGGCCCCGGGGCTCTAACTGCCCCGCTTCCCCACCCGATCGACATAGGCCCGGGTATAGACATTGATCCGCACAATATCGCCCTCTGCGATGAACTGGGGGACCAGCACCTCGAGCCCGTTCTCCAGGATCGCCGGCTTGTAAACGTGGCTCTCGCGCTCGCGCAGGGGCTGGGAGGTATGAACGACGCGGAGATCCACGGTTTCCGGGAAGGCCACGGCAACGGGTTGCCCTTCATGGAATTCCACCGGGATCCGCTGGTTGGGCTGGAGGAAAATCTCCAGGTCCCCGATCATTGTGGCCGGGATCGGGATCTGATCGTAGGTTTCGGGGTCCATGAAGTAGAACATCTCCCCATCATTGTAAAGATACTCCATCACCCGGCGCTCCAGAGAGACCTCCTCCACACGTTCCTCAGGCCGGAAGCGTCGATCCGTTACGACTCCGGTGCGCAGGTTGCGCAGCCTGGCATGCACCACTCCCTTCTGCTGAGCGGTCCCGGAGTGATAAACCGCCTCAATCACCCGGAAGAGGGTTCCCTCCAGCTGAACTGTCATCCCAGGGCGAAGCTCGCTGGCCGCCGGCATCGCATCCTCCTGGGTTCTTGGGGTGATGGGCCGGGTTTTCATTATTTAATATAGCTCAACTTACCATCCAACTCCTCAGGGCTCTGTTTGTTTTTCATCTGAGGCAAGAGAAGCTCTTCTGGCCTCCCCCGGATAAACCGCACAAGTCCTGGAGAAACTGATCTCCTTTTTGTAGCTCTTTAGCCTGCCCTCATTCGGTTCGGAGCTCCTGCGAAGAGGCGGAGAGGCCCCACCCCTCTGATCCCCTCCCCACGGCCCAGAGGGCCGTGGGGAGGGGGGATGAAAACAAAACTTGCGTGAAACGCCCTATCCGTATTGTGCGCGTGAGGATGCAGAATCGTCACTCTTCTTATGCCTCCAGGCGGTAACCGAACCCGGGTTCTGTAAACAGGTGGCGGTGATTATCGGTTTCTCCCAGTTTGCGACGCAGGCGTCCGATATAGACCCGGAGGTATTCCACCTCATCCTGGTATTCAGGCCCCCAGATCCGCTGCAGGAGGAACCGATGGGGGAGATTCCGGCCGGCGTGGCGGGCCAGCAGGTAAAGCAGATCGAACTCCTTTCCGGTCAGGCGGAGCATTTCCCCCCGATGCCACGCCCGCCGCTGATCCGCATCCAGCTCCAGATCCCCTACCCGCAGGATCCCGGCCCCGCCGGTTCCCTCGCTCCATCGCACCCGACGCAGCGCAGCCCGCACCCGAGCTAACAGTTCCCCCACCCCGAATGGCTTTGTCAAGTAATCATCAGCCCCCAGATCCAGGGCCGTGATTTTATCCGCCTCCTGATCCAGGGCGGTGAGCACGAGGATAGGGACCAGAGAGACCTGGCGGATCCGCTTCAGCACCTCCAGGCCGCTCAGCCCCGGCATCAGGATATCCAGGATGATGAGATCGGGGGCGCTCTGCTCGAACAACCGTAGCGCTTCCCATCCATCCTGCGCGGTCAGCACCTCGTATCCCCGCGCGGCCAGGTTGCGCCCGATAAACCGGCGCAAAGGCTCCTCATCATCCACGATCAAAATCCGCTCCGCCATCCTCGTCCTTCCACGTCGGAAGGGTGAAAATGAAAGTGGCGCCCGGGCCATCCTCCGCCAGCCAGATCCGACCCCCGTGAGCCTCCACGAATCCTTTGCAGATGGCCAGTCCCAGGCCGGCGCCGGAGGAACGGATATGGCCCGGGATCCGATAAAAGCGATCGAAGATCCGCTCCCGATGTTCGGGCGGGATCCCTGGCCCCTCATCATGAACCCGAACCACCACCACGCCATCGGCGATCGTGGCGGAGATGGTAATCGGGGTCCCTGGCGGGGTGTAACGGATTGCGTTATCCAGGAGATTGCGGAAGACCACCTCGATCCGGGCCGGATCCACATCGACAGGGGGTAAATCCGGGGGGAGCTGGATCGAGATCGGATGGCTATCTACGCGCAGATCCCGTTGCACCCGGGCGAGGATTGCCTCCAGGGGGTATGGCTGCCGCTGGAGCACCAGGGCGCCGGCCTCCAGGCGGGAGAGGTCCAGCAGGTTGTTGACCAGTCGGGTCAGGCGCTCGGTCTCCTCCAGGATGATCTGGAGGAATTCCCGGCGCGCGGCCGGATCCCAATCGACATCCTCTGCCAGAAGGGTGGTGGTATAACCCTTAATAGCCGCCAGTGGGGTGCGGAGCTCATGGGAGACTGCCGAGAGCAGGGCCGATTTGGCGCGGTCCAGCTCTCGCTCGGAGGTGATGTCCTGGAAGACCAGGATGCGTCCGATGGGTTCGCCGCCCATCCCCGGAATCAGGATGCTCTGGATGCGCAGGTCCCGGGTCAGATCCCCCACCCTCCATAGCCCCTCGACGGTGCCCTCCATGGCCTCCTGCAGCAGGCGGGCGACATCTCCGGAAGCGGAGAAACGCTGAAGCAGGGGCTTGTAGGCGAGACGGGCCGCGCATCCCGGCGGACATGGTTCCTCCAGCCCGCACCACCAGGCCGCTCGCCGGTTCATATAAAGGATCTCGCCCTCCCGGCTCTCCAGGATCAGCCCTTCGTGGAGATGCTCGATCAGCGTCTCCAGGCGACGGGTCTGCTGTTGCAGGAGGGCGTCGCTGCGGGCATACAGAAGGGCATGCTCCAGGGCAAAGGCGGCCAGGTTTGCGAAGTTCCAGGCCAGTGAGATCTCCTCCTCGGTGAACCGATGAGGATCTGGCCGGTAGATCACCAGGGCGGCAGGTGAGATGTGATGGGCCATCAGAGGAACGGCCAGGAGCGAGCGGAATCCTTCCCGACGCGCTCGTTCCTGCAGCTCCGGATAGCCTTCAACCTCCACATCGGCGATCTGAGCCGGACGGCCGGTGCGGATGGCCCGCATGGTCGGCGAGCGGGGGTCGTCTGGATGGAAGAACAGCCCCCGGGCGTAATCCGGGCTCAGCCCCCGCACCGCCCGCACATGATAGCGCCCGGTTCGCTCATCCAGGGTGAACAATGCGCAGGTGTGCACCTTCAGCAGGCGCTGCACCTGCTCCAGGATGGTGGCGATCACCTTTTCGGTTTCCAGCGAAGCCAGAACGATGCGGCCGGTGTCCAGAAGGGTGCGGAGCTCGTTCAGGCGTTGCTCGATCGCTCCCTGCATCCAGAGCAGGGAGCGAGCCAGATGTCCGATCTGATCCTTGCGGTTGGTCAGGTCGAGGATCCCGGCGGGGTTTGCGGATCCGGGATGCTCACCGATCTCCCGGCTGAAATGGGCGATGGCCTCCAGCGGCTGCAATACCTGTCGGGTCATGATGTGCCAGAAAGCGAAGCCGCTGGCCAGCACCAGGAGCAGCAGGAGAAGCATCCCTCGCTGGAATGTATGTAGCGTCGCCAGCGCCTCATCAGCCGGGCGACGCACCAGGATGCGCCATCCGGACCGGGGAAGAGGAAGGGAAGTCGCCAGCCATGCCCGACCGCCCGGATCATGAACCAGACCAGAAGGCGTGGCCTTCTGCGAATCCAGCGCATAAGCAGGATCCAGGGGGAGCAGGGATCCGGAGGAGGCGATCAATTGCCCGGCCGCATCGTAGAGTCGCAGATCCATGGACTTCTCATCAGAGGAGGCTTCAGCGACGGTCCGCAGAACGGCGCTGAGGCGCTCCAGGGAGAGGTTGATGGCCACGAGCCCATTGAAGGCGCCCTCTGCATCCCTCAGCGGCATCGCGACGGTCACCACCGGTTTCCCGGTGGTGGGGGAGATCCGCCCCTTAGAGATCACCGGGCCCTGGGCGCGCATGGCGGCCTGGAAGTAATCCCGAAAGCTGAAATCCCAGCCCACGGTGCTTCCCGGCCCTTCCGGGTAGTGATAGCGCATGATGCCCTGCCGATCCAGAAGGTAGATCAACACCGCATCCGGGCGGGCGGAGAAAGCGGGGCCGAAGATCGCGGGCAGGGCCTGAAGATCGTGGCGGCGCACGGCCTCCGTTTGGGCCAGGGCCTCGACCGCCCGCATCGCATCCTGGAGCCAGGCTTCCGTTTCCAGACCGATCGCCTGGGCCAGAGCCCGGTTCGAGGTTTCCACGTCCCGAAGCAGCCGATCTGTGCTCCACAGATTGAACAGCAGGCCCAGGGTGAGCATCCATCCGATCAGCAGCCCATAGGCCAGAAGCAGAGTGGTCCTTAGATCTCGCGAGCCGGCGAGCATCCTGAACCCCCCTCGGAGGTTCCCGTTCAGGGGCCTGGGGGTGCCAACGGGCACACGCCCAGCCCCCAACCTCCGAACGATAAAGCGGCGACCTTCAGGTTTTTACGGGATTTTTATCTCTGGCAAGCGATCGTTTGTAAAAATTTTATCCCGGCGGCCTAATCTGGACGATGGAGGGCGATGCCCTATCCTGAGATCCCGGAGGTTAGGATGGGACGCTGGATGAAGATCAGCGGGATCCTGGTGGCTCTGGCGGTGCTGGCCGCGTGCGCCCCTCCCACCCCGCCGGCCCCGACGGCGACGCCGATGGCGCCGGCCCAGCCTCAACCGAGCCCCACGGCCGCGGCCTCGCCAGCACCTGCGGTGAAGACGATCGTCCTGGGGTTCACGGCTTCTCAGACCGGCAAGCTGACAAAGGAATCTAAAGAACAGGTTCAGGGCCTGCAGCTATGGCTGGAGGATCTGAAGCGGGCGGGCGGCATCCGGTTGCCGGATGGCACAACCATCCAGGTGGAGCTGAAATTCTATGATGACGAGAGCACCAAAGAGCGGGTTCAGCAACTCTACGTGAAGCTGATCACAGAGGACAAGGCTGATTTCCTCATCAGCCCTTACAGCAGCGGCCTGGCCGACGCGGCAGCGGTGATCGCGGAGCAATACGGCAAGCTCATGATCACCACCGGCGCCGCTTCCGACAGCACCTACGAAAAGGGCTATCAACACATCTTCCAGATCTACACCCCGTCCAGCCGCTACCTGACCGGAGCCATCGACTTCCTCAAGAAGATGGATCCCAACGCCAAGCGCATCGCGATCGTTTACGAGAACGAGAAGTTCTCCACCGATGTAGTGAAGGCAGCCAAGCCCTATGCGGAGAGCCAGGGTTTCGAGGTGGTGCTCTTTGAGGGTTACGAAACGGGGACCACCGACTTCGGGCCCTTCATCAATAAGATCGTGGCAGCCAATCCGGATGCGATCATCGGCGGCGGTCACTTCCAGGATGGGTCCACGCTGGCCAAGCAGCTGTTCGAGAAGAAGGTGCCTGTGAAGATGATTGCCCTGTTAGTAGCCCCGGCGGTGCCTGAGTTCGCTCAACTGGGCGACGCGGCCGTGGGGGTGATCGGTCCCAGCCAGTGGGAGCCCGGCGCCAAATACTCGCCGGATACCGCCAGGGCGGCGGGGCTGCCATGGTATGGCCCTACCGTGGAGGAGTTTGTGAAGGCTTACAAGGATAAATATGGCTACGAGCCCGGTTATCACGCCGCTGGAGGCTATGCGGCGGGCCTGGTGCTGCAAAAGGCCATCGAGGATGCTGGATCCATCGAAACCGCAAAGGTCAAAGCAGCCCTGGAGAAAATGGACATCATGACCTTCTATGGCCGTATTAAGTTCGACACGGAGAAGGCCCACGGCAAGCAAATCGGCCACGAGATGGTCTACCTCCAGTGGCAGAAGGATGCTTCCGGGAACCTGGTGCGACCGATCGTCTGGCCGGAAGCCGCTCAGGCCGCCAAGCCGCTCTATCCTCTGAGCCGCTGAGGCATTGCCGGAGGAGGCAGAGCGGCCTGTATCCGTTAGGGCCCGTTCGGGGGGATGCGGCTCTTTTCCGTCTCCCTATCCTGGGATGGGTGTGCAGGGCACCGATGCTCTGCACACCCCTATCCCCCATTTGGGGAAGCCAGCGGTGTAACTCAATCTTGACCGGAGGCAGGCGTGGATTTCAGGGTCCTACTGGCTTCGCTCATCGACGGACTGATGCTGGGGTTCGTTTACGGCCTGGCGGCGATGGGGCTCACCCTGATCTGGGGCGTGATGCGGGTGATCAACCTCGCCCATGGCCCCATCATTGCCCTGGGGATGTTCGGCGTTTATCTGCTCTTCATCCATGGTGGGGTGAATCCCTATCTGGGGCTTCTGATCGTCGCCTTCCTGGGGCTGCTCTTCGGTATCCTCATTTACGCCCTCGCTGTCCATCGGGTGCTGACGGCGCCCCATCTCTCCACGCTTCTGGCCACCTTCTCGGTCAACATGATGATCATCGGGGTAGGAACCGCCCTGTTCACCACGACCCCTCGTAACATCGATATCTCTCTGGGGCGCCTCGTCTTTGGGCCTGTAGTCCTGCTGGGAACCCGGCTGGTCGCCGTGCTGGCGGCGGTTTTCATCACGGCGGCGCTCTATCTATTCCTGTATCGGACCACGCTGGGAAAGATGGTGCGGGCAGTGGCCAGCAACCGGGCAGCAGCGGAGCTGATGGGTATCCCCTCCTCGCGGGTGCTGGCCCTGAGTTTCGGCCTGGGGACGATGCTGGCGGCGGCGGCGGGAGGCCTTATCGCCACTTTCTTCCCGTTCACCATCCTCTCCGGCGGGACCTATGAGTTGAAGAGCTTCGTCATCTGTGTGCTGGGTGGATTGGGGAATCCGACCGGGGCGCTGGTGGGAGGGCTGATCCTGGGCGCCCTGGAGGGCCTGATCCCGACTTTCATGCCGGTTAGCTATGTGCCGGTGATCGAGTTCCTTCTTTTCGTTCTGCTCCTTCTGCTACGCCCTCAGGGGCTGTTCGGGGAGCGATAACCATGGCTTTGTTGCATGGGGTTCTGGGAATTGGGGGGAAGGGACAGGCTGCCCCCTGTGCGGGGTGCAATTGCTTGAATCCCAAAATGCTATCCATCCGGTTGCGTTATTGCCCTGCCCCTGTTATCTCTCTTGCGCCATTCTGATCCCGGGTGGTGAGCGATGAGCATGTGGCGTTCAGGTTCCTGGTGGTTGACGCTGGCTCTGCTTCTCGGAGCGGGCTTATCGCCGGTGATCACCGGCTCGGCTACGCTGCGGGAGGACATGTTCCTGATCCTGATGCTGATCACGCTGGCCTCGAGCCTCAACATCCTGTTGGGCTACACCGGCTATGTCAACTTCGGCCACATCGTCTTTTTCGGGCTGGGGGGCTACATCGGTTTCTACCTGATGCACCGGCACGGGTGGTCGCTCTGGCCGGCCACGGTTGCAGCCGGGCTGGCTACGGCCGCCCTGGCCTTCGCGCTGGGGATGATCATCCTGCGGCTGCGCGGAGCCTATTTCGCCCTGGCGACGATCGGGATCAACGAAGCGGTGCGCGCCTTTGTGGCCAACTTCGAACCCTTCGGCGGCGCCACCGGGATGTCCCTGAATTTCGCGGTGTATCAGGCCTATGGGGGGGCAGCTCGGGCGCTCTGGCTCGCTTACGGGGCCCTTCTGGCCCTCGCCCTGATTACGGTTGGGATCAGCTTCGCGGTCAAACACTCGAAATTCGGGCTGGGGCTGATGGCGATCCGGGAGGATGAGGATGCGGCGCTGGTCCTGGGCGTGCGAGGACCCCAGGTCAAAACCCTGGCCTATGCGCTCTCAGCCCTGTTCCCTGGCATGGTAGGGGTGCTGTTCTTCTTCAAGAATGGGAACATTGAACCGGGGGATGCCTTCCGGCTCCATCTATCCATCGAGACCCTGGTGATGGTGATGTTAGGAGGGCAGGGGACAGTATGGGGGCCGATCCTGGGGGCCGCGTTGTATGAGCGTTTGCGGGGCTACCTGCTGACCAGCCCTCTGTTTAAGAACCTGCATCTCGCCTTCGCGGGCGCGCTCCTGCTCATGATCATCCTCTTCGTCCCTGCCGGATTTATCGGCTGGCTGCGCGCTCGCTTTCCCGTTGTGCGGAGGGTCGTTGTATGAACCTCCTCGAGATCCATGGGGTTTCCAAGCGGTTTGGCGGTCTGCAGGCCCTGAACCGGGTCTCGCTTCAGGTAGCCGAGGGAGAAATCCTGGGGCTGATCGGGCCAAACGGCGCGGGTAAAACGACGCTGTTCAACGTGATCAACGGCGTGTATCGCCCGGAGGAGGGGCGGGTGATCTTCCGGAGCCAGGACATCACCGGGCGGCCGCCCTATGAGATCGCCCGTCTGGGGATCGCTCGCGCCTATCAGATTGTGCGCCCCCTGAACGAGCTGACCGTGTTGGAGAATGTGATGGTCGGGGCCTGCTTTGGGCGGGAAAGCCGCTCCCTTCGGGAGGCTCGGGAGATCGCCCTGGCGGTGCTGGAGCAGGTGGGCCTGATCGGGAAACGAGATGTAGAGGCGGCCCGGCTGAACGTCGCGGAGAAGAAGCGGCTGGAACTGGCGCGCGCCCTGGCGGCCCGCCCTTACCTGCTGTTGCTCGATGAGGTCCTGGCGGGCCTCAATCCCACCGAGGTGGCCTTGATGCTCGAGGTGATCCGCTCGATTCGGGCCAGCGGGATCACCATTCTCATGATCGAACACCTGATGCACGCGATCATGAACATCTCGGACCGGATCGTCGTGCTGGATTACGGCGAGGTGATCGCGGAGGGGACTCCTCAGGAGATCGCTCATCATCCCAAAGTGGTTGAGGCGTATCTGGGGGATCCTCGCCTTTCCCAGCGCTTGCTGGAGGGCAACGGAGGTTGAAGATGGCCATCCTCGAGGTCCGCGACCTGTCTTCCGGTTACGGGGAAGTGCAGATCCTCTGGGATCTCTCGTTCCAACTGGAATCCGGGCGGCTGACCACTCTGATCGGCGCGAACGGATCCGGCAAAACTACCACGCTGCGTGCCGTGATGGGGCTGATCCGCCCCTGGCGGGGGGCGATCTTCTTTGATGGACAGGACATCACGATGCTTCCACCTTATCGGAAAGCGGCAATGGGATTAATTATGGTCCCTGAGGGGCGCCAGTTGTTCGCGGACATGACGGTAATGGAAAACCTGGAGATGGGGGCGGTGACCGGGCGGGCGCGCCCCCGGTTCCGTCAGAATCTGGATCGGGTCTTCGATCTGTTCCCCCGCCTGAAGGAGCGTCGGAATCAAAAAGCCGGCACCCTGAGCGGCGGCGAGCAGCAGATGCTCGCCATCGCCCGGGCCCTGATGGCTGAGCCCCAGGTCCTCTTCCTGGACGAGCCGTCGCTGGGCCTTTCTCCGCTTCTGGTGCTGAACCTTTTCGAGGTCATCCGTCGCTTGAAGACGGAGGGGCTGACGATGTTGCTGGTGGAGCAGAACGTGCATCTGGCGCTGGCCATCAGCGATTACGCCTACGTGCTCAGCGGCGGGCGGATCGAGCTCGAGGGTAAGGCCCGCGACGTCGCCCAGGATGATCGGGTCCGAAAGGCCTATTTGGGGTTGTGAATCCGCTCCTGCGCAGGAGTTTGGGGACCGCCCCTGGCGGCCCCCTGAACTCCGGAGGCAATTCCCCCTCCCTCCCCGGCTATGGCTTTGCGGATCCCGGTTGGGGTGTATGGAGGTGTGCCTCCATACACCCCAACCCCCGAATTTGACCAACCTGGCCGGCCCTGATATCCTTAATACGGGTATAGGGTATTTTCTCGAACCCGGTTCGCACGCGGATCCTGGGAGTCGGGAGGAGGAGATGCCGCTTTATGAGTATCGATGCCGCGCCTGCGGAGCCGAGTTCGAGCAGCTGGTTCGATGGAATACCCCGCCGGAAGAGATCGAGTGTCCCCATTGCGGCCGGCGGGAGGCGGAGAAACGGCTCTCGCGGTTCGCCGCCCGGGGGACAGATAGCGGATCGCGCCGGGATGCCGCTTGTGGTCCGATCACCTGACGGATTCGTTAAACAGGAGGCCGGGTCGCCTCCATAGGGATGGCGGGAAAAGCTCTTAGGAGTTACACAGCTGGTTTTCTCCTGGGGGCTTAGGGGGTGGGGCTATTCCACCTCTTCTGGCGCAGGCGGGCCGTCCAGGGTGGTCCGCATGCGCTGGAAAATTTCTGAGGTCCGGTGCGCATCCCATGATCCGAATCTCCTCGGAAGCTGAACAGCGATTGATTCGGCGCCTGCGGCGTCTGCAGGGGCAGGCCCGCGGGGTGGAGCGGATGATTCAGGAGGGGCGGGATTGTCAGGAGGTGCTGGAGCAGCTGGCGGCGTTGCGGGCGGCTGCCCATCAAGCCTTTCTCTTCGCCGCGCGGGCCTACGTCCAGGCCTGCGCCCGGGAGGATCCAGCCCGTTCCGCCGAGGCGGTTCGAGTTCTCCTGGCTACCCTCCAGCGGCTCCCTTGAGGAACTTCTTGAGGTCGACAGAGTGGCCAGGGGGCCCTCACCGACCTCTGGTCCGCTGGGAGAAGGGAAAGCGGAGTCCCCTGGGTCTATCCGGCCAGGGCGGACAGCGGATGGGGCAGTGGCCTGGGATTCGGAGGTGAGAGCCTATGGGTGATTACTGGTGGCGGGCAGAGGGCCCATCGCAACAGCCCGGGCGGAAGAAAAAGGTCGCTTCCTCGGGAGGCTCTTTAACTTTCCAGCTGCACGCTCCGGAGGAAGCGGAAGACGCGGTGGAAACCTACCGGGCAGGGGATCTCTGCCCGAACTGTGGTTTTGCCCATCTGGAATATGACGGCTATTTCAATGTTTACTGTCCCATCTGCGGGTTTCGCACCGGAGCCCGCGGGGCGTGCACCTGATAGCGCGATCCGAACGGGGGCGGTGCCCCCGATGGTGTTCACCCGGAGATAGGGGGTTCTCTTTACCCTTTTAAGCTAGGAGTTACGCAGTTGAAAGCTCTAAAGGTGGAACGGAATGGCCCCACCCCAAAATCCTTGCCCCCATGGGAAACGAACGGCGTAAGTCCTATTAGGAGTTACGTCACGGGCCTTCTTCCCGGGTTTTCAGGGAGGGGCTCCTCGACGCCTCTTGATGGACCTGAACGTCGGATCTGATCGAAGGAGGATCCTATGAGCACGGAGATCCATCTGAGTCTTCTGGACCCTCAGGGGATGAAGCTGGAGGCGCACACCCCGAGCGGTCACGCGGTGATCATGGACGCTGCGCCGGATGTGGGAGGGAAGAACGAAGGGCCGCGGCCGATGGAGCTGTTGCTGGTCGCCCTGGCCGGGTGCACCGCCATGGACGTGATTTCGATCCTGCGGAAGAAACGCCAGCCCATGGAGGGGTTCGCGATGGAGGTGCGCGGCGAGCGCGCTTCGGAGCATCCCAAGGTCTATACGGATATCGATCTCCTCTACATCGTGAAGGGGAATGTGGAGCCTCAGGCCGTGGTGCGGGCGATCGAGCTCTCGGCAACGAAATATTGCTCGGCCAGTGCCATGCTCCGCAAGGCCGCCCGCATCCGATATCGCTATCGGATTGAGCCCGTCACGCCGGGGGCGGAGCCGGTGGAGGGAGAATATGTGATGGAGGAGGCTCCCGCCTCTCTGTGAAACCAGGAGGGGAGGGGGCGGTCGGCGAGGCTGTCCGCCCCCTCCCCGTCCCTACACGAAGAAGAACGCGATCCCCAGCATCCCGTAGACCGCCAGGAGCTGAGCGCCCTCCAGCCAGTTCGTTTCCCCATCCAGCGCGATGAAGGCGGCAATGGCCCCGGCCATCATGAGCGCCACCAGCTCCAGCGGATGGAAGACCAGATCCATCGGTTGCCCCAGGGCCAGGCTGGCGAAGACCAGGACCGGTGCGACCAGCAGGGCGATCTGTAAACTTGACCCCACCGCGATCTCCTGCGAGAGGTCCATGTGGTTCTCTGCTGCCATCTGGACGGCCACGAGATGCTCCGCCACGTTGCCCACCAGCGGGATCAGAATGATCCCCACGAAGAACTCGGTGAAACCCAGGATGTGAAGGGCAGGCTCCAGGGCATGAATGAGCAGCTCGCTCATCCCCACCACGCCGATCGTGGCGGCCGCCAGGACCCCCAGGGCCTGGCGGAGCGTCCAGCGGGTATGAGAAGGGGAGTGGACCGTTAGCGGCTCCCGGGCGCGAAGGGTATAGAGCACGCTCAGGCCGTAGAGGGCGAGCATGAGCCCGGCGACGCCCAGGCTCATCGTTTCCACAGCCTCCGGATGATGGATCGCAATCGTGTGGCTGAAGAGGGAAGGGATCCCCAGGGCGATGAAAGAGAGGATCGTCATGGTGGTCAATACCCCGGCCCGCTGGCGGGAGAATCGCTGGATCCCATGGCGCCATCCTCCGACCAAGAGGCTGAGCCCCAGAACCAGGAGCAGGTTCCCCAGGATGGATCCGGTGATAGAGGCTTTTACCAGATCCAGCAGACCGGCGCGGATCCCAGCCAGGGCGATGATCAGCTCCGCGGCGTTCCCCAGGGTGGCGTTCAGCAGGCCCCCTACCACCGGGCCGGTTCGCGCCGCCAGCTCCTCCGTGGCTTCCCCGATCAGGGCCGCCAGCGGGACCAGTGCCAGGGCGCTGAGGATCAGCACCGGGATGGGTCCTGCGTTTAACACGGCGGCCAGCACGGCCAGCGGAACAGCAATCAGCAAGGCTCTGGACCATGACATAGGCGTTCGTCCTCCTCATCCAACCTGGAGGTTTCGGGGAGTGAGGCGGCGGGGGAGCTGTTTATCCCCCCATGGGCTGGTGTCCAGCTGCAGTGACCGAAACAAACACCATCGGTATCAGTCTTAGGAGTTACGCCGTTCGGGGCTCGCGAGAAGAGATAGAATGGCCCCACCCCTAAATATATTTTTTGGGGAGTCGCGCGCCGAAGGCGCGCGACTCCCCAAAACCACCAGGAGAAAACCAACTGCGTAACTCCTACAGGAAATACAAAATGGCGATGGCGGTCAAGCCCCATAAGATCACCGTTAGCAGCAGCGGTCGGTCCTTCAACACCAGCTCATCCGGCGGGGCAGTTTCCCCCTTCACGTGAATCAGATAGAGATAGCGAAAGATCCCATAGAGGACGAAGGGGATGGTCAGCATCATCGCGTGGTTGGAGGGAAGGTTGGGGGCGGAGAACGTATAGAGGGAATACGCGACGATGGTGGCGGCCATCACCACGCCCATCATCTCATCCAGGAAGCGGACCGTATATTCCTCCAGAATGGCCCGGTGATTGCGGGCGTTCTCCCCAAGCAGGATGATCTCCTGCCGGCGCTTGGCGAAGCCGATGAAGAGGGCCAGGAGCAGCGTGCACAGGTAAAGCCATGGTGAGAATCGCTCCACATGGACCAGGGGCACCCCGGCGGCGACGCGCAGGACGTAACCGCTGGCCAGGGTCAGCACATCCAGGATCACCTGATGTTTCAGCCAGAGCGAGTAGGCCAGGTTCATCCCCCAGTAAAGGTAGGCGATGAGGGCGAACCACGGATCCAGCGCGAAGGATGGATAGGCCAGGCCCAGAGGGATCAGGAGGGCAGCCCCCCAGGCAAGCCGGGGATCCAGCGCTCCGGAAGGCAATGGCCGGTGGCGTTTGCGCGGATGCTGGCGATCTCTTTCTAAGTCCTGCAGATCGTTGAAGAGATAAACAGCGCCGGAAAGCAAGCACAGGACGATGAAGCCCGCCAGGGTGCGTCCCAGCGGCTCCGGCCGGAGGAGCTTCTCATCGAAGACGAGGGGCGCGAAAATGAAAACGTTCTTGAGCCACTGGCGCGGCCGCATGGATTGCACCAGCGCGATCCACATTCCTTTCCGGGGGATGGACATGGCCCGCACGAAAACCCTCCGAATGGGTTCTCAAGGGGTTGGGGCTGGTTCCGTGATCAAACCGGGCAAGCGCTGATCATGCTTCTGGAGCGCTACCCGGAACAGCCGTTCCTGATTATAATGTGAGCCGCAATGCTTTAGCCACCCCGTTTAAGAGAAAGCATATCGCTCGAAAACCGATGGGAGCCCGAATGGTTCGCCGATAGGGGCGAAAAATTTTTCGCCCCTACCGGTGGCCTCCCGAAAATGGGTCCCGATCCCGGCGTCATCATCCCTGAAATCTGAGGGGAGATGCCCTCTCACCTGAAAGCCAATCGGAACCCGAAATCTTTTGCTTTTCGCTGTCATCATCCTCAAATATTCACACAAGATTAGGACTTACGCAGTTGACCTCTGACCAAGGGGAGTCGAGGGGCCCCTCCCCCCTTTATCCCCCCTCCCCGCAGCCCGAAGGGCTGCGGGGAGGGGGGAAGAATTATTTTTGGGGGCTGAGGCGGGCGCCGAAGGCGCCCGCCTCAGCCCCCAAAACCCGAGGAAGAGGGCCAACTGCGTAACTCCTAACAAGATATCAGAATTGGACTTTGGACAAACGGGCCGTCTGATTTCTCGTTCAGGCCCTTCCCTGGCGCGAGGCACGCCCCTCCCCGCGGCCCAGAGGGCCGCGGGGAGGGGGGAAGTTGAATCCCCTATCCTGAGGAAAGGGAGGGGTTTGTCCGAAGTCCAGATCAGAAGGCGAAACTGGATTGTGGGAATACCGCTCATGGACGAACAGGAGCGCCTAACTATCCGTCGGAAGATCCTGGGGATTGCCCTCCGACAGGCTCGGGAGGAGGCTGGGAAGACCGTGAAGGATTGCGCGGCGCTGCTAAGGATTCCCCCGGCCCGTTATCGGGCCTATGAGGCTGGCCGTCGGGATCCTACCCTGCCGGAGCTGGAGGCCCTGGCCTGGTTCTTCCAGCGACCCCTCTCCACCCTTCTGGAACCCGATCGCCACGTCGCTTCGACGGAGGAAGAGGGGGTGGCGGAAGCCATCCCGGAGCTGCTCGCGCTCCGTCATCGGATCATCGGCCTGATCCTGCGCCAGGCCCGGGAGCGGGCCGGGAAAAGCCTGCGGGAGGTCGCCGCGTTCCTGGGATGCACCCCCCGACGGATCCGGGCCTATGAATCCGGGGAGCGTCCAATCCCCCTGGTGGAGCTGGAGCGGTTGTGCCCCTATCTGGGGATTTCTCTTTCAGATTTCTCCGACACCGACAGCCCGATTGGGCAGTCGGTTCTTCTGCTGGATCAGGTGGAACGCTTCCGAACGCTTCCTCCGGAGGTTCGATCCTTCGTCACCTCCCCGGTCAACCTGCCCTATCTCCGCCTGGCGATGCGTCTGGCAGGGCTTCCGGCGGACCGCCTCCGGCATATCGCAGAGGATCTGCTGGAGATCACCCTCTGATGTGGACCACACCGGCGCTGATTCTCTTCCTGGGGATTGGGGCCGGATTGCTCCGGCATGTCATAGTCGGCGGCGGGATCAAGCGCCTGATCCTGGATCTCGTGCTGGGCTGTCTGGGGTTCGCCCTGGGACATGGGCTGGGTCAGCTCCTCGCCCCCGGGTTCGGCCGGATTGGGACCACCGCGGTGGTCCCCGGGCTGTTGGGGGCCGGGCTCCTTCTGGGAATCTCCTCGCTTCCTGCTTCTCGTAAATAACTCCATATACGAGTTACGCGGTTGGTCTTCTCCTGGGGGTTTTGGGGGGGAGTCGCGCGCCGAAGGCGTGC
>JAEVEY010000055.1 GCA_016842045.1 Candidatus Thermoflexus sinensis | reverse complement strand
GGCAGGAATATAAAACAGATCCAGAAGGCCGATCTCCTCACGCGTTCGACGAAACGGATAAGAGTCCAGATGGTCAATCAAGATGAGCAGGCGATGGGTCTTAGGCGGCACACGCCCCTGATATACAATCAGGCCTTTAATGGCCTTCTCCGCACACTGCTGTGCGTGAAAGCAAACCTGGGTGTAGATTCCCTCCTCCAGCGCCCAGGAGGCTACCTTGAGATCCTCCTCAGCGAACCGAAGCCAGCGCCGGGCTTCATCCAGATGGGGCCTCATAGAGCACCTTCCCCTTTTTCAGAACTTCTTCCTGGAAGAATAAACGCTGCTGCAACTCCTTCCATTCCATCGGTGTGTAGATCAACAAATCCACGGGCACACGAGGCTGAAGAAGGCGATAGGCTGTGATCAGACGCTCCCAGAAATCTTGCTGGGTCTCACAGATGACGATCAGATCAACGTCTGAATCCTCGCGGATCTGTCCCTGAGCCAGCGATCCGAAAAGAAGGATCTGCTGGGGACGGTAGTGAGCCACCAGCAGATCCACCCAGCGCTTCAGCTCTGCCTCCAGTCGTTCTCGTGTCTTTTCCAACCCGGACATCTGTGCTTCCCCCGATAGCGCCAGGTTAATCATGAAACTGGAGCCCCGGAATGGCAAGACAATTGATGCAAGCATGTCTCCCTCCCGGAAGCTCCGCGTTATACTTGAACTATGGAGGGATATCCGTCATGCATGAGCTGGCCATCACCCAGGGGATCCTCTCCGTGGTCCTGGAAGCGGCGGAGGCCGCGAGGGCGCGACGGGTGCTCACGATCGATCTCACGGTAGGCGCCCTCACCGGTTACGCGGAGGATCCGATTCGCTTTTACTTCGATCTGCTCAGCCGGGGAACACCCGCCGAGGGTGCCATCCTGCGGATCCGACGGGAGCCCGGGCAGGGGCACTGTCAGACGTGCGGGGCAACGTTCCCGGTGGAACCCCCGCTATCCCCTGCATGTCCTTTTTGCGGCAGCGTCGAAATCCGGATTCACGGTGGAACCCATTGTCTCGTGGAACGCATTGAGGTGGAAGATGAGGACGAACATCCCGGTGGTGAAGGCCATCCTTCAGGCCAATGAGGCTGTGGCTTCGGAGAACCGGACAGCCTTCGATGCCGCCGGCCTGCTCGCCGTGAACCTGATGTCCTCCCCCGGAGCCGGCAAAACCAGCCTGATCCTGGCGACCGTCGAACGCCTCCCGGATACGCTGAAGGTGGGAGTCATCGAAGGGGATATCGCCTCGACGCTGGATGCGGAGCGGATCGCCGCCCGGAATATCCCGGTGGTGCAGATCAACACCGGCGGTGCCTGTCACCTGGATGCCCCGATGATCCGTTCCGCGCTTCCCCATCTACCTCTGACGGCTCTTGATCTGCTCTTCATCGAAAACGTGGGGAACCTGGTCTGCCCGGCGGAGTTCGATCTGGGAGCCCATCTGAACATCGTGATCGCCAGCGTCCCGGAAGGCCACGATAAGCCGTATAAATATCCCGGGATGTTCCAGAAAGCCGACGGGGTGGTGCTCAACAAGGCTGATCTCCTTGAGATCCTGGACTTCGATCTGGAGGCCTTCCGGCATGGCCTGAGGATCCTCCGGCCCGATGCGCCGCTCTTCATTCTTTCCTGCCGGACGGGCGACGGCCTCGAGACCTGGATCGATTGGTTGATGGGGCAATATCGGCTTCGACGAGAACGCCATGGGCGGTGAGATCCGACGGCTTCGCGTGGAGATCCAGGGTGCCGTGCAGGGGGTTGGATTCCGCCCCTATGTTTACCGGCTGGCCACCGAACTCGGCCTCGCCGGATGGGTCCTGAATGACTCCCGCGGCGTCTTCATCGAGGTGGAAGGCCCCGCATCCCGACTGGAACGCTTCCTCGAACGCCTTCCCCGCGAGATCCCTCCACGGGCACGAATCCACGCTCTCCACGCGGATTGGCTGGACCCCGTTGGTTATCCCGGTTTTGAGATCCGCCACAGCGAAGGGGAGGGAGAGAAAACTGCCCTGGTTCTCCCGGATATCGCCACGTGCCCCCGATGCCTGGCCGAGGTCATGGATCCAGGGGATCGCCGCTACCGTTATCCCTTCACGAACTGCACCGATTGCGGCCCCCGCTTCACGATCCTGGAGGCCCTCCCCTACGATCGGCCCAACACCACGATGCGTCGTTTCCCAATGTGTCCCGCATGCCGGGCCGAATACGAAAACCCTCTGGACCGTCGGTTCCATGCCCAGCCCAACGCGTGCCCGCAATGCGGTCCGACCCTCGCGTTCTATGCTCGCACGTTTACCCTGGAAGGGAACGGAGAGGATCACCCGGATTTCCCACCGCGTATGGGAGAATATGAGCGAACGGCGATGGGTGAGGCGGCGCTGCAGGAAGCGGTCCGGGCGCTGCGCGCGGGCCAGATCGTGGCGGTGAAAGGATTGGGCGGCTTCCATCTGATGGTGGACGCGCGGAACGAGGAGGCCATTGCCCGGCTGCGAGCCCGCAAACCCCGGCGGGATAAGCCCTTCGCCCTGATGGCCAGGGATCTCGACCAGATCCGCTCCCTGTGCGAGCTCCCTCCGGAGGCCGAAGCCCTGCTCGCCGGGCCAGAGGCCCCCATCGTGCTTCTCCCCCGCCGGGCCAGCGCTCCGGTCGCCCCGAATGTGGCGCCGGACAATCCCTACCTGGGGGTGATGCTGCCCTACACGCCACTTCATCATCTGTTGCTGCAGGAGCTGGATTTCCCGGTTGTGGCCACCAGCGGGAACCTTACGGACGAACCGATCTGCACGAATGAGAAAGAAGCCGTCCACCGGCTGGCGCGCGTGGCGGACGCTTTCCTGATCCACAACCGGCCGATCGCCCGCCATGTGGATGATAGCGTGATGATCCTGATGGATGGGGAGCCCCGCCTGCTGCGGCGGGCCCGGGGCTTCGCGCCGCTGCCGATCATGGCCCACCGGGCCCTTCCCACGATCCTGGCGGTGGGGGGCCATCTGAAGAACACCATCGCCCTCAGTGTCGGACGCCAGATCTTCCTCAGTCAGCACATCGGAGACCTGGATACGGCGGAGGCGCTGAGCGCTTTCGAGCGTGTGATCCGGGATTTCCTGCGCCTGTATGAGGCAGAGCCGGTTGCCATCGCCCATGACATGCATCCGGATTACGCCTCCACCATCTGGGCGCAGCGGGCGGCGACAGGGGACCTTCCCCAACCGCTCAGCCCGCGAACGCCCCTGCCCCTGATCCCGGTCCAGCATCACCACGCGCACTTAGCCGCCTGCCTGGCGGATCATAACGTGGAAGGGCCCGCGCTGGGGGTCACATGGGATGGCACGGGTTACGGCCTGGACGGAACGATCTGGGGCGGCGAGTTCCTGCTGGGGGATGCCTCCGGGTTCCGCCGGGTTGCGGCGCTTCGGCCGTTCCGCCTCCCGGGAGGAGATGCGGCGATCTATGCGCCATGCCGGGTGGCCTTCTCGCTATTATGGGAGCTGGAAGGCGATGCGGTGATCGAATGGGAACACCTGGCCCCGGTGCGCACGTTGCGGCCGATGGAACGCCA
The DNA here is from genome assembly GCA_016842045.1 of Candidatus Thermoflexus sinensis. Classification (GTDB taxonomy): domain Bacteria; phylum Chloroflexota; class Anaerolineae; order Thermoflexales; family Thermoflexaceae; genus Thermoflexus; species Thermoflexus sinensis. The sequence continues at coordinate 26,844 of JAEVEY010000055.1, read as the reverse complement.
GGCGCTGGCCCGCATGATCGCCCGAGGGGCGAACGCGCCGCTCACCTCCAGCATGGGCCGGCTCTTCGATGCGGTCGCCGCGCTCCTGGATCTCCGCCAGGAGATCACGTTCGAAGGCCAGGCGGCCATGGCCCTGGAGTTCGCCGCTGATCCTTCGGAGAGGCGCGCCTATCCGTTTCCGCTTTGCGAAAATCCGAAGGCGGATGGCCCGGCCTGGATTCTGGACTGGCGTCCTCTTCTGGAAGCGATCCTCGAGGACCTGCGCCGTGGGGTCGAGCGGGGGAAGATCGCCGCCCGGTTCCACAATGCCCTGATCGAGGGCATGATCATGGTGGCGCGAGAGATTGGGGAAAGCCGGGTCGCCCTGAGCGGGGGCTGTTTCCAGAACCGCCTGCTGACCGAGCGGGCCGCCCAGCGCCTGAGGGAAGAGGGATTCACCGTCCTGATCCATCGTCAGGTTCCCCCCAACGATGGGGGGATCAGCCTGGGCCAGATCATGGTCGCCGCCGCTCATCTTACGTAGGGGCGAGGCATGCCTCGCCCCTACGACCATCGTCCAACAGGAGGCCCTATATGTGCCTTGGCGTCCCAGGGAAAGTGGTGGAAGTGAACGACATGACCGCGCTGGTGGACTTCTGGGGGGTCCGCAAGCCGGTGATGCTCCACACCGTCGATGAGCCGGTGGCCCCGGGCGATTATGTGCTGGTCCATGTGGGCTTCGCCATCCGGCGCATCCCGCCCGATGAGGTCGAGGAAACCCTGGCCTTCTACGAAGCGCTTCTGCGGGCGGCGGAAGAAGATCTGATGGCCGCTGATGTGCAGAGCGAGATCCGCTCCCCGGAGGAAGGCTCATGATTCCATCGCGTTCCCCGAAACCATCCGAACGCCTCGAGTTCCGGGATCCGGAGCGGGTGCAGGCCTTTCGGCGCGCTCTGGAGCGGCTCTGCGCGGATCTCCAGGAGCCGATCTCGGTGATGCACGTCTGCGGCACCCACGAGCAGAGCATCGCCCGCTTCGGGATCCGGAGCCTCCTTCCATCGAACCTCCAGGTCATTATGGGGCCGGGATGTCCCGTGTGCGTGACTGATATGCCCGAAGTGGATGAGGCGGTTTACCTGGCTGAACAGGGCGTGATCATTGCCACCTTCGGGGACATGTTCCGGGTTCCCGGGACTCTCAAATCGCTGGCGGAGGCCAAGGCGGAGGGGGCGGATGTGCGGGTGATCTACAGCCCCTGGGAGGCCCTTCAGATCGCCCGGGAGACGGATCGGGAGGTGGTTTTCTTCGCCACCGGCTTTGAGACCACGGCGGTGGCCACTGCGGCGGTGATCCTCTCCGGCCCGCCGAAGAACTTCTCGGTGCTCTCCGCCCACAAGTATATCCCACCGGTGATGGAGATCGTGGCCGAGATGCCCCAAACCCGGGTTCAGGGGTTCCTGGCGGCTGGCCACGCCGCAACCATCACCGGATGGAAGGTCTTTGAGCGCTTTGTGGAGCGCCACGGCATCCCGGTCGTGGTCGCGGGGTTTGAGCCTCTGGACATCCTGAGCGGGCTGGTTCAGCTGGTGGAGCTGATCCGTCGTGGCGAGCGGCGGGTGGTGAACGCTTACCCGCGCTGCGTCACGCCGGAAGGCAACCGCAACGCCCAGCGGTTGCTGTGGGAGGTCTTCCAAACCGAAAGCGGGGTCTGGCGCGGCATCGCCTACGTTCCCAACGGCAACCTCCGCCTGCGTCCGAAATATAGCTGGGCCGACGCGCGGGTTCGCTTTGAGATCCGTCTTTCGGAATGGCTGCGCGACGCCCCGCCTCGCCTTACGCAGGAATGCCTTTGCGGGAACATCATGGCCGGCATCGCCACGCCCTATGACTGCCGGCTCTTCGGCAAAGAGTGCACGCCGGAAACCCCTGTGGGCGCCTGCATGGTGAGCAGCGAGGGCGCATGCCGGATATGGTATGAATACGGAGGGCACATCACGGGTTAAGGGGCTCTGGGGCGAGCGAGCTTCCGCTAAGGGCTCCCGGCCTCAACCCCCCGAAGGATATTTTAGGGGAGGGATCCCTGGACCTCCCCAGGATAGTGATCCACGACGGAAGTCCCGCTCGGAGATCGCCTGATGGAACCTGTGACCATCGAGCTTTATCACATTCGAATGCAGCGGAAAGACGCGGTCGGGATCATCCAGCTCGACCGACCGGATCGCTTCAATGCGCTGGATGTGGCGATGGCCCGGGATCTCCGGAAAGCCGCACTCCAGTTCGCCCGTGACCCGAAGATCCGCTGCGTGATCCTGGCCGGAACCGATCGGGTTTTCTGCAGCGGGGCGGATCTGAAATACGTCCGGGAGCGGGAACATCCGGAGGACTTCTCGTATTTGCAGCCGGAGGCGCGCGAGATCGAGGGAGGCTATGGGCGCAGCTTCAAGGAGATCCTGGAATACCTTCACAGCACGATCTCCGAGATCCGTCGCGCCCCCAAGCCGTTCATCGCAGCGGTTAAAGGGGTGGCCGCCGCGGGCGGCCTCGGCCTGGCCATGGCCTGTGATCTGGTCTTCGCCTCGGATCGGGCCAGCTTCGAGTGGGCCTATTCCAAAACCAGCCTCACCGGAGCGGAGAGCACCACCTTCATCCTCCCTCGCCTCATCGGCCTGCGGCGGACCATGGAGATGGTCTTCCTCAACCCACGCCTCAGCGCCCAGCAGGCCCTGGAGTGGGGCCTCATCAACGGGATCTTCCCATTTGAGAGCTTCGATCAGGAAGTCGAAGCGATCGCCCACCGCCTCGCTCGCGGGCCCACCCGGGCATGGGCGATCACCAAGGCCCTCATCAACGAAGCCCTGGGGATCGACCGCCTGGATGCTCACATGGCGAAGGAGCTGCGCCACCTGGTGGAGATCGCCGAGACGCCGGATTTCGCGGAGGGACTGGCCGCCTTCTTCGAGAAGCGAGAACCCCATTTCCGAGGAGCATAAAACATATGGCAACCGTGGAGAGCCTGGGGTCCTGCCCAATCCCGCCCCTTTCCTATCGCACGGTGTTGCTGGGGCACGGAAGCGGGGGGCGGCTGATGCACGAGCTGATTGAGAAAGTGTTCCGTCCGCTCCTCCTGCCACCTGAAACCCGGGTGTTGAACGATGCGGCTGTCCTGAACGTGAACGGATTGCGGCTTGCCTTCACCACGGACGCCTTCGTGGTGGACCCCATCGTGTTCCCGGGTGGGGACATTGGCCGGCTGGCCGTGAATGGGACCATCAATGACCTGGCGGTCAGCGGGGCCCGTCCGCTGTTCCTGAGCGCCGCTTTCATTCTGGAGGAAGGATTGCCGATCGACACCCTGTGCCAGATCGTGGACTCGATGCGTCAGGCCGCTGAAGAGGCTGGGGTCCCGATCGTCACAGGAGACACAAAGGTGGTAAACCGGGGGAAGGCAGACAAGCTGTTCATCACCACCACAGGTGTTGGGGTGGTGGAATACGAAGGCACGCTGTCCGCCGACCAGGCGCGGCCTGGAGATCTGGTGCTGCTCAACGGGCCGATCGCCGCCCATGGGATCGCCGTGATGCTGGCCCGCGAGCAGATCGAGTTCGAACAACCCGTCCATTCGGATACAGCGCCGCTCCACACACTGGTGGCCGCGATGCTCCGGGCCAGCCCCCGCATTCGCTGTATGCGGGATGCCACCCGGGGCGGCCTGGCCAGCGCCCTAAACGAAATTGCGATGAGTTCAGGGGTAGGCATTCACCTCTATGAAGATCGCATTCCCATCCAGGATGAAGTGAAAGGGGCATGCGAGATCCTGGGGCTGGATCCTCTCCACGTGGCCAACGAGGGCAAGCTGGTGGCCATCGTCGCCCGTGAAGACGCGGAACGGGTTCTGGAGGCCATGCGGGCGCATCCCCTGGGGCGGGAAGCCGCCATCATTGGAGAGGTGGTGGAGGATCCTCGCCACCTGGTCCTGCTCCGCACCCGGATCGGCGGGTTCCGGGTGGTGAGCATGCTGGCCGGCGAGCAGTTGCCCCGGATCTGTTAATTGTGAAATAAATCACAATATCGGGTGAGCAAGCTCAGCGGTAAGGGATCCGGAGTCTGGATACAATCGACCTCGAGGAGAAGCGGCTCCGTTGCCCGCTATGCTCTCCTTTTCGGATTCCCTTTCCTGGGACACGGAGGCCATAAGCTCAAAGAGACCTTAGAGCGGGGCGGGTTGTCTTCAGCAGCCCGCCCGGTCCCATCCCCCAAGGAGGGTTGCTGTGGTGAGCCTGGGATCTCGGACTCTGACCCCCGGCCAGGCCTGGCGGATGGAAAAGACGCGGCTCCAGGAGTTGCTCGATGCCCTGCGCCGCCAGGGTTACACAGTGATTGGCCCCCGCATCCGGGATGGCGCCATCATCTATGATGAAATCCAGCGCCTCACGGACCTCCCCATCGGATGGACGGATGAGCAGGAAAAAGGATATTACCGGCTGAAGCGCCGTGAGGATGAAACCTTCTTCGGCTTCGCGGTTGGCCCGCACTCCTGGAAGCAGTTCCTCCATCCTCCTATCTTCTCCCTGGGTCAGGCCCGCCGCAACGGCCAGGGTTTCGAGTGGACCCCTTCGACGGATCCGCCCCCCCGCTATGCCTTCCTCGGGGTTCGAGCCTGTGAGTTGCATGCCATCGCGATCCTTGACCGGGTGTTCATGGGCGGTCCCTACGTGGATCCCGTTTACCGGGCCCGCCGCGAGGCAATCTTCCTCATTGCCGTGCAGTGCACGGTTGCCGGAGGGACCTGCTTCTGCGCCTCGATGGGAACAGGACCCAAAGCCCCGCCCGGCGCGGACCTTGTCCTCACCGAGCTCCCGGACGTCTTCATCGTGGAGATCGGAACGGAGCGCGGAGCCGCTCTCCTGGCGGAAATCCCCTGCACACCGGCCACGGAAGCCGATCGGTCCGTTGTCGAAGCCCGCCTGGAAGAGACCGCCCGTTCCATGGGCCGGCAGCTGGATGCCACGGACCTCCCCGCCCTGCTGTATCGCAACTTAGAACATCCTCGATGGGAGGAAGTCGCTCAGCGTTGCCTGACCTGCGGGAACTGCACGATGGTCTGCCCCACCTGTTTCTGCTTCACCGTGGAGGATGTGAGCGACCTGGCCGGGGCTCAGGCGGAGCGGGTGCGTCGCTGGGACTCTTGCTTCACCACCGCTTTCACGTATACCGCCGGGCGCCCCATCCGTCAGAGCGCGAAGGCCCGCTATCGCCAGTGGCTGACCCACAAACTCGCTTCCTGGTGGGATCAATTCGGAACCTCGGGCTGTGTGGGTTGCGGGCGTTGCATCACGTGGTGCCCGGTAGGCATCGACCTCACAGAGGAAGTCCATGCGATCCGGCAGACGGACAGCGCCCTGACGAGCGAGAGGAGGTGAGTCGATGTCGAAGGCCGAGATCCTGGAAGCGCTTCGCCAGCACCCCTTCACTCACGATATGGATGAAGCCTGGAAAGAGAGCCTGGCGGAGATCGCCCGGCTACAGACCTATGTGCCGGATACGCTGCTCCTGCGGGAAGGCCGGGCCGCCGACGCCTTTTTCCTCATTGTCGACGGTCTGGTGGCCATCGAGATGTTCGTCCCGGAGCGCGGCTCCCTGCGCCTGCAAACAGCGAGCGCCGGGGAGATCGTGGGCTGGTCGTGGGCCCTTCCCCCTTACCGCTGGGAATTCGATGCCCGGGCCCTGGTGGAGACCACCGCGGTGGTTCTGGATGCCGCCCAGCTGCGGGCCCGGATGAGTCAGGACTGCGCCCTCGCGGCCTGGATCCTGAGCCGGCTGCTAACCGTGGTCGCCGGGCGGCTCAAGGCCACCCGCCTGCAGCTTCTGGACCTCTATGCTCCGCCACCGGAGAGGAGGCCAGCATGATCTCCCAGGCGACATCTTCTCCGGTTCCGAATCTGTTCCTCCCCTCTCCCTTTCAGGTCACCGGGGTCCGGCGGGAAACCTCAGACACGATCACCCTGCGCCTCCGCCCCCTGGATGGCGAGGTTTTCTCCTTTCAACCCGGCCAGTTCAATATGCTCTATCTCTTCGGCATCGGCGAGGTTCCGATCTCGATCAGCGGCGTGCATCCCCGAACCCATGACCTGGAGCACACCGTGCGGGCGGTCGGGTATGTCACCCGAGCCCTGGCTCGGCTCCGCCGGGGAGATGTGGTGGGGGTGCGGGGGCCCTTCGGTCATGGTTGGCCGCTTGAAGAGGTCCGCGGCCATAGCATCCTGATCCTGGCCGGAGGCATCGGTCTGGCCCCGCTGCGCCCGGCCCTGCAATACCTTCTTGCCCACCGCCCGAATTATGAGCAGATCGTTCTTCTGTATGGAGCCCGAACACCGGCGGATCTCCTCTACCAGCCGGAGCTGGAGCGCTGGCGTGGACGTCTGGATCTCCAGGTCTTCGTTACGGTGGATCGTGGTGATGAATTGTGGCGAGGACACATCGGCGTGGTCACGACGCTGTTGCCCCTGGTGGAACGGTTCCTGGACATGCGGCGCGCGGTGGTCCTGATGTGCGGCCCCGAGGTGATGCTGCGGGTAGCTGTCCGCGAACTGGAAGATCGCGGGGTCCCAGCGGAGCAGATCTTTCTCTCCCTGGAGCGGAACATGAAGTGCGCTGTGGGCTTCTGCGGCCATTGCCAGTTTGGCCCTGCTTTCATCTGCCGGGACGGGCCGGTGTTCCCGCTCCCTCGAGTGCGCTCGTTGCTCGAGATTCGGGAATTATAAATAGAACTTACGCAGTTCGTTTCCCATGGGGGCAAGGATTTTTCTCCCCCCTCCCCACGGCCCTTTGGGCCGTGGGGAGGGGGGAGAAAGGGGGGGTGGAGCCATTCCGCTCCACCTTTAGAGCTTTCAACTGCGTAACTCCTATATAAACAATCCTTCAGGCAGGCTTCAGGAGGTGCGGCTGATGGCGCGGCGTCGAAAGCCCAAGCTGGCGGTCTGGAAATTCGCTTCATGTGATGGTTGCCAGTTGACGCTGTTAGATTGCGAGGACGAGCTACTCGCGCTGGCGGGAGAGATCGAAATCGCCTACTTCCTGGAAGCCTCGCGAGCGATCGTGCGCGGGCCCTATGACATCTCCCTGGTGGAGGGCAGCATTTCCACCCCGGAGCAGGTCGAACAGATCCGCAAAATCCGACGGCAGACCCGATTTCTGGTCACCATTGGGGCCTGCGCCACCGCCGGCGGGATCCAGGCGCTGCGGAACTTCGCGGATGTGCGTGGCTTCCTGGACCTCGTCTACGCCCGCCCGGAATACATCAAAACCCTCGAGAAATCCCTCCCCGCATCCGCTTACGTGCCGGTCGATTTCGAGTTGCGGGGTTGCCCCATCGGGAAAGGGCCGCTGCTGGAGCTGCTCAGCGCCTTCCTGAACGGCCGGCGCCCCAGCATCCCGAACCACAGCGTGTGCATCGAATGCAAGCGTCGCGGGATCGTCTGTGTCATGGTGGCTCAGGGGACCCCATGCCTGGGCCCGGTCACCCAGGCCGGCTGCGGAGCCCTGTGCCCGGCCTATCGACGGGGATGCTATGGCTGCTTCGGCCCCATGGAGACGCCCAATCCGACCAGCCTGGGGAACTGGCTGCTGGCGCGTGGGATGGCCTCCCCGGATCTGGTTCGGTTGTTCCGAACGTTCAACGCGTATGCCCCCGCTTTCAAAGAGGCAGGAGAGCGCTATGCAGAGGCCGCGGACGTTGACCGTTCGAGTTGATGCACTGGCGCGGGTGGAGGGAGAAGGCGCCCTGCACGTTCGGGTTCGGAACGGCCAGGTGCACGAGCTGCGCCTGGAGATCTACGAGCCCCCCCGTTTCTTCGAAGCGTTCCTGCGCGGGCGCCGCTTTGACGAGGCGCCGGACATCACCGCCCGCATCTGCGGGATCTGCCCCGTTGCCTATCAGATGAGCGCGTGCAATGCGATCGAGAGCCTGTTCGGTCTTTCGGTGAAGGGCCCCATCCGGGACCTGCGGCTTCTGCTCTATTACGGCGAGTGGATCGAGAGCCACGCGCTCCACATGTTCCTCCTGCATCTGCCAGATTTCCTCGGCTATGAGAGCGCGCTTCATATGGCTCGAGATCACCCGGAGTGGGTGCAAAAGGGATTGCAGATCAAAAAGGCGGGAAACGCCCTGATGGCCCGGATCGGCGGCCGCGAGATCCACCCCATTAACGTCCGGATCGGGGGCTTCTACTCTGTCCCCTCCCGAAGGGATCTCCTGGAGCATAAAGAGGAGCTCGCCCGGGCTCGTGATTTCATCGTGGAAGCCCTTCGCTGGATGGCCGGTCTGGAATTCCCGGACTTTGAAGAAGATTATGAGTTCGTCGCCCTTTACCACCCGGAGGAATATGCGATCCTGGAGGGCCAGATCCGTTCCAGCAAAGGCCTTCTGGTGCCCGTTTCCGGATTCGAGGAGGTTTTCGAGGAATTCCAGGTGCCTTACAGCAATGCTCTGCATTCCATCGTCCGGGGGCGCGGCAGCTATATGGTCGGGCCCCTGGCCCGTTTCAATCTGAACTTCCCTCAACTCACTCCGGTTGCCCGGGAGGTGGCCCTCTCCATCGGTCTCACCCCGCCTGTTCGCAACCCCTTCCGGAGCCTTCTGGTCCGCGGGGTCGAGATCCTCCATGCTTGCGAGGAGGCATTGCGCCTGATCGAGCGCTATGAGCCGCCGGATCGCCCCTGGGAACCGGTGGAGGTGCGCCCCGGGACCGGTTACGGCGCCAGCGAGGCCCCGCGGGGGATCCTTTACCATCGCTATCGGATCCGTGCGGACGGCCTGATTGAAGAAGCAAAGATCGTCCCGCCTACTTCGCAGAACCAGCGGCGCATGGAGGATGATCTGCGGAAACTGGTGCCTCGCCTGCTTTCCCTGCCAAAGGACCAGATCACATGGCGCTGTGAGCAGGCGATCCGAAACTACGATCCGTGCATCTCATGCGCCACGCATTTTCTGCGGCTGGAGATCGAGACCGGATGAAGCCCCAGCCTCGCCTGGTGCTCATCGGCCTGGGCCATACAATGCGACGGGACGATGGGGTGGGCCTCTGGGTCGCCCGGCGCATCCAGGCCAGGAGCCACCCGGGGCTGATGGTGATCCCCATGGGAGTTCCGGATCCCATCGCCCTGGCCCAGGCATGGGAAGGGGCAACGATCACCTGGATCGTCGATGCCGTCATAGCCGCAAAGCCTCCAGGAACCCTCCTGCGGCTTCGATGGGATCGCCTTTTGATTGATCCGCAAGGACGCTGGTTTTCAACCCATGGGATTTCCTTATGGGAAGCGATTACCCTCGCCCGCATGCTCCATGAGCCCCCCTTGCAGATGATTGTGTATGGGATTGTGGGCCAGGACTTCAGTCATGGCGAGGGTCTATCCCCTGAGGTGGAGGCGGGCGCTTACCGCCTGCTCTGCCGATTGGAGCGTCTGATCCCCCGTATCCTGCGCGATTTCGGAAGTGGAGCAACCCTGCTGCGGCAGGATCCGCGGATTCCTCCGAAGCTTCCTGTGTAATAAAGAACGAGCGATCCTTGCCTTCTCCGTCAGATTGAGTCTATAGTTCTTTTAGGGGAAGCTCTCTCCTCGCGGCCCGTTTCCTCATTGTTCAATTTGTCTCTCCGCTCAGGGGGGTCCAATGGGCCCCTCGCTGCGGCCTCCCGGGTCGGGAGGATGAGGGATTGTCTTCCTCCTGAGGGTTACGCGAACGGGGCGGAAGACCGTAATCTCATAACTTGCTCTTACAGGAGGTCTCCCATGGAGCAGCCCCTTCGTCTTCTGAGCCGGATCCACTGGCTCGGCCATGACGCCTTCCGCATCGACGGGCCTCCAGTGATCTACCTGGATCCCTGGCAGGTCCCCGCGGATGCGCCGAAGGCGGACCTGATCCTGATCAGCCATGAGCACTTCGACCATTGCTCGCCAGAGGATATCACCCGGCTGCGCAAGCCGGAAACCGTAATCCTCGGCAGCCCGGCTGCGGCTGCCAAAGTCAAGGGTGCCCGTGCGATGCGCCCCGGCGAACGACTCTCCGTCATGGGCGTGGAGATCGAAGCCGTGGCGGCCTATAACATCAACAAACGTTTCCATCCGAAAGAGGCCGGCGGGCTGGGATTCGTCCTCACCATCGAGGGGGAACGCCTCTACTTCGCGGGAGACACCGACTTCATCCCCGAAATGAAGGAGATCCGCTGCGATATCGCCCTCCTTCCGGTCAGCGGGACCTATGTGATGACGGCGGAGGAGGCCGCCCAGGCGGCAGCGGCCATTGCGCCCAGGGTCGCGATCCCCATGCACTATGGCGCGGGCGTGGCGGGCACAGAGGCCGATGCGGAGCGATTCCGCTCCCTTTACTCTGGCAAGGTGGTGATCCTGAAGCCCGAACGATGATGTAGGACAACTGCAAGCAGTTGTCCTACATCATCCTGGTGACATGAATTCCGCCATGATGGATCGCCAGCAGGAAGCGAAACGCTATGCCCGGCTTCGTCGTCGTTTGTGGCTGGTGGAGACGGGCCTTTTCCTCGCCCATGGACTTCTCTGGCTTCTCTCCGGCTTCGCCCGCCAGGCTGGCGAGGCCTGGGCGCAGGCGCTTCCTTTTCCCCTGGACGTGATGGGGATGGCCGTGCTGTTCGGGGGTGGCTGGGTGCTGCTTTCGCTACCGCTGGACTTTTACGGTGGGTTCCTTCTCCCCCACCGCTTTGGCCTCTCCACCCAGACCCATAAAGGATGGCTCGCGGATCGCCTGAAGGCGCTGGGGATAGGGGCGCTGATCGGATTGCCCCTGATCGGAGGGCTCTATCTGGCCTTTCGGCGCTGGCCTCAAACATGGTGGCTGCCTGTGGGAATCTTCTGGGTTTTCTTTGCGGTTCTCATGACCCAGCTGGCCCCTGTGCTGCTGGCCCCCCTCTTCTATCGGTTCCGCCCACTGGAGGATCCGGAGTTAATCTCCCGGCTGACTCATCTGGCGGCGCGGGCAGGTGTTCGGGTTCGCGGCGTCTTCACGGTCGATATGAGCCGCCGGACCCGGGCGGCCAACGCGGGGCTGATGGGGCTGGGCCCAACCCGAAGGATCGTGGTGGGGGACACGCTGCTTCAGGGTTACACGCCGGAGGAAATCGAGGCCATCCTGGCTCACGAGCTCGCTCATCACCTTCACCGGGATATCCCCCTGGGTCTGGTCTTCGGGAGCTCCCTGAACCTCCTTGGGTTTTTCATCGGAGCCCAGCTCCTGCCCCCGCTCATTCGAGGCCTGGGGCTCCCGGGCCTGGATCATCCCTCAAGCTTGCCGGCCCTGACGCTGGGCGGTTTCCTCTTCAGCCTGGGGATGATGATCCCGATGAATGCGTGGTCGCGCTGGCGGGAATGGAAGGCAGATCAACGGGCGATCCAGCTATGCGGGCGGCCCCAGGCGCTGGCCGCGGCCCTGCGCAAGCTGGGGGAGCAAAATCTGGCAGAGATGGACCCCGAGCCCTGGGTCGAATGGATTTTCTACACCCATCCCGCATTGGGAAAACGGATCCGGGCCGCGGAATCAAAGGCCCATCCGCCCCACAGGTTGGATGGCCCAGAAGCCTCATTGTTTTAAGAACTCCACAGCTCTCTTAATGAAGATGTGCTAAACTGATATGGAACCATTTTGCGAGGAGGGCTGTAGATGCAGACCCTCTCCCAGGAAGAACAGGAGACATTGCGCGCGATCCTCCGAAAGGTGTTTGAAGAGGCCACGGTAGATGCTCTCCTGAGGGCCCTGGACCGTCTGGCCGAGCGGCAGAAACAGGAAAGCGCGAATTTACACCAGCTGGTGAAAATCCTCCAGGAGGCTGTTCGTGACCTTCAAGGGAATGTGGAACAGCTGAACAGGGGATATGCATCCATCGCAGAAGGGCTGGCTCGCCTGATGGGAGTCCAGACCCAAATGGGGGAAGCGCTGACACGCCTCGTTGAAGCTCAGATTCGCACGGAAGAACGTCTCGCTCGCCTGGAGGAAGCCATCGCTCGCCTCGTCGAAGCCCAGGCTCAGGCCGAGGAACGCCTCGCCCGCCTGGAAGAAGCCCAGGCGCGGGCCGAAGAGCGCTTCGCCCGCCTCGAGGAAGCCATCGCCCGCCTCACCGAAGCTCAGGCCCGCACCGAGGAACGCGTCGCCCGCCTCGAAGAGGGGCAGCGCCGGCTGGAGGAAGCCATCGCTCGCCTCGTCGAAGCGCAGGCTCAGGCCGAGGAACGCCTCGCCCGCCTGGAAGAAGCCCAGGCGCGGGCCGAAGAGCGCTTCGCCCGCCTCGAGGAAGCCATCGCCCGCCTCACCGAAGCCCAGGCCCGCACCGAAGAACGCGTCAGCCGCCTCGAAGAAGGACAACGCCGCCTGGAGGAAGCCATCGCCCGCCTCGCCGAAGCCCAGGCCCGCACCGAAGAACGCGTCAGCCGCCTCGAAGAAGGACAACGCCGCCTGGAGGAAGCCATCGCCCGCCTCGCCGAAGCCCAGGCCCGCACCGAAGAACGCGTCAGCCACCTGGAGGAAACGGTCGCCCGCCTGGGGCGAGCGATGGAGCAAATGGCTCGTCAGGTCGGCGCCCTGAGCGACATCATCGGAGGCGATCTGGAAGACGCCGCTTACATCGCTATTCATGATGTGTTCACCCGGGAGTTGGGATGGAGGGTTGATGTCCTGGAGCGTGCCTTCCTTAGCTGGGATGATCACATGCTGGAAGTTGACATTTTCGGAAGGGCCTACGATCCTGCTCGTCCGAAATATGAGATCTGGATCGTCGGTGAAGTGAAATACAACATAACGGTCAGGGAAGTGGATCGCTTCGCCGAGAAGCTGCCGCTGGTCGCAGAATACTTGAACTTCGAGCGGGGAGAAAAGAAGGAACGCCTGATCGTCCCGGTGTGTTTCTGCTATCGCGCCCGCCCGGAAGTGCGGGAGAAAATCTACAATATGGGTTTCCACCTCGTTTTCTCGTATGGACGGGTCATATGGGGGAAGGAAGGTCCTCCGATGGCCCGACGCAAACGGGCCGCCTCCCGGAAGGCCGGCCGCTGACGACACGGGTAGGAGTTGCGCGGTTGGCCCTCTTTTCAGGGCTCTTAGGGCTGGATCGAGTGCCGATGGTGCCCGACCCACCCCTGAAATAAATTTCATCCCCTCCTCGCGGCCCAAAGGGCCGCGAGGAGGAGTTCCCTCAATTTCCTCCAAACCCATTCGGAGCACGACCCATGGCGCACCACACCCTGCTCATGATTCCCGGTCCGGTGGAAGTGGACCCCGAGGTCCTGGAGGCGATGGCCCGCCCGCCGCTCAGCCACATGTCCACCGCCTTTGCCGCCCTGATGCAGGAAGCCCTTACAGGCCTCAATGATGTCTTCGATGCGCCGGATGGCCAGCCCTTCCTGGTCGCGGGGTCCGGGACCCTGGCGATGGAGATGGCCCTGGCCAACCTGGTCGAGCCCGGCGATCGCGTGGTAGTGGTGGACACCGGCTATTTCGCCGCGCGGATGGCTGAGCTGGCCGAATGGCTGGAGGCCCAGGTGGTCCGGGTAACCGCTGAGCCCGGCGCGCTCCCTGAGGATACGCAGGTCGAAGCGGCGCTCCGGGATGGGGCCAAAGTCCTTACGATCACCCACGTCGACACCTCCACTGGAGTGGTGGCGCCGGTGGAGCGCTGGGCTGCCCTGGCCCACCGTTACGGTGCTCTGGTCGTCGTGGATGGGGTTTGCGCTGTGGGAGGCCAGCGCTTTCACCAGACCGCCTGGGACGTCGATGTGGCGCTCACGGGATCCCAGAAAGCACTGGCGGTGCCGCCAGGCCTGGCGATCGTGATGGCCCGCCCGGCTGCGCTGGAGGCCTACCGCCGTCGGCGGACCCGCACCCGCTCTTACTACGTGGACTGGGGGAAGTGGCTTCCGGTGATGGAAGCCTATCAGGTCGGGCGGCCCGCTTACTTCGCGACGCCGGCCGTGAACCTGGTCGCGGCGATGGTCGCTTCTCTTCGCCGGATCCGGGCCGAAGGGATGGAAGCCCGATGGGCCCGCCATGAGCGGATCGCGCGCTCCTTCCGGGCCGGGCTCCGGGCGATGGAGCTGGAGCTCGTGCCTCGGGACCCCGCCTGGACGGCCGTCACCCTGAGCGTGATTTATTACCCGAACGGGATCGATGATCGACTGCTGCGGGAGATCGAGGCGGCGGGAGTGACGGTCGCGGGCGCCATCCACCCGGCGCTGCGCGGCCGCTCCTTCCGGGTGGGCCATATGGGGGAGATCGGGCTGCCGGCCCTCCTCCAGACCCTCAGCGCGATCGAGATCGCCCTGCGCCGTCTGGGCCATGCGACCTCCCCTGGCGCGGGAGTTGCCGCCGCCCAGGCAGAGTGGGTCCGAGAAGCGTGAAACGAAGCAGGGGCAGCTTTGTCGCTGCCCCTGCTTTCCGATTGTTTATCTTCTGAAAGGCGGACAGGCGGGCCAATCATCCTAGGAGACCCGAAAAGGCCTCTGGCCTCCGACTGAACACCACGTGGGATCCAGGAGCCATCTCTTTATGGCGCGTGAGGGGCCGAAACAGGGAGACCAGGATTCCATGCTCGGCCCCGGGAACTCCCGTGGCCAGCGGTTGGCCCAGGGGATCGAAAACGGCGGATGCGACGCCCGCTGCCTCGCCGGGCGGAGCGACCAGGGCCACGAACACCCGGTTCTCGTCCGCCCGGGCACGGGCCAGAGTGTGAAGATCGGGCCCCGCGGCCGATACCCACCACACCAGGAGCTCGGCCCCTCGCAACATCGCGCCGCGGGCAACCTCCGGCGCCCATCCCTCAGATTCTGAAAGCACCCCAATCGTTCCTCCGCTGATTGGATAAACCGGAGATCCCTTCTGTCCGCTCCCACGATAGACGCCGATCCGCCGCCCGCTGTCCAGGAGATGAAGCGCCACCCGTGCTGGGCCCTTTTCCCTCTCTTCAAGAAGTGGAACAACCAGCCCACACTGCCATCGGGCGCTGAGGGCCTCCAGGGCTTCCAGGGCCGAATCGGGGCCTGGGGGAGGCCCGGATATGACCAGGAGGGAAGCCCCCTGACGGATCAGGATCTCCCCCAGCGCTTCGATACGCTGCATCCAATCCGCTGTCGTGGAGTAAGCCCCCATCTGAAGCAGGCCGACCCGGAGGTAGAGGGCATCCGGAGGGATGGGCTTGCGGAGCTCTCGGGCCACTGGTAGTTCTTCAACGGAAGCCATCAGCAAAGGGTCCGACTCCGCCGGCCGCACCCGCGGGCCAGGGGCTGTTCCCAGGTCGATCTCCGCCAATACGATCTCCTCGCGATCCGGACTTCCCATCGCTTGATATTGCCCATCCGGGGCGATGACCCCACTGCGGCCGCAATAGAGGACGCTGCCGGCCTCCATCCCCACTTTGTTGGCCACCGCGATCCACACCCCGTTCTCCATCGCCCGCGCCGGGAGCATATAAAGCACCTGAGGATTGGTGCGGGCCCTCGGGTCACCGATGGAGGTCACCAAGGCTGTAGCGTCCAGGATCAGCCGGGCTCCCTGCAAAGCCAGAGCCCGGGGGATCTCCGGCATCCGCCCATCGGCGCAGATCATAAGCCCCACACGCCCGAAGGGGAGATCGAAGATCGGGAGATCCGACCCCGGCTCGAACCATTCATGATCAAAGTGCCACAGGAAGATCTTATCGTAAAGGCCCAGGACCTCCCCCTCCGGGCTGAGAAAGGCGATGGAGTTGCGCAACCGCCCGGAGGAGGTCGGCCGGGCCAGGCCAACCGCGATATAGGTTCGATGCCGACGGGCTTTCTCCCCAAACAGTCGGAGGACGTCCTCCGTCGAGCGCGGTTCGGATCGTCGGTAAGCTTCCAGGGAATGCAGGTAATACGCTGGGTAAGTGCACTCCGGGAGCAGGATGATCGCCGGCTGATAGCGACCAGCCTCCTCCACCCGCTCGAGCGCCCGCTCCAGAGCCTCCTCCGCGCTCTCCAGACCCCTTGCTTCCAGCTGCACACAGGCTATCCCGATGGAGGTCATTGGACAATTCTCCCTTTTTTATTTAGGGAAAGATATTTTCTCCCCCCCTTGCGCTCCAGGGATGGAGAAAAAGTCGGGGGCACCTAAAAGATCCATTCAGGGTCTATGTAGTGGATTCAAGAGGAGAGCCCACAATCGGTTTCGAGCTGCCGGATTTTCTCCAGACGGCGGGCATGGCGCCCCCCTTCGAAAGGGGTGCGCAACCAGGTCTCCAGGATCTCGATCGCCAGCCCAGGCCCTACCACCCGCCCTCCCATGCACAGGATGTTCGCATCATTATGCGCGCGGCTCATCCGGGCCGAATACACGTCCGAGACCGCCGCAGCGCGGATCCCGGGCACTTTATTGGCGGCGATCGACATACCGATGCCCGTGCCACAGATCAGCACCCCGAAGTCCGCATTCCCACGGGCCACCGCTTCCGCTACGGCCCGGGCATAGTCCGGATAATCCACCGAATCCGGGCTATGAGTTCCGAAATCCAGGACCTCCAGCCCCCGCTCCCGCATATACGCTACGAGCGTTTCCTTCAACGCATAGCCCGCATGATCCGCGCCGATTGCGATCCGCATCCTTCCCCCCTTTGATGAGGAATATAACGTTGCGCCAGCAGCTCGAGGCCTCCACACAGTCATGACTGAACGATGCTCTGTTGTCTGTTACGGTCCTGGCAGTGCCCGCTCGGGTTCAGCGTCTGTCCCACCACCCGGAAGCCCCCAGTTCACAACATGGCAACTTAACGAGTCTAATGGGTAATCGCCACCACCCGATCGAGGCCAGCGCTATCTTTCAGCAAACGGACCACCGCCCGTGGGAAGGCGGAGCGGGCCAGATCGAGAACGGCTGCGCCCTGCCCGGCCCCGATCTCCAGGAACACCGCCCCCATCGGCCGCAGGTAATCCGGGGCCTGGGCCAGAAACCGCCGGATCACCTGCAGACCATCCGGTCCCCCATCCAGCGCCAGGATCGGCTCGTATTCCCGGATCGCCGGATCCAGTTCCTCCCATTCGGAGCGGGCGACGTAGGGCAAATTGGCGACCAGAAGGTCCACTGGCTCCGGCAGCGGGGCGCAAAGATCGCCCTCCAGAAAGGTCAGCCGATGGACAACCCCATGACGGGTCGCGTTCTCCCGCGCGATCTCCAGAGCCTCCGGAGATAGGTCCGTGGCATATCCTCGACTATTAGGTAAATAAACCGCGAGGGCCACCGCGATACACCCGGATCCCGTGCCAATGTCCGCGAAGGTGAGCGGAGTGTAGGCGCGATACGCCCGGCTCCGGGCCCATTCCAGGGCCGCATCCACCAGATGTTCCGTCTCCGGCCGCGGGATGAGGACGGCCGGGGTGACCTTAAACGGCATCCCATAGAACTCCCGCTCGCCGATCAGGTAAAACAGCGGCTCCCCCCGGGCGGAGCGTGCCACCAGTTGAGCGAAGGTTTCCCATTCGGAATCCGTCAGGACCCGTTCCGGATGGGCCAGCAGGTAAACCCGCGAGACCCCCAGGGTATGGGCCAGCAACACCTCAGCCGCCAGCCGGGGCTGGGTCGCCCGGACCCGCTGGGCTGCCCAGGCGATGGCCTCTCGAACGGAAAGAGCGCGGATCTGCGTCGGATGTAGCATCCGGATCGTTCACTCCAATAGATGGGTTGCGTAACTGGGCAGATGAAGTCTCCCTTCCACAGTCCTTCGGGCCGTGGAAGGGGAGAGAAAAACCTTATTCCTGGGGAAGGCCGCAGGCGGCCTTCCTCAGAGCATTTCCGTCCTCATACCGTTCAGGTCCAGCAGATGGACCCATTCCCCTGGATTCCTCTCCCTACGGCCCTTCGGGCCGCGGGGAGGGGGGATGAACAGGATGTTGGGGACGCTCCGGTGATGAAAAAGCCCGGTGGCCTTCCTCATGAAAACCCTCTTCACCGTAAAATTTACCCACAGGTTGTGTTCTGAGCCGTCGAGGGCAGCCCCATCACTCTCCCAATCTTCCAAATGGGAGGATGGACAGGCTCGCCCAGAGTCCACATCATCTCAGCATAGCCTGGAAATCGACCTCAGGCCAATTTTGCAGGCTGCTATGCTCATTGGATCTACTGCCTCATGCTAATGAAAAAATTCTTCGTTCAAGAATGTGCCTCCGCTCCAGGGTCTCAAAGTCCAGCACGCGAGAAGATTATTCAGGAGGTCCCATGAGGATCCGCGGCACGACCCGTCTGGTTGGTCTTTTAGGATGGCCGGTGGCCCATAGTCGAAGCCCTCAAATGCACAACGCGGCCTTCGCTGCCCTGGGTCTGGATTGGGTTTATGTGCCCCTGCCGGTGGCGCCTCCGGATCTCGAGGCGGCCATCCGGGGATTGCGGGCGATGGGCTTCCTTGGGGCCAATGTCACCGTGCCGCACAAGACCGCTGTAATCCCCTATCTGGATGAGATCTCCCCCCTGGCCCGGGCGATCGGGGCGGTGAACACCCTGCGGGTGGTGGAAGGGCGATGGGTTGGGGAGAACACGGATGTGGAGGGGTTCCGCCAGGCCCTGGCGGAAACCGGGCTTTCAGCCCGAGGGCAGGCTGTTGTCGTTCTGGGAGCCGGCGGAGCGGCCCGATCCGTCCTGGCGGCCCTGGCGATGGAGGAGGCCCGGGAGATCTTCCTGATCAATCGGAGTTATGAACGGGCTGTCCGCCTGATCGCCGAGCTGAGCGAAACTTTCCCCCCAGCAGGCCTTCGCCTGCCGCCGGTTCATGTCCTCCGCCCGGAAGAGCCTCCTCCCGAGGGCGTCGCCCTGCTGATCAACACCACGCCGGTGGGCATGGCACCGGAGATCGAGGCATCTCCATGGCCGCCGGAGCGTCCGTTCCCATGGGGCCTGCAGGGTGTCATCGATCTCATTTATGAGCCGCCACAGACCCGCCTGATGGCCCTGGCAGAGGAGGCCGGGATCCCCGCTTTCAACGGCCTGGGGATGCTCCTCCACCAGGGGGCCCGGGCATTCACCTTATGGACAGGCCAGGAAGCCCCGCTTGAGGTGATGCGGGCGGCGCTCCTGGAGGATGTTTGAAACCACGCTCAGGCAACGAACCGCCAATCCGCCCTGGAAATCCCGGATCCTGTCCCAGGGCTTTCCCGTCATTATCCTGTTCGGGTCCAGCGGATGGCCTTGCACCCTTGGGGACGAGCCGGGCGTCTTTGGCGCCCGACCTGCCTCTCTGGGAATGTTCAGATTACGAAAAAGCGGGTGATCCTGCCTAATGGAAGATGTATGCAAATCGGAAATTGCGTTAAAATAAAGTGATTAAGGGATCAGCCCCCTGGACCGGCCCCCGGACCCCTTCAGGGGCAGGTCATCCTGAAGGATGGCCCCAGGGGGCATGCCCTGAATCCTGATGGGAGGAGTATCAGCATAAGGATGACACAATTTCAGATCACAGACGACCTGGAAGCGCTGTTGAACGTTCTGCCTCCAGACATCGCCCGGGCCGTGCGGGATCGGAATCGAAATGAAGCCCTGCTGGAGGTCGTGCTGGACCTGGGTCGATATCCGGAGGCCCGATATACAGATGGGGAGGTGACCCTTTGCCAGCGTGAAGTGACCGAAGCGGACCTGCAATATGTCGTCTCCCGCATTGGAGAGTTCGATGCGGACAACCGGGCCGGGATCCAGCGGACTTTGCACCGGATCAGCGCGATCCGCAATCGGCGCGGCAATATCATTGGCTTAACCTGCCGGGTCGGCCGCGCGGTCTACGGCACGATCGAGATCATCAAGGACATCATCCTCTCCGGCAAGAACATCCTCCTGCTGGGCCGCCCGGGCGTCGGCAAGACAACCATGCTGCGGGAGGCGGCGCGGGTCCTGGCAGAGCACAAGCGGGTGATCATCGTCGATACCTCGAACGAGATCGGAGGCGACGGGGACATCCCGCATCCAGCGGTCGGCCGTGCGCGCCGCATGCAGGTCCCCAAGCCCAGCCTCCAGCACGAGGTGATGATCGAGGCAGTGGAAAACCACATGCCCGAGGTTATCATCATCGATGAGATCGGGCGCGAGCTGGAGGCCGTTGCGGCTCGCACCATCGCCGAGCGAGGGGTGCAGCTGATCGCCACTGCTCACGGGAACACCCTGGAGAACCTCCTGATGAATCCCACCCTCTCCGATCTCGTGGGGGGTATCGAGAGCGTGACGCTCTCCGACGAGGAGGCCAGGCGGCGTGGCACGCAGAAGACTGTCCTGGAGCGACGCGCGCCCCCCACGTTCGATGTGCTCATCGAGATCCAGGACCGCCAGCGGCTCCTGGTCCATCACGATGTGGCCGCCAGCGTGGATGCGCTCCTGCGGGGCCAGCAGCCGGATGTAGAGCTGCGCTATCGGGATGAGGAGGGGCGCATCCATATCGAGAAGCCTCGGTTCCGGCGGGCGATGATGGTGGGGAAGTCTCCCCTTCCCTTCTGGCGCGGGGAGATTATCTCCACCACGCCGATCGCCGCCGGGGAATCCCTGCCCGCCCCCACACGGGTGACGGTGGAGCGCGTGGGTACTTTTGAAGAGGAGGAAGATCTGGAGGAAGCGCCATGGCAGGTCTCGCCGCTTCCTTCAGGCAATGGGCCGCGGCGTCCCCTGCGGGTGTATCCGTTAGGCCTGGCCAGGAACCGCCTTCAGCGGGCAGCCAGCGTCTTCGGGACCCCCATCCAGGTGGTGGATCAGATCGGGGAAGCGGACGTGGTGATCACCACCAAGGCCCATTACCGCCGTCATCCCCGGGTGCTCCATGAGGCGGAAGGCCGGGGGATCCCGATCTATGTGGTCCGCTCGAACACCGTGACCCAGATCGAAAGCTGTCTGGCGGATATCCTGAACCTGACACCCGCGGAGGGAGAGGAGGAAGATCGCCTCGCCCAGGCGCTGGAGGAGGCGGAGGCGGCCATCCAGAAGATCCTCAACGGGGAAGCGAAATACGTGGATCTGTCCCCTCAGAACGCATATATCCGTCGCCAGCAACACCTTCTGGCCCGCCAGTATAATCTGATCTCTCACAGCTACGGGAAAGAACCTAACCGTTACGTTCGGATCTACGCAGAGTAGAAATCCACGGGCAACAGAAGGTCTGAGGTCCCCCTAACGGCTCCACGGGACGTGGGGAGAGAAAAGGGGCTGGGCAGCCTTCCAGCCCCTTTCGATTTTTTCCCTCTGGACCATAGGAAGGGGGATAATTTAGGGGCGAGCCGGGTGCCAAATGCGCCCGGCTCGCCCCCAGGGAGCCAGAACGAAAAATCACGTGTTGCGCCGTGGCGATCCTGGCGGGGCCCACCAGGGGTCAATCAAGCCCCCAGCTGGCAACCGGGCGATCGGAATGTTAATGACGGAAGTGCCGCTTTCCAGTGAACACCATCGCCATCCCCTGACGCTCGGCGGCCTCGATCACCTCGGGATCCCGAATGGAGCCGCCGGGCTGGATGATGGCCGTCACCCCCGCTGCCGCGGCGACTTCCACCCCATCCGGGAACGGGAAGAACGCATCGGAAGCCAGCACGGCGCCCCGGGCGCGCTCCCCTGCCTTCAGGACGGCAATCCGCACCGCGTCCACCCGGCTCATCTGCCCTGCCCCGATCCCCACCGTCTGCCTTTCCCGAGCCAGAACGATCGCATTGGAGCGGACATGGCGAACCACCTGCCAGGCGAACCGTAGATCCTCCCACTCCGAGGCAGTCGGCGGCCGCGAGGTGACGACCTGCCACGCCCCCGGATCCTCCTGCTCATCGTTCGGGGTTTGAACCAGGAATCCACCGAGGGCACTCCGGATCTCCAGGCCAGGATTCCCTTCCTCCTGCATGCGGATCACCCGACAGGCCTTCTTCTTCGCCAGATGCGCCAGCGCTTCGGGCCGGTAGTCGGGCGCGGCGATGACCTCCAGAAAGATCTCCCGGAGAGCCCTTGCGGTCTCCTCATCCACCTCGCCATTGAACGCGACGATCCCCCCATAGGCGCTCTCCGGATCGCCGGCCAGGGCGCGTCGGAACGCCTCGGCCGGGGTATCGGCGATAGCCGCGCCGCATGGATTGTTGTGCTTCACAATGACGGAAGCCGGTCCGGGAAGATCCTGCACCGCCCGCCAGGCCGCCTCCAGATCCAGCAGGTTGTTGTAGGAGAGCGGTTTCCCCTGGAGCACCTCAAACGGAAGGGGGCGGAAAGGATCCAGATAAAAGGCTCCGGCCTGATGAGGGTTCTCACCATAGCGCAAGGCGATCGCCAGCCGGGCGAAGAAAAGCAGTGTCTCCGGCAACACGCCGGAGGGCGCGTGATCCTGCTCGAGATACCGGGCGATCATCGCGTCATAACACGCCGTCAGCCGGAACGCGCGGGCTGCCAGACGCTTCCGCAATTCCAGGGGGGCTTCTCCCTTCTGGCGGAGCGCCTCCAGCACAATCGGATAATCCTCGGGGCTGCTGCACACGATCACCCGGGCGAAGTTCTTCGCGGCCGCCCGTAGCAACGCCACCCCGCCGATATCAATGGCCTCCACCGCCTCCTCGATCCCACCTCCCCGCGCCGCCTCTTCAAAGGCATAGAGGTTCACCGCCACCAGATCGATGGGCTTCCCTCCTATAGCGGCCACTTCCGCGAGGTCGGTTTCCAGGGGTCGAGCCAGGATCCCCGCATGCACCTTGGGATGGAGGGTCTTCACCCGCCCTCCCAGGATCTCCGGAACGCCTGTCCATTCCTCCAGCGAGATCACCGGGATCCCCGCTGTGGCAAGGGCGTGGGCCGTTCCCCGCGTGGCGAGGATCCGCCATCCCAGCTCGACCAGGCCCCGGGCGAAATCCACCAGCCCCGTCCGATCGGTCACGCTGAATAAAGCGTAGCGCTCCGCCATGGACCTCCATCCTCATCCCTTCAAGAACTCCTCAATCGCCGAGCGGCTGATCCGGTAGGTGACGCCGATCTTGCGGGCCTTCAACTGCCCGGATTCGATCAGCTGAAGGACATCATCTGGAGATACCTTGAGGTAAGCCGCCGCCTCCTCCACGGTCATCACCTCCGGCACCGCAGTGGGCGCAGACGGTCGGGCCATCATCCCCTGGAACAGTTGAGTGAAGAACTGGGCCAGCCCGAAACCGGCTCCTGCCCCCACGCCGGCAGCGGCCAGCCCGCCCAGCTCCTGCTGAGCCGCCTCCCGCAAGGCATCAGCCGCCTGCAACTGGGCGTAAGTCTGAACGTCCAGCAGCCCCATGGCCCGCAGCTCCTCGATGGTCTTCGAGGACGGCCGGAGCGACTGCACGTAGAACGCCTTGAGGTCCAGCCCCAGAGATTGGAAATCTTCCTGGGCTTTCGCTCGCACCGCAGCGCCCAGCTCCTCGAAGAAGCCCGCCAGATCCACCACCGGCCGGTTGAAGTTTCCCACCACGTCGGCCAGCTTGCTCACCAGGATGCTGCGCAGGTAATCGACGATGCGTTCCGTCTCGTAGAGGCGCTGAACCCCCACAATCTTATTGACGAAAAGCTGCGGATCCCTCACCTGGATCGCAAAGGTGCCATGGCCCTGAAGCAGGACCATGCCCAATCCCATGCCCGGGTTGCGGATCACCAGGGGGTCCGGGGTTCCCCATTTCAAATCCACAAACTCCCGGGTGGAGACGAAATAGACTTCAGCCGTGAAGGGAGAACGGCCGCTGAAGAGAGGCCCCAGCAGGTTGATCAGGAGAGGGATGTTGGCGGTGGTGAGGGTATGGCGGCCGGGGCCGAACACGTCCAGGGCTTTCCCATCCCGGAAGAAGACCGCCACCTGGCTTTCCCGCACGATGAGCTGGGAGCCCAGACGGAAATCCCCAGCCCCTTCCTCCGGGAACCGCCGGACGATCTCCCGACCGGTGTCATCCGCCCACTCGATCACATCGAAGATCCGTGGCATCCTCGCGCTCCTTTCTCCTGAAGCAGGGGTTCAGCTGACAGTCCGGTTCGGCATTCCACAGAGGAGACTTCAATTCGCTTTCAGCAATCCTTAAAAGGGAGAAAACCGATCATCATACAACCAGTTTAATGGAAGAAGGATCGGAATGCCACCAGGAAACCGATCGCCACCACGGTCCGCCGCACCCAGATGCGATCCACCCGACGGGCGATCGCGGAGGAAGCATATCCTCCGGCCAGCGCTCCGATCGCCATCCACAGCACATCCCCCCAGAGCACAGCGCCGGACTGGATAAAGTAAAGAGCAGCGATCCCGTTGATGGTGAAGGCCAGCACGTTCTTTAAACCATTCATCTGGTAGATGTCCTCCAGCCCCATCAATTCCAGGGCGGCCAGCATCAGGATGCCGATCCCAGCCCCGAAGTAGCCGCCATAGAATCCCACCAGAAGCTGAAAGAAAACGAGGACTGCCCACCGCCGGGTGGAGATCGAAGCGGTGGACCGCGGCAGCCAGCCATGGAGTCGCGGGCCGATCATCAGGAGGATCGTGGCAAACAGCAGCAAATAGGGGATGATCGCCCGGAACATTCGTTCAGGCGTGTGAAGCAACACATAGGACCCGAGGAATCCGCCGATCAGGGAGGGCCAGAAAAGGACCAGCAACCAGCGACGGATCCGCCCCAACTCATGGCGGAACCCGAAGGCCCCCGCGAGGGATCCCGGGAGGAGGGCCACTGTGTTGGTCGCGTTGGCCAGGATGGGATGACGGCCCAGCCATAGCAGCGCCGGGAAGGATACCAGAGTTCCCCCGCCAGCGATGGCGTTCATTGCTCCAGCAATGAATGCGGCAATCAGGACGATGGGCGCATCCCACATGATGTTCCTCCGATGAAATCAATGATCCGGTCAGAGACTTAACCTCTGGCCAGGAGGAATCGAGGAGCCCTTTATTTCCCGGCGCCGGGCCGGGCGCCTTCGATACCCTGGCCTCGCATCAGCAGGATATTCCTTGCGGTGATTTTACTGGATGATCGCCGGGCGCACTCGAGGCCATAGATGGATCACAAAGGCGAGGACCCCCATCGCCTCCAGCCCGGCTCCCAGGGCCAGCCCGACTCCCCATCCCGCGGCGCCGGCGAGGCCGGCGCTGAGGACACCGGCGTTCAACAACACCAAAGAAGCCCAGGCCCACCCCGCTCGCCCGCGCGGATCTCCCGGACGCTCCAGGGCGAAGCGAGGGAAGATCCAGTAGGCCACCCCGAAGGCCAGCTGAACGGTCCAGCCGAGGAAGAGGCTGTGGATATGCCAGGGAAGCAGACGCATGACCCACGGCGCGTAAGGGAACGCCTTATGGGCCAGCATCAGGCCTCCAGCGAGGAAACCGGAGGCCAGATGCAATAGGGCCATCCGGATCATATAACGGCTCAACGGCGGCATCTCACTTCCCCTTCACGCGAGGCCAGAGCAACCCCACGAAGATCCATCCGGACGCCATCAGGAGCAGGGCGCTCAACAACAGCCCCCAGCGGGCGATGGGCTGGGGAGCCACCGCCACCCACGGTTCGCAGATCGCCCGGAGGATCAGCCCTCCGTTCAACAGGAAAAACACCGCCCAAGCCAGGGGCTCGTTGCCGCGCGGGCGCTCCTTCGACAACGGTGGGAACATCCACCAGGCCACCCCGATGATGAACTGGGCCACGCCCCCCAGCATGAACAGATGGAAATACACCGGGCTAGCCGCCGCCAGGATCGGCGGCAACACCATGATCCGCCCCAAACCCAGGATCCACCCCAGGAGCAGGGCAGCGATCAGATGGATGAGGGCAGCACGGATGAACCATCGGGTTAATCGCGGCATCTTCGGGTTTTAAGGCGCGGGCTGTCCACGAATTGGGACACGAATACACGAATGAAAAAATTTAACGGCGGCGCAAGGGGCGGCGGACGTTGTCTCTCCCCGTGCGCTGGGCTGGACCATCGGATGAGCTGGGAAAGACGCGCGCCCATTCAAGACGCCGACGTCCGAAGTTAAAGAGAAGCCCGACCGGAGCGCCGGTCGCTTTCAGATAATTGATCACCTGGGCCAGCTCATCCGAGGTTAGCTGATGGCTAAAGGCCTTAATCTCCACAACCACAATCCCCTCAACCAGAAGATCCAGGTAAAACAGAGCCACCGGAACATCCTCATGAAACACCTCCACCGGGACCTGTCGCTCCGAACTGATCTCTCGCTTCTGGAGCTCCACTGCTAATGCCCGCTCATAAACCTCCTCTTTATAGCCAGGCCCTAACGCATTATGCACAGCCATAGCCGCCCCGATAATCTCGTAAGTCAACCGATTGCCTGTAGCATCCACAACCAGTTTGGACATTGAATTATCCCTCCCCAATGGAATCCATCAGCCACAACTATGATAGCCATTCATCCCCATTCGTGTATTCGTGCCCTCATTCGTGGACGGCCCCCTTACGGCCAGCCCCGGACCATGAAAATCCCGAATGTCATGGCAACCAGGCTGACGAGCAGGGTCAGACGGGCCAGCCACGATGCCCAGGCCCGCCAGCGCTTTCCCTCTGCCCCCTGCGGATCGGCCTGCAACATCCGGGTGGCCCGAGGACCCACCCAGAAGTCATGGAGGGCGTTCAGAAGGATGGTGAGGCTGACAGCGGTCAGCTTCCCGATCAACGCCTGCCCGAAAGGCCCGGACCAGAAAACCGGATTGACCAGGAGATCCACCGTCACCCCCCGGGCGATGAGGTTGAAGAGGCCCGTGAGGACCAGGATCCCCATCGCGATCCAGCCCAGGATCCGGAAGCGCAAGCCGATCGCCTCTAACAGCGCGGGAGAGATCCCCTGGAACGCCGGCCGACGGACCACCGGAACCACGGCCATGGCCAGGAAGAGCATCCCTCCGATCCAGAAG
>JAEVEY010000211.1 GCA_016842045.1 Candidatus Thermoflexus sinensis | reverse complement strand
TCTTTGTCGCTCCAGCCGCGGGCGACTCCCAGGGCCACGGCCCGCTGGCGGGAGGAGAGGCTCCCCCAGGGATCCCCATGGCGGGTCTATCATCCCCAGGACGGGGGTCTTTAGAGCTGCAGCCCGCAAGATGGGAGAGAAGAGCAGATTGTTCGTGCGTTGTAGCGGGCTGGGTGGTGCGCCAGCGGGGAAGCCCTATCCGGCCGCAGAGGTAGGTCGGGGAGGAGGCTTTAAGGATCATGGGGCCAGCGCACCGTCCGGTCAAGTCGCCTGGTCCTGCAGGCGCTGGACCTTGTGGCTGCGAACGGCGCGCCACCGGAGCTTGGACCTGCCAGGAGCGCTGGGAACATTTATGCCCTTTACGATGCAGGTTCACACTGGCTCCATCCGTTGCGCCCTTTGTGGGGACTTTGCAGGTTAATTCAAAAACGATAGAATGAGTTCGAGATCTGTGCCAAAGACCAGCAAGGGGGAGCGACAATGGACGTTGAGGTGGTTTTTCCTGCCGAATTGCTGGTGGCGCTGAAAGAAGACCCGGAATCTTTCCGGAAGAAGGCGCTGGTTTACACGCTGGGCAAGCTTTACGAATTGGGGCGGATCTCCAGCGGCCTGGGAGCTCAGATCCTGGGTTGCGACCGATGGGAGTTCTATCGCCTCCTTTCGGAGAGCGGCTTCGCTGTTATTGATTACCCGGAGGAAGAACTGGAACGGGAGGCTGAAACCAGCCGCCAGCTTGCTGCAAAGGCAAAGCGGCAATGACCCGAGTCGTCGTCAACAGCACCCCTCTGATTGCCCTCTCTATAACAGGCCGCCTTCATCTCCTGAAGGCCATTTTTGATGAAGTGATTGTTCCCGCCTCGGTCTATAAAGAGATCGTCCTCCATGGCCGGGGGCGACCAGGGGCTGATGAGGTCGAAAAAGCCGATTGGATTCTGGTGAAAGAACCGAAAGAGAAGCCCTCTCTTCCCCCGGCTCTTTTAGGCCTCGACCCGGGAGAGCTGGATGTGATCCAGCTGGCTCAGGAGCTCCAGGCGGATTGGGTGCTGATCGATGAAAAGTTAGGCAGAAAGACAGCTGACGCTTTGGGTCTCCGGGTGAAGGGAACATTGGGAGTGCTTTTGATCGCCTACCAGGCCGGGCTCCTCTCACGGGAGGAGGCCGAGGAAGCGGTGGAGGCCCTGGCGAAAAGTTCGGTTCGCGTGAGCCCACGGTTAGTGCAGTGGTTTAAAGCGCAACTGGCTGCGGAAAGGGATCCATAGCTGGGCCGTAAAGCGAAGAGCGAGAGGTGAAGGAGCGCATCTGCAGCATCTTCCCGGCTTATGGGGGTTTGGGGATGGGCCGGGCACCGAAGGTATCCGGCCCACCCCCAGGATCCTTTTTATCCCCCCTCCTCACAGTCCCTGGGGCCGTTGGCCTTCATCGTCATATTCTCAAAACAAAAATCGATGAAGCAGCAGGAGGGAACGGCAGATCATTCCGGCCTTATGGCGGGATAGGGGGTGGTGTGCTGGTAGGGAGCTCTATTCAGCTGCGAAAGCGAGTCGGGGAGAAGGCGCTAAGGATCGCAGCGCCAGCGCACTGTCCGGTCAGGCGATCCTTGTGGGTGCATATTTGGAAGCAGGCGCGGTTGAGCGCAGGTTCCGGATTCCAGGGCGACCACTCCTTCTAAGCGCCCTAACGATTTACGCCAGGGCGCTGAGTCCGGAAGACCCTGGCGATCGGGATGCCTGCTAAGAAACCCAGGACAACGGCCAGGGTGCCGGTGATGGCGACCCATAGGGTGCCTGCAGCGTGGAACCATGTCGCCAGCGCCACTTGAGTTCCGAAGAACAGCACGATGCTGAGCAAAATCGGGACAAAGAAGTGTCCGATCCTGGGGATTGGCAGGGCGAGAAGAAATATCAGCGCCAATGCATCAAAAAACTCCTGTAGCAGCCGGAGAGAGCCCGCGCTCAATGTCAAACCAAAGCAGAGGATCCAGAGCGCCAACCCAATCCGCCGAGAGAGCTCGGTGGGGATTAGGGAAGGGGGAAAGACCGGATATAAGTGTGGGATGGAGAGAAACCCCAGGGTGAGGGCCCAATATTTGAGCACCTCCGGGAAGGGAATGTACAAAGCGGGTATCACCAGCATCAAGATACCCGATAGGGCGATCACAGGGACCTGCCATCGCTGGAAGACTTGAGCCTTCATCTTTCCCTCCTGGACGGATCTCCTTGACCTGTGGCATCCATGGGCGCTCGATGAAAGCTCCTCAGATTTTTTCTCCCTCCTCCCCGCAGTTCCCAGCTGCGAGGAGGAGGGAGGAGGCAGGATCTTTCTGCTCGACAAGGAGAAGATGCTCCAGGATTCGGACCAACCGCATCCGCATCGCCAGGCCCGCATAGACCCGCACCTGCTCCCCTTCCGCCTCCAGGAGCATCGGCTCCCATCGCCAGCCGGGTCGGGCCCGGTTCAGCAGGGTCTGGACCTCCGGTTCCCGGAGACTTCGCACCCGCAGCCGCCCTTCGCTCAGGGCCTCCACCTCCCGCGCCAGGGCGGCATGAGTCCTGGATCCTGTATCGGAAAGCCCGGGGCCGATCGTTTCCTTGTTGAGTCAGCGCATCGCCCAGATCAGCCAGTGCCCTCGGCGACGGATCAAATACACGTGCCCCTTCAGCGATTCCATCTGCGCCGCCTGAGGATTCGCGCACGGCCCCGGGCATACCTCCACCCACCAGGTGCGCGCCATCACCGCTTCGCCACACCCATTGCGCAGCAGCTCCCCATATGGGCTCTCCATCGCCGGACGAGGAGGCATGAGTTGTTCCGGTCCAGGGGCCTCCTGGATCCTCACCTCTTGCAGCAGCGGCCAGAAGGCAGGGTCGGTGGCTTGTTGGCGACGCTGCGGATCTTCAGCGGCCATCGCTTGCAGGAGCTGCAACACGTCCTCCGGGGTGGGCGGAGGGCCGGGCTCCGTCCCGCTCAGGTTCGGGCAGGCGGTAGCGTAAGTGAGGTAGACGTTGGGGGCGGCCGGGGTGGGGGGCGGATACACCGCCGGGTCGAAGCCCGGCGGCGGGGTGAAGGGCGGGAGCGTCGGCGGCCCCTCCCGAATCGGCGAAGGAGAGGGCGGGGGGATGGATTCGCCGAGACGGGCCGGCTGGGCCGACCCGGTGGATGACTCTCCCGGTGTGGGGGAAGGGGAGGGCAGGACCGTGGGCGAGGGGGAGGCGGACGGGGCAACCGGACTTGTGGGGGAACCCGGCACGCCGGGAGCGGCGCCACCCTGAACCGCGCAGGCCAGCCCCAACCCCAGCCCGATCAAGATTCCCAGATGCAGGCCACGCCGTTCCATCGGAAACCTCCTCAGCACGGAATTGTCACCCAAACCTCGCAGGAAAAACATCCCTGGGCAGGATCATGAAACCAGGCGAAGGTCGGACGCGTTAGATCAATAATGGGGGTGGAATATCGGAGGCAATCCGGCCATCCGCATCCGGCCGTGCAATACTGGTTCTGGTTGGGCCCACAATTCACAATAGTGATCTGCCGGGATGTCCCCGTGCACAAATCCTTGACCATCACCTGGCTGTTGCAACTTAGATAGACCTGGTTCCGGCAGCCGCTGGAGCAATCGCAACAGCTCCAGGAACATGAGCCACAGCGATCCATTGCTGGCCACGCCGCCTGCGCGGAGTTAGCTGTATTACACGTCCTGCAGCGTCCAGCACCGGTGGGGCAGTTAAACCATCGGGCATGACCTTGATAGACATAGG
>JAEVEY010000202.1 GCA_016842045.1 Candidatus Thermoflexus sinensis | reverse complement strand
CAGGCGAATATAGATCGCACCACTCTGGTTGGCAATCATGTTGACCTCTACATACCGTCCCCGCCAGGAGGGATATTGGTAGTACCATTGTCCCGCATTTGGGGTTCCAATATATGCTGTTTCATAAGGAAGACTTGTTGCACAATAGGCTGGGGTATATTTTAAGTTAAGACCTCTCGTTGGGAAGAGCCGGCCGTGCTTTCGGTGGACGTTCTCCGCTCGAAGCCCATGCGGTTTCGATCCCTCACCGGCTGGACGGTGGAGGAGTTCGAAGAACCGTTGGCTCGCTTTCTGCCGGTGGGGCAACCGCAGAGACGAGAACGGCGGAGCCGACCGGATCGCCGCCGGGCCATCGGGGGCGGGCGCAAATATCGCCTCTCCCTCCCCAATATGTTACGGATGACCCTCATCGGGCTTCGGCAATACGGGAACCTGGAGACCCTGGCCTTCTTTTTCAGCGTAGACAAGGCCACGGTGAGTCGGAACACCCGGCAGGTGTGGAACGCCTTACAGCCGCTGGGCCTTGCTTCGCTGGGCTGGCCCCAGCCCCCCCGCCAGGGGGAAGGGAAGACCCTCAAGGAGGTCCTGGAGACCTTCCCCGATTCGCTGGCCATGATCGATGGAACCGAACCGCGCATTCAGCGCCCGCAGGACCCCGAGGCGCAACGGCCACATTCCTCCGGGGGCCGCAAGACCCATCCCCGCAAGACCCTCCTCGCGGTGGATCACCCGGGGTATATCCGCGGGGCGAGTTTCTCGGCGCCCGGTTCCCAACACGATTTGCGCCTGGCGGTGGAATCGGGGATGATCCGGCAAATCCCCGAATCCATGATGGGGATCGGCGATGCGGGCTTCGATGGGCTGCAAAATTACTATCCGGACCGGAGCATCAGGACCCCGCACAAGGCGCGACGGAATCATCCTTTGCTTCCGGATCCGAAGCGGGCCAATCCGGAATGGGCTTCAATGCGGATGGGGGTGGAGCATACGATTCGCTGGTTAAAGCGTTTTCGGATCTTGTCGTCGGTGTTCCGTCATCTGCTTGCCCTCTATGACACGGTGTTTCTGGCGGTGGTGGGCATCGTGAACTTCCAGATGGACCGACGAGGCCGGAAGGCCGAAAATGTCGCCTGATCCGCTCTCCCACCCCAAAGGGTGGAACGCCCTCTCAACGGGAAAAATTATTGTGCAAAAAGTCTATTGATCCCCCCTCCCCACAGTCCTTTGGGCCGTGGGGAGGGGGGATAAAGGGGGGTGGGGCCATTTTACCTCTTATCGCGAGCCCCGAACTGCGTAACTCCTAATTAGTATTGAAATTAAGATGAGATAAGAGGTTCGGCTAAGCAGAGGAAATACAGCGCAATCTTATTTGTCCATTAGTTTTTGCACCACCAAGTCGAACGCTGAGGAGACCGAGGATTGCTCCATTCCGTTCACCAAAAGGAGAATAAGGCTTTTGCCCTGGCTACCTATAAACCAGTAGACACTGTCCCCCTCATCGCCCTTTAGTAAGAATCCGCGCCCACGCAAGCCTTTAGCCCTCTGAAAATCTTTCACATGTAACAGGGTGGCTGCACCCTGCACGTGATCTTGCAAAACCTGAGCCGCCCGTTCGGCTTCCGTTACGGTTCCGTATTCATATGCAAATTCAATGACGATTACTCCCTGGGCGGGGAGAAGGGCGGCAAAACGACGTGCTGCCTTATAACCAAAGATCAGATTCTGGTCTTTTCCATAGAGCTGTGAGCGTAAGCTGGACATCGGTCCTGAGTTGAGAGGATGCCCGATTTCATCGGAGGAGGGAAGATCGTGGGTCAAGATTACTGCACCGGCTGGTAAATCCTCCGGTTGCAGGATGCCCGGGTTGCCCTGGCTCGCAGCCGCGGCGCGCAGCAAAGCGAGCAATCCTAAGGCAAGAATAGATGCCACAATATACAAAGCCGGCCATTTCAACACATGCTTGAATTTCCCTGGCATGGCGATCCCTCCAGTGTTCAGGATGTCAAACAATAGACCCCAAATTGATTAATTGAAGAACAAATCGGTTCCATCCCCTATCAGGGCTCACCCGATGGGGTGCCTTCCAGGTTCCCGGAGACTCAGGTTTTCTTTCCCCAATAGTTTGTTGGCTATAATAGCACAATGGACCCACTAAGATCCGGAGGCGCACATGGCTTCTCGCCCTCTGATCGTCATCGATGCGCCCGCTCTCCTGCCGCCCCTGGCCCGGGCGCTGGAACACGCCCTCCAGCGCCCGGTTCTCCCCATCGATCCAGCCGGGCTCGACCTTTCCCGGATCCCCCTCCACGCCGATGCGCTGCTGGAACTCCGGCTCCCGGATGGGGATGGGCTCATGCTGGCCCACACCCTGCAAACCCGTTGCCCATCCATCCGTATCCTCCTCTGGTCCCTTCGCCTATCCCCTCTGGATCTCTGGCTCGCCTGGCGCCTGGGTCTGGCCGGCTGCCTGGACAAGGCGGAACCCTGGGAGAAATTGGTGGAGAGTGTGCGAAGGATGGAGGCCGGAGAGCCCGTCTGGACCCCGGCGCAGCTTCGGACGATCCAGGCCTTTGAGGCCGAAGTGGGCGAGCGGCTCCGTCGTCTTCGTTCTGGGGATTGGGAGAAGCTGGCCGATCTGGCCCGCTTCCCTTCGTGGAAGGAGCGGGCGGCGGCGTGGGGGATGAGCCGGGATGGCGCCCGGCGGGCGATCGCCCGGCTGTGCGCTCGCCTGGAGATCGAGGATCCGGAAGCGCTCATCCGCTGGGCCCTGAGACACGGGCTCCTGGAGTGGCTCCCGGAGGGCCCGCGTCTGGCGCCAGGCCTCACGGCACTTCGGGAGGCCGGCGAGGGAAACCAGGGCCAGTGAAGGCTTCGCCCGGCAATCGCGCGGGCAGCTTTCCGGGGTGCCCGGCCCGGCAGCGCCCGGATCCGGGGAAAGTCACAGATCCTCCCCGCGTAGATTCGGCGAATCGCCAATGGGTCCACCCCAGGCGAATGGAAGACAAGCCCTTCTCTTCCCCACAACCTTTGAGGCCGCGGCAAGGAAGTTAAAAGAGACCCGGGATCAAGCCGCCTGCCCGGCCCCTGAAATCCCCGAGAGGAAAGATCGGCAATGAACGGCTCGATCCGGGTTGTTCCTGGGGCGGGATAGGAGGCTCCGGAGGGCGCAGCCAGAAATCAGGGGGCAAAGCGCCTTCCTCCAGCCACCGCCATTCCACAATCCGTAAACGATTGGTCTCCCCCAGGGCATTCGGGGATTCCTCCTGCACGCGAATGCGAGGCTCCTCGACCCGAACCGTGATCGTGATCCATGGCGCCCCGGGCGCGGGGCGATACCGCCAGGTTTCCACCCTCCCCCAGGGAGCGCGCTCCTCCTCCTGAAGTCGCTCTGCAGTCTCCGGCTGCAACAGCCTTAAAACAGCCGGGCGAACTGTGAAGGTCTCCAGCCAGCGCGCATTGGATTGCGGGGGGCGGCCGGAATGATAGACCGGAACAGTGATCCCGCGCGCCACGTCCAGCTCCCACCATCCGGTCTCTCCGTCGGAGCCCATCCCATCCCGGATATGGGGGCCATCCGGCAACCATTCGGTGGTCACCCGACGGAAGCGCCACGGATTCCCCGGATCGATCCAGAACTCATACGTGGTCGTGAACCAGCGTTCCGGAGCGCCGCCGGGTTGGGCGGCTTCATAGATGGAAACACCAGGCCTCTGCTCATACTCCGAACGCACATACAGGATGCCATGCTCTTGAAGCACCGGAGAAACGGGCATCGTCCCCTCCTTCGGAACATTACAGGTGGCCAGGATGAGAAATCC
>JAEVEY010000043.1 GCA_016842045.1 Candidatus Thermoflexus sinensis | reverse complement strand
GAAGGCTTCCAGCGGAGCCCCACGGAATAGCAACCTGCGCTAAACTCAATTCGGAATCCTTTCGGAGGCCGAGTTCCATGTCCATTCCCAGCCCGGCTTTTCGTTCGCGCATCCGGGAGGGCATGGGGAACGCAATTCTTCAGGAAGCCTTGCAGCGGGCTACCCGCTCGTTCCTCGTAAGCCGCTCAAAAGCGTTTGCCGATCTCCCAGATGCCGAAGCGATCCGCGATCGCGCCCGGGCGATCCGTTCCCATACGATCGCCCATCTGGACCGCTACCTGGAGCAATTCGCCCAGGAGGTAGAGCGACACGGAGGGAAGGTCTTCTGGGCGGCCACCGCTCGCGAAGCCTGCGATTACATCGTGAGCCTGGCGCGATCCCGGGGCGTCACCATGGTCGCGAAAAGCAAATCGATGGTCAGCGAGGAGATTGGCCTGAACCACGCCCTGGAGGTGGCCGGGATCCGGGTGGTGGAAACGGATCTGGGGGAGTTCATCATCCAGCTGGCCGGGGAACGGCCCTCCCATATCATCACCCCAGCCATCCACAAACGCCGGGAGGATATCTCACAGCTCTTCCAGAAGCACCTGGGGATGCCGCCCACGAATGAGATCCCGGAGATGACGGCTGCGGCCCGCCGCGCCCTGCGCCAGATCTTCCTGGACGCCCGGGTGGGGATCAGTGGGGTGAACTTCGGGATCGCGGAGACCGGGACCCTGGTGCTGGTGACCAATGAGGGGAACGGCCGCATGGTGACCACCCTGCCGCCGATCCATGTGGCCCTGATGGGCATCGAGCGGGTGGTGCCCACGTGGGAGGATGCCGAGATCCTGCTTCGAGTGCTGGCTCGCAGTGCCACCGGCCAGGCCCTTACCGCCTACACCTCCTTCCTGACCGGCCCCCGCCGCCGGGAAGAACCGGACGGCCCGGAAGAGCTTCATGTCGTGCTGGTGGATAACGGCCGCTCCCGCTGGCTGGGAACGCCCATGGAGGAAGCCCTGTATTGCATTCGGTGCGGCGCCTGCCTGAATGTATGCCCGGTCTATCAGGCGATCGGGGGGCATGCCTATGGCAGCGTGTACCCCGGCCCAATCGGCTCCGTGGCGACGCCCATGCTGGGGGATGGAAATGGCGCGGAGCTCGCTTATGCCAGTAGCCTGTGCGGAGCCTGCCAGGATATCTGCCCGGTGCGCATCGCCATCCCTGATCTCCTGGTCCGCTGGCGACAGATGCGGGCAGGAGATCTGCTCCCGGCCTGGGAACGTCTGGGGCTATGGCTTTACGCATGGGCCGCCCGCCGCCCTCGCCTGTGGGCGCGCGCGGGTCGATGGGCGATGAGCTTCCTGCGCCGCCTGGGGCGGGAAGGGTGGCTGACCCGGGGTGTGGGGCCATTGCAGGCCTGGACAGCGATCCGGGATTTCCCGGTTCCGAAACGATCTGCGTTCCGGGATTGGTGGGTGTCTCGTTCAGGAGGCGTCTGATGACGAATCCGGTGCTGGAACGCGTGCGACGTCAGGTCACCCGTCGACCCATCCTTGTCGAGGCAGAGCCAGCGCTGCCATTTGATGCGCCACCTGGAAGCGAGGCCGCGATCGAGCGGCTATGGGTCTCCTGGGCGGAGGTCGGAGTGGAGGCGTTTCGATGCGCGGGCGAAGTGGAAGCCACCCGGGGAATCGTTGCACAATTGCGGGAACGGAAAATCCGTCATGTCCTGGTGGACGCTCGAACAGCCCGCGCCTATCCGGGTCTGATCGCGGCTCTGGAGGATGCGGGCCTCACGGTGATGAGCGGAAGCCTGTCCCGCGAGGAAGGACCGCGATATCTCGGGTTGGGGCGCTGGGCTGCTGCGGAAGCAGGGATCACGGATGCCATCGCCGCTTTCGCCGACACCGGGACGATCTGGGTGGCCGGAGGGCAGGGGGGGATGCGGTGCGCTTCCCTGTTGCCCCCCGTGCATATCGCGCTGATCCGGCGCGCCCAGGTATATCCCTGCCTGGCCGCGTGGTTGCGGGAGGCCCGGGCCTCGGGGGCGTTGATGGAATGGGTTGAGGAAAGCAGCGCCATGATCGCCATCACCGGCCCCAGCCGGACCTCCGATATCGAGAAGACGTTGACTCTGGGCGTGCACGGCCCGAAGGAAGTGCTTGCCTTTCTGATCGAGGAGGCCGGATGAGCTCAACGGTCCAGCTGTTCGTCACCTGTCTGGTGGATTGGTTGCGCCCGGAGATCGGCATCGCGACGGTATGGTTGCTGGAGCGGATGGGGATCACCGTGCGCTTTCCGGAAGCTCAGACCTGCTGCGGGCAGCCCGCTTTCAATGTCGGTCGATGGAAGGAAGCGCGGGCGATGGCGGAGCACTGGGTGCGGACGTTCGACCCGGAGCTTCCGGTCGTGGCCCCCTCCGGCTCATGCGTGGCGATGGTCCGCCATGGCTACCGGGCGCTCCTGGAAGGGCATCCTCTCTATGATCGCTGGAAGGCGCTGGCCGGACAAACCTATGAGCTCAGCCAGTATCTGGTGGAGGTGCTGGGAATCACGGATCTGGGGCTTCGGCGCGAGGAAATTGTGACCTATCATCCCTCATGCCATCTCCTGCGGATGCTGGGCGTACGGGAGGCGCCGGAGCGCCTTATCCGGGCTACCGGCGCGGTGTATCGCCCATTGCCGGAAGGGGAGACCTGTTGTGGGTTCGGGGGGCTGTTCTCGGTGCACTTCGAGGAAATCTCCGGCGCGATGCTTCAGCGGAAAATTCAGGCCATCCGATCCACCGAAGCGCAGATCGTTCTGGGGTGCGACTGGAGCTGCCTGATGCACATCGGCGGGGGGTTGCACCGCCAGGGGCTCCCGATCCGCGCCATGCACCTGGCGGAGTGGCTGATGGGGAACATCGATTAGCCCCCTGTCTTCTGCCCGGATGCGGCGGTGCACGTAAATTTGAGGTGCGGGCTGGGAAATCTACATGGATCTCCAGCCGGGATGGCGGCCTGCCCCGGGTCTGAAACCGATACGGATCTGATGCCTGCCATAGACCGGCTGTGCGACTCATCGCCTTGTTTCCTGAGTCCCCTTTGAACCCTCTTCCCGATAGATCCGAATCCCGATCGCCCGCATCGATCTCATAAGGGTGCGATGGGGTTCTGCAAGGTACAGTCCAATCAGTCCCGTAAAATCCCAAGAGAGTGTCTGAGGATTTAGGTAGTGTTCGCATAGTCTATGGTCCGCTTTGATGCCCCTCCCCCCTCCCCACGGCCCCAAGGGCCGTGGGGAGGGGGGAGTTTTGAATTTAGGGGCCTGGTGGGCGCGCCCACCAGGCCCCTAATGCCCCATTGGAATTTTCGGACACTCTCTAAGGGATTTTCGGGGAAAGAGGCCATTAAAGGAAGGTAGGCTCCTGCTCCCTAAAGGGCATCTCTCATGAATCAGGACGGAGAAATTTGCTCAAAGGCAAAGCACGCTGCGTGCGATCCAGTAGACTATATATCCACAGCTTGCAGTGAGATGGGAGGTTTGATTTTATAAGGGCCACCTGCCCGGTTGCGATCCTGACGGTGTCCGCTCGGGTTCCGCGTTTGCCCCTCCCCCCGAAAGCCCCCAGTTCGCAACAGGGCAAGGGGCACTTGCTGAGACCGTGAAAATCGGAGGCTTCTGTCGATGCGGGTGTTCTATCTGGTCTCTGCGGAACTCCATCTCATGGCAGCGATCTTCTGGATCGGAGGGATGCTCTTCCTGGCCATGGCCGTGGTTCCGGTGGTCCGTCGGCCGGCGTTCCAGGGGATCTCTCCCGCGCTGTTAGAGGCGATCGGCTTGCGCTTCCGGATCCTGGGCTGG
>JAEVEY010000032.1 GCA_016842045.1 Candidatus Thermoflexus sinensis | reverse complement strand
GACCCCCGAGACGCGGACGATCTTGCGACGCGAGGCGTGGCCCGCGATGATCTCCACCGCGTCCACCGGCACGCCCAGTCGTTCCGCCAGGAAAGCGCGTAGCGCCTGATTGGCTTTCCCTTCCACGGGTGGGGCCTTCAATCGGATCCGCAGCGCATCGCCATGGAGGCCGAGCACTGCATCCTGGCGGCTTCCCGGCACGACGTGCACGCTGAACACGCATCCCGCTTGCGTCTCCTGCACTCGCAGCTCATTCATGGAACCTCTTCCCCCCCAGATCTGTGCAGGCACACGCTTTCCTCAAATCGCCTCGAGTTTTAAGAGGATTTGAGTGCCCGTCGGAGCTCCGCGGCGACCTCCGGGAGGGGACGCTCGCGGCGCACCACAGGCGGGCGGGCCAGGCGCAACCCATCGCCCACCCAGCGAGGGATCACGTGGACATGGAGGTGGAAGATCTCCTGACCCCCCGCTCGCCCGTTGCTCTGCACCAGATTCAGGCCGTCCGGAGCCAGCGCCTGGCGGATCGCCCGGGCCACCCGGACCGCTGTGCGCATCACCGCGGCGGCGTCCTCTTCGTCAATGTCAAAAATCGTCGCCGCGTGGCGCTTGGGGATCACCAGGGTATGGCCCGGGTTCGCCGGGTTAATATCCAGGAAGGCCATGGTCCGCTCGTCCTCATAGACGATCTCCGCAGGCTGCTGGCGTGCCACGATGGCGCAGAAGATGCAGGCATCCATGGGCCCTCCTCCTGATCGGGAAGTTTAGGTGGCCTGCCATCGTTTCCGGCAGGAATCTTACCCCATATCCCATCATGGAACCCGGATTTCCCATGCTACAATAATCCAATGTAAAACCGAAAGGGGGCTCGAGGCGAGGGCGAAATGGTCAATCCTCACCCCCGTTGATCCGGCACCCCACCCATCTCTATCCCCACGGTTGGACTGCAGATGCTGGATCTTTCCCGTCAGGAATTCCATCGCGCTCAATATCGAGCCCGACGGCCGGGGTGGCGGCCCGCTGGGGAGGTTTTCAATGCCCGGTTAGAGCCCCTGCTGACCCCGGGCGCCCGGGCCCTGGATGCTGGATGCGGCCGGTTCGGGGTCCTGGGTCGCTTCCGGGATCGGGTGGCGCTGGCGGTCGGAGTGGATGCGGATTTCCTTTCGCTCCGTGAAAACCTCATTCTGCCCCTGCGAGCGCAGGCCCGTCTGGAGGCGCTGCCGTTCCCCGCTGACACCTTCGACCTGATCCTCTGCACCTGGGTGATCGAACATCTCCTGGAACCGGAGCGCGTTTTTCAGGAGATCGCCCGTGTCCTGAGATCCGGAGGCCATTTCCTCCTGTTGACCCCCAATGCGCGCCATCCTCTGATCGCCCTCGGGCGCTGGATCCCCCCGCGGTTGCGGCCCGCCCTGGTGCAACGTCTTTATGGTCGCGCTCCCCAGGATACTTTCCCTGTTTTCTATCGGGCGAACACGCCCGGGAAGCTGCGCCGCCTCCTCCACGCCGTCGGCCTGCGGGAGACCGCCTGGTTCGAGATCGAGGATCCCAC
This sequence comes from Candidatus Thermoflexus sinensis, assembly GCA_016842045.1. Lineage (GTDB taxonomy): Bacteria > Chloroflexota > Anaerolineae > Thermoflexales > Thermoflexaceae > Thermoflexus > Thermoflexus sinensis. The sequence goes on along the minus strand of JAEVEY010000032.1, from coordinate 2,287 downwards.
GTATCTGGCCTTTCACCCACTGCTGTTCGCCCTGGCCGCCCTCTATGAACGGCTCACTGCATGGCCTCCCTTCCGCGGATGGCGCATCCATCTGGTGGGCCTGTTCCAGAAAGCATAGGCGGGGAACAAAATTCGCCCCTCACCATAATGAGGCCATCAGCCTGATGAAATTGCCCCTTCTCGCAAGCCCCTTTAAAATCTTTCTCCTGTATAGATCCGGCGGGTGGCTTCGATCCTTGCCGCCCTTTCCTGGATCGCCACACGCTTGCACAGCTGGAGGGCGTTCCATGCCAGAGCTCAAATGGTGGCAGAAGGCCGTGTTCTATCAGATCTATCCCCGCAGCTTCGCCGATGCCAGCGGGGATGGCATCGGGGATCTGGAGGGAATCCGCCGTCAACTGGATTATCTCCAGGACCTGGGAATCGAGGCCATCTGGCTCTGTCCCCACTACCCTTCGCCGCTGGTGGACTGGGGATATGATGTGGCGGACTACACGGATGTGGCTCCGGAATATGGCACCCTGGCGGACTTCCAGCGTCTCCTGGACGAGGCGCACCGTCGGAACATCCGGGTGATCCTGGATCTGGTCCTCAACCATACCTCGGATCAGCATCCGTGGTTCCAGGAATCCCGATCCAGCCGGGACAACCCGAAGCGGGACTGGTATATCTGGCGGGATGGGAAGGACAGCGGGCCACCGAATAACTGGTATTCGGTCTTTGGGGGCTCCGCCTGGGAATATGATCCCCGGACCGGCCAGTATTACTACCACTTCTTCTTTAAGGAACAGCCGGACCTGAACTGGCGCAATCCGGAGGTGAAGCGCGCCATGTTCGATGTGGTCCGCTTCTGGCTGGATCGGGGGGTGGACGGATTCCGCCTGGATGCCGTGGGGACGATCTTCGAGGATCCCATGCTGCCGGACCAGAGGGCGCCCATCCGTTACCCGGAATGGCTGAAAGCATGGCACAGCGCATCGGATGAGGCCGAGCGGGAGCGCCTGTGGCGCATCCGACAGGAGATGTTCCGCTATCAGGAGGACCTGCCGGAGGTCCATGACCTGATGCAAGAGCTCCGGGCGCTGGTGGACACTTATGGAGACATCGTGCTGGTCGGGGAGACGGAGGACCTGGCCTATTACGGCCACGGCAATGACGAGCTGCACCTCGTTTTCAACTTTCCCTTAATGAAAGCTCCCCGCCTGACGCCGGCGGTGGTGCGGGCGAACCAGCAGGAACGGCTGGGCGGGATGCCGTCCGGCGCGTGGCCATGCAACACGATGGGCAACCACGATTTCTCCCGCGTCCTCAGCCGTTATGGCGATGGCCAGCATGACATGGAAATCGCTCGCATCGCCGCCGCCCTCATGCTGACCCTTCGGGGAACACCCTTTCTTTACTATGGGGAAGAGATCGGCATGCGGGATCTGATCCTGACGGACCTCGCCCAGTTCAAAGACCCACTGGGGCGCTGGTGGTATCAGGTAGAACGGGAGCTGTTTGGAACCCCTCACGAGGAAGCCGTCATCCGGGGCGCCCGATTCGGGCGGGACAAATGCCGCACGCCGATGCAGTGGTCCCCCGCCCCCAACGCCGGCTTCTGCCCGCCGGGGGTCCAGCCCTGGCTTCCGGTGCACCCCAATTATATGGAAGGCGTGAACGTGGCCGACCAGCTGGAAGACGCATGGTCTTTGCTCTCTTTCTATCGACGTCTGATCCATCTGCGCCAGCGCACCCCCGCGCTGGTGGCAGGGGATTACCTCCCGCTGGCGGAGGACTCCGAGGAAGCCCTGGTCTTCCTGCGCGCTCTGCCGCCGAACGGCCCGGCCTGTCTGGTGGCGATGAACATGAGCGATCGCCCAATCCGGGTCGTCACGGGCCTCCGCAAATGGGGGCGCTGCATGTTCTCCACCCACCGCCCGGAGCGAAGGGAGGAGGACCTGCGAGAGCTGCGCCTCGCGCCTTTCGAGATCACGATCATGGAACTCAAAGAGAACTCGTGAAAGAGGAACGGTAGAAGCCTGTGTCGATAGGCTCCGAGTCTCCTTATGCCTCCAGGCCAGATGAAGGCCGGTTATAAGCAGCGAACGTTTGTAAATGGAGATTCGATAGGCTGTTATAATTTCAAAGCGGAGGCTTTCGGGGTGGTGAGACGACCAGCTACGCTGGCCGCCTCACCCTCTGAACTATGTAGGACTTACGCAGTTCGTTTCCCATGGGGGCTTTGGGGGCGGAGCGGGGCGCCTTCGGCGCCCCGCTCCGCCCCCAAAAAGGATTGTTCTCCCCC
>JAEVEY010000051.1 GCA_016842045.1 Candidatus Thermoflexus sinensis | reverse complement strand
CCGGTTTTCGCGCCGGGCAATGCGCTGAAGGCGCACCGTCCCAGGGGGTGGTGAAGAAGGCCTGGACCGGACTTCGATGCGACGGCGCTCTGTGGCCAGCGTGGAGCTTTCGGGAGGTGGGGTAAACGCTAACCCTTGCTTCCCCCGAACATCCGGGCTAAAGTTGGAAACCACGATCTTCCCTCGCAGGAGGTTCAACCGTGGCCGATCGCAAAGTGCGCGTCGCCATCATCGGCGTGGGGAACTGCGCCTCCGCTCTGGTTCAGGGGGTGTGGTATTACCGCGATGTCCCGGACGATGCTTCCGTCCCGGGCCTGATGCATGTGCGGCTGGGCCCTTACCACGTGCGGGACATCGAGTTCACCGCCGCCTTCGATATCGATGTGAACAAGGTGGGCAAGGATCTGGCGGAGGCCATCTTCACCCCGCCCAACAACACCCTGAAGTTCGCGGACGTGCCGAAGTTAGGGGTGAAGGTCTATCGGGGCATGACCCACGACGGGATCGGCCGTTACCTCTCAGGCATCATCCGCAAAGCCCCCGGCCCCACGGATAACATCGTGCGGATCCTGCGGGATACCGGCACGGATGTGGTGGTGAACTTCCTGCCGGTGGGCAGCGAGGAAGCCACCAAATGGTATGTGGAGCAGGTCCTGGACGCCGGCTGCGCCTTCGTGAACGGGATCCCGGTGTTCATCGCCCGGGAGCCCTACTGGCAGCAGCGGTTCGAGGAGGCCGGCCTCCCGGTTATCGGAGATGACGTGAAATCCCAGGTAGGGGCCACGATCCTGCACCGGGTGCTGACCCAGCTCTTCATCGAGCGGGGTGTGAGGGTGGAGCGGACCTATCAGCTGAACTTCGGCGGCAACACGGACTTCCTGAACATGCTGGAGCGGGAGCGGCTGGAATCCAAGAAGATCTCCAAGACCAGCGCGGTGACCAGCCTGATCCCTTACGAGCTGCCGCCGGAGAACATCCACATCGGCCCCAGCGATTACGTGCCCTGGCTGCAGGACCGCAAGTGGTGCTATATCCGCATTGAGGGGACCACGTTCGGCGGAGCGCCGATCCACCTGGAGGCCAAGCTGGAAGTGTGGGACAGCCCGAACTCGGCGGGGGTGGTGATCGACGCCGTGCGCTGCGCGAAGATCGCCCTGGACCGCGGGTTGAAGGGGGCCCTGATCGGCCCCTCCGCCTACTTTATGAAGTCGCCTCCGAAACAGTTCCCGGACCACATCGCGCGGCAGATGGTGGAGGATTTCATTGCGGGGCGCGGGATCTGAAGCGCTGGCCTGGATGGTTTACGGGCTTTTCCGGGGCATCGGGGCGGTGGCGCAGGCGCTGCCGCCCCGCATCGCCTATGCGCTGGCGGCCCGTCTGGCGGATCTCGGGTATCCCCTCCTCCCCTCCGCCACCGGCTTGCGGGATAACCTGGCGCACGTCCTGGGAACCTCCCCCGAGGACCCCGCCGCGCACCAGGCGGCCCGAAAGGCCTTCCGGCTGTTATGGCAGAACTATGTGGACCTCTTTCAGGCCCCCCGTCGCCCTCCCTCCCGCTGGTTCCCATCCATCCAGATCGAGGGGTGGAAGCATCTGGAGGAAGTCTGGAGAATAGGGAGGGGTGTCATCGCCGTGAGCGCTCATTACGGACCCCTGGAGTGGGGCCTGCAGTTCCTGGGGGCCAGCGGGCTCCCCACCCTGGTGGTCGCGGAGGCTGTGCGGCCGCCGGCGATGTTTCATTATCTTTGCCGCCTGCGCGGCGCCCACGGCCTTCGTCTGATCCCGGCGGACGGCGCGTTGCGGGAGATCTTCCGAACCCTCCAGCAGGGCGGGATCGTCGCCCTGGCCCTGGATCGGGACACCACGGGAAGCGGTCGGGTGTATTCTTTTTTAGGGGAAGCGGCGTGGCTTCCGGATGGCTACGCCGAACTGGCCGTCCGCCGGGGGATCCCGGTGCTCCCCGCCTTCGCGCGGCGGGAGGGGAAAGGGGTTCGCCTGCGGATCTGGCCCCCCCTCTGGCCTGCCGGGACGTCCCGGGAAGACCTGGTCGCCCGGGTCCTGGAGATCTTCGCCGGGGTCCTTCGGGAGGCGCCGGACCAGTGGGTGCTGACCACGCCGATCTGGAGGATCCCCTCCCGGCGCTCCCGATGAGGTCGCTTTCCCGGGCGGGGCCAGGCGCCTTTGGCCCTGGCCTTGAGGTCAACAGGGTAACGCTCTGCAACGTCACTCCGGGTTTGCCACTGTGCGGGCAGGAAGCGGGCCCGAATCGGGGAGGGGGATCGGCCGATGCGCATCGCTCTGGTATCCCCATACGATTTCGCGGTGCCCGGGGGGGTGAACAACCACATCGCCCATCTGGCCCGGAGCCTGCAGCGCCTGGGCCATGAGGCGCAGATCATCGCCCCATCCTCCGACGGGCGGGCCAGCGAGGATGGATTCATCAACGCCTCCGCGTCGGTGATCGCCTTCCCCTTCGCCGGCTCCATCGCCCGGATCACCCTCTCCCCTCGCCTCTACCGCCGGATCAAAACGATCCTTCAATCCGGAGCCTATGATGTCCTGCATCTGCATGAGCCCCTCACCCCGGCGCTCCCCCTCGCCGTCCTGCGGCATCGGGATCTGGTGCCCCAGGCCATCGCGGTGGGAACGTTCCACGCCTACCGGGAGGTCAGCCGGACGTATTACTATGGGAAGCCGCTGTTGCGCCGCTTCTTCAAGCGGCTGGATGGCTGCATTGTGGTCTCGGAAGCGGCCCGGCAATATCACATGCGCTACTTCCCGGCGGACTACGTGGTGATCCCCAACGGCATCGATTACGACCGCTTCGCGGACCCGGCGCTCCGCCCGCCGGAGCCCTTCGCGGATGGCCGGCCGACGGTCCTCTTTGTGGGCCGGCTGGAGCGGCGCAAGGGATTGCGGTATCTGTTGGAGGCCTTCGCCCGGGTGCAGGCCCGCTGCCCGGAGGCCCGTCTGCTGGTCGTGGGGGCCTTCGGCAAGGCGGAGAAAGCCCCTTATGTCGCCCAGGCCTGGGCCCTGCGCCTGCGCCACATCCGCTTTATCGGCTACGTCCCCGATGCGGAGCTGCCGCGTTACTACCGGGCCGCCACCGTGTTCTGCGCCCCCTCCATTGGCATGGAGAGCTTCGGCATCGTGCTCCTGGAGGCGATGGCCGCGGGCGTCCCGGTGGTGGCCACGGACATCCCGGGCTACAACGAGGTGGTCGAACACGGCGTCCAGGGCTTCCTGGTTCCGCCGGAGGACCCGGAGGCGCTGGCCGAGGCTCTTCTGCGGGTGTTAGGGGACCCGGCCCTCCGGGCGCGGATGAGCGAGGCGGGCCGTCGTCGGGCCCGGCAATACGACTGGGATGAGATCGCCCGTCGGGTGGTGGAGTTCTACGAGGAGGTTCGGGAGCGGGTGCGGCGCGGGGCGAGAGGCGTGTGATCTCTTCCGGGGGAACTGGCCATGGAGGCGATTTACAACCCGACGCGGGATGAGCTGGAGCTGCGGTGGAAACACCCGGGCGAGGCCCGGCCGCCGTCCGCCCCGCCCTCGCTTTCGCTCCGGCTGGAGCTGCGGGGCGACGAGACGGTGCTGATCCTGACGCCCCTGCGGGAGGGCTGGCTGCCGTTCCTGCGATCGATAGCCATGGCTTCGGAGGAGCGGGGGGAAGAGCCCTCCTGGCGGAACGTGCGGTCGAGCATGATCAGCGCGGTCCGCTATCACGAAGGCCATCAGATCCTGGAGGTGGCGTTCAACAAAGGGATCTATCTCTACTTCGGGGTCCCCCGCCAGGTTTTCGAGGGCCTGCTGCAGGCGGAATCCAAGGGGCGCTATATGCGCGAGCACATCATCGATCGCTATCC
>JAEVEY010000059.1 GCA_016842045.1 Candidatus Thermoflexus sinensis | reverse complement strand
ACTTCAAAAGAATGTCCTCCGTATCCAGGAACACCAGATCGACCCGGCAGAAGCCGTGACGAGCGAGATCCGTCAGCAGCGACAACGGATCCGGACGCGGCGCGCCCCGTCGCACCAGGACCGCCAGATCCAGATCGCTCTCCGCGTGCAGGCGACCCTCGGCGGCGGAGCCGAAGAGATAAACGGCCTCGATCTCCGGATAGCGCTGGAAGACCCCGGCGAGAAGCTCCAGTGGAGGAAATCCAACGGGTTCCTGGGGCTCTGACACTGCGCTGGCCTTCCTCCGATGTGCAACCGGTAAATCGTTAGATAGGAGTTACGCAGTTGGTTTTCTCCTGAGGGGTTTTGGGGGAGTCGCGCGCCGAAGGCGCGCGACTCCCCCAAAATATATTGATCCCCCCTCCCCACGGCCCAAAGGGCCGTGGGGAGGGGGGATAAGGGGGGTGGGGCCATTCAACCTCTTCTCGCGAGCCCCGAACTGCGTAACTCCTACGTTAGTGTGCAATGTCATTATAGCAGGTCCGGAGCCGAAGCGAAGACGGATATTTTCCTGTCGTTACTGCAGGAGCCTGCCTTCGTGATTGCCCTGCCCGGGCCTGGGACTTAAGCCTGCTCCGCATTTGCGACGGCATGTTAGCATCATGGGACCTTCCCCTGCGAGGCGCTTCACCCCCCGAACGGGCAGGGGTCATCCTGGCCGTTTGGGGGAGGCGAGGGAACGGGTTCCGGATTATGCTGAAATTGGAGGGAACCAGAAGACAAAGGAGGAGATTCATGGAACGCGAAGACCGAAATCTCCTGACTGCGCTCTCTGAGGCGATGGCGGAGGCAGTTGCCCGTGGAGCGGCCGCAACCGTCACCGTGGACGCGCGGGAACGGTTGCCGGCGAGCGGGGTCGGCTACGCCGCGGATCTGGTGCTGACGGCCGATCACGTGATTGAACGGGAGGAGATCCGTATCGTGCTGCCGGACGGCCGGGAGCGTTCCGCCGTCCGGATCGGCCGGGATCCTTCCACCGACCTCGCGCTATTGCGAGTCGCGGAAGGATCCGTTCCGATCCTGGAGATCGCCGAGCGGGAGCCCCGGGTGGGCCAGCTGGTCCTTGCCCTGGGCCGGCCGACATCGGAGGGCATCCAGGCCAGCCTGGGGGTGATCAGCGCCGTCGGCAGCGGTCTGCGCACGCCCTGGGGCGGATGGATGGAGCATTATATCCGCACGGACGTCACGATGTATCCGGGGTTCTCGGGTGGCCCCCTGATCGACCTGGAAGGGCGCGCCCTGGGGGTAAACACATCGGGTCTGGCCGGGATCCCTTTGACGATCCCGATTCGTGTGGCCTGGCGGGTGGCCGAAGCGCTGGCTCGGGAGGGCCGGGTGCGTCGGGGTTACCTCGGCATACGCACCCAGTCGGTTCCCCTGGCTCCTGCACAGCAGGAGGCACTGGGGCGGGCCCAGGCCTACGGGTTGCTCATCGTCGGAATTGAGGAAGGAAGCCCGGCCGCCCAGGGCGGCTTGCGGGTGGGAGACATCCTCACCGCTTTCCAGGGGCAATCCGTTGAAGAGGTCGAGGACCTCCAGGGCCGGCTGATGGGAGAAGTGGTCGGCCGCGCCGTGGAGGTCGAGGTGCTTCGAGGGGAGTCGCGGCGAACCGTTACACTGGTTGTGGGAGAGCGTCGGGAAGCAGAGGAGGAAAGGCGATGGCCATTTCGGGGTGGACCCCGAGGAGGCTTCCGGCGGCGGTGGATGCCGCCCTGGGCGCCCTGGTGGAGCAGGTGATCCCCGGCGTGTTCCGGGTGTGGAACGGTCACGGCGGGTTCGGGGCCGGTGTGCTCTGGCGGCCGGAGATCATCGTGACCAGCGCCCATCTGCTCACTCGGGGGGAGCATCGGGCGACATGGTGGACCGGGGAAACGTTCCCGGCGGAGCCTGTGATCGTCGATGAAACGCTCGACCTGGCGGTGTTGCGCCTGCCCCGTCCAGTGGGCTCACCGATCCCGGTTCGGGATCCCCGCTCGCTTCCGGTGGGCTCCCTCGTGTTAGCGGTGGGTCATCCCTGGGGCGAGGGGTATGCGGTGAGCCTGGGCGTCTTCAGCGGATGGATCACTGCGCGCACCCCGGGGCCGCGGGGAATCCTTCGTTTACTTCGCACGGATGCCCGGCTGGCCCCAGGGAACTCCGGAGGCCCCTTGCTGGACGTGGAGGGGCGGGTCGTAGGCATCTGCACCATGGTGGTGGGTGGGGATCAGGGGATAGCGATCCCGGCAGATCTGGCCGAAGCTCTGGTGCGGAGGATCCCGGCGTGATCCGGGTGGCGGTGATGGCCGCCGTGCCGGCCCTGCGGGCCGGCCTGCGGGCGATGTTAGAGACCGGCGGGGAGATCCGGGTGGCGAGGGAAGCTGCCTCCTTCGCGGACCTGGAGCCTGATCCGGAGATCGAAGTGATCGTTGCGGTCTTCGAGCCGGCGACGGAATCCGCATGGAGGGGATGGCGTGCATGGGGAGAAGAGCGCGCCATCCTCTTCCTGGTGGAAAGCCTGGAAGCGGTCGGTCCGCTGCTCGCGTTCCCCCTTCCGGTTTATGGGATCCTGCCTCTCGAGGCTTCCGCGGAGACCCTGCGGGCTGCGGTGCGGGCGTTGCGGGAAGGCCTCATCGTGCTGAGCCCTGTCTTTCGTCCGCTTCTATCTGCTCCCGAGGCGTTTCCGGGTTTTGAGGAAGAGGAAGCCTGGATGGAGCCGCTTACCCCACGGGAGATCGAGGTATTGCAGCTGCTGGCTCAGGGACTCGCCAACAAAGAGATCGCCGCCCGGCTGGGCATCAGCGAGCACACGGTGAAATTTCACATCTCCTCGATTTATAGCAAGCTGGGCGCCGCCAATCGCGCCGAGGCGGTGCGCCTGGGGCTGCGGCGGGGGTGGATCCCGTTGTGAGATGGGAGAAGGATCCGCGAATAGTGGGGCGCGCATCCAGGGATGGGAGGGCAGGCCTCCAGGCATGGCTTGAACCCCCTCACCGGATCGCCTGGGATCCTTCAAGGGTAACCGTTCCTCTATCATATGTCATACCGGCTCCCGTTCCAGCAGGCGCCACATGGCCTCAAAGGCGGCCTCGGCCGGCGAGGGAAGAAATTCCGTTTGGGTCTCCCCAGACCGCGCCATCGCCGCCAGGGTTTCCAGGATCTCGTTCCGCTGGGATTCGGAGAGGGGCAGCTCCCCGATGGCCTGGGCGGCTGCTCCGCGCACGAGCGCGTTTTTATCCTGCAAGGCCTGGGTGAGGGCGGGGAGGGCCTGAGGGTCTTTGAGCGTCCCCAGGGCCCGGGCGGCTGCCCCGCGCACGAACGCGTTTTTATCCTGCAAGGCCTGGATGAGAGCGGGGAGGGCCTGAGGGTCTTTGAGCGTCCCCAGGGCCCGGGCGGCTGCTCCGCGCACGAACGCGTCTTCATCCTGCAAGGCCTGGATGAGAGCGGGGAGGGCCTGAGGGTCCTGGAGCTCCCCCAGGGCCCGGGCGGCTGCCCGGCGCACGAGCGCGTCTTTATCCTGCAAGGCGTGGAGGAGGGCGGGGAGGGCCTGGGGGTCCTTCAGCTCCCCGAGGGCCAGGGCGGCTGCCCCACGCACGCCCGCGTCTTTATCCTGCAAGGCGTGGAGGAGGGCGGGGAGGGCCTGGGGGTCCTTCAGCTCCCCGAGGGCCCAGGCGGCTGCCCCGCGCACGAATGCGTCTTCATCCCGCAAGGCGTGAAGGAGGGCGGGGAGGGCCTGAGGGTCTTTGAGCGTCACCAGGGCCCAGGCGGCCGCCCGGCGCACGAACGCGTTTTTATCCCGCAAGGCGTGGAGGAGGGCGGGGAGGGCCTGGGGGTCCTGGAGCTTCCCCAGGGCTCGGAGGACAACCGCCCGGGTCTCCTTA
>JAEVEY010000045.1 GCA_016842045.1 Candidatus Thermoflexus sinensis | reverse complement strand
GCGATCCAGCCCGACTACGGCCGGGTTTTCCTCTTCGCCTCCGCGACCCCCGATTCCCCCATCCGTGCGCTGCTGGAACGGATGGGCCTCCCGGTGGAAGCGGTGACGGGGGAGCCCGTTCCGGAGGGGGAAGGAACGCGTCGGGTGGCGCAACCGCTCCGGCTGACCTTTCTACCCGCCGACATGCGCGCCTGGAAGGGATCGGAGAAACTGCTGGATTTCCTCCCTGAGGTCAAGAGGTTCCTCCACCAGCACCCCGCGGCGCGCCTGGTGATCATCCTGGATTCGGTCGCCGATGCGATGCGCCTGGCCCATGCGCTGCGGGAACACTTCCCCGACCGGGCCGTCGGCGAGGTCCACGGCTTCAGCTCCCCCCAGGAGCGGGATGACGCCCTGCTTCAACCGATCACCGTGGGGACCTCGACGATCGAGGTGGGGGTGGACTTCGTGGGGGAGCGGGCGAAGGATGTCCTGCTTTTCGAAGCCCGGACCTCCAGCCAGTTCATCCAGCGGCTGGGTCGTATCGCGCGGCATGCAAAGCCATCCGGGATCCCCGATTGGGCGGTCGCCCTGGTTCCGGAGTATGTCTATCACTTCCTGGTCGAGCGGCTGCGGGAGGGCCAGCACTACGACCGCTGGGACCTCTACCGGTGGATCGAGGAGGCCTATTAGGTCCCGGAGGATTTCGGGCGTTACCTCCAGCGCCACGCCCCGGCGGAGTTTTGCACCGCACGGGCGCGGGTGATCGAAAAGCTCTTCCTGTCCGAAAGCGCGCCCCAGATTCGAGAGGCCCTGGGCCGGCTGGGCGAAACGCTGACGGGGGCGCCGGAGGGACGAGGATGGGCCCTTTATCATCAGTACCGGGAGGAGGGGATTCTGACTCCTCTCCTGACCTTCCGGGGGTCCGGCCTGGAGGTTGCTATGGTGGACGAGCGGGGGACGGACCCTGGCTTCCCCCTCAAGCGTTATGACCTCATGTTTCTCCTGCGTCGGGGAGCTTTTTCGGAACTCTCGCCGGACGAGTATGAGGAGATCCTGAATTCGCTGGAGGAGCGCTGGCCGGAGGAGGTGGCTCTGGAGCGCCGGTATGCCCGCCTCATCGGGACCGACCCGGGGGACCTGCTGGGCGTTTACGGCTACTTTCGGCTCACGGGGTGGTTGGATCGGCCTCGCCGGGTCTGGTTCGAGGTCCCCGAGGAGGCGGTTCGAGGGCGCGTGGGGCAGGTGTTCGTGCTGCAGGAGCTGGAGGTGTACACGGATCCGGAGGTTCCCCTCCGCCGCCTGAACCGCCATCTCCGTCGGAAGCGCCTCGTCGCCTGGGTGATGGATACCCATCCGGCCGCCCTTCGCCTGGGCCGATCCCTTCCGCCCCTTTTTGAAGTTTACGAGCTCCGCCTTCGCCGTCTGGGCGGCCAGTTGAGTCAGTCCCCATGGAGCATCGCCTTCAATCAGAACGCGTTCTTCCTGGAGAGCCTGGGCGGCTGGAGGGTCCGGCGAAAGGAAGAGCCGGCGATCGTGCTTTAGCCCCATTGGATGGAGGACAACGGGTATGAGCTCAACCACTCCCTCCCTCTTCTCCGTGGTCCTGCGCCTCTCCCCGCTGGAGGGGGTCGAGATCGAAGCCACGATGGGCCACCGGGCCCACGCGGCCTTCCTGGACGCGATCCGCACGGTCTCCCCGGCCCTCTCGGCGGCCCTGCACGACCCCCGGGTCTCCGTCCGCCCCTTCGCCATCTCTCCCCTCTGGGGAGTCCCCGCCCGCGGGGAGCGGATCCGGCTTCATCCGGAGCGGATCTATTGGCTGCGGGTTACCCTGCTCCTTGCGCCGCTTTACGAGCGCCTGATGGAGGTCCTGCTCGATCGAGACCGCCCCCAGCTGCGGCTGGGCGAGGCGGTCCTGCTCATCCGGGAGGCCCTCACCACCCCGGGCAGCCATCCGTGGGCGGGGTATGCCTCGTGGGAGGAGCTGGCCGCCCGGGCGCAGCCGGTGCGAGAGATCACCCTGGATTTCGTTTCCCCGACTGCGTTCAGTTTCGGGGAGAAGCCCTGGGGCCGTCAGATGGTGGTCCTTCCCCTCCCCGAACTGGTTTTCGGGAGCCTCGCCCGCACGTGGAACACCTACGCCCCTGCCCCGCTGCGGATGAACGCGAAGGCCCTGGAGCGCTACAGTGCGGAGCACGTCGTCATCAAGCAGATCGCGCATCTCCAGACGCGGATGCTGAACTTCAGCGGTCACCCCCAGATCGGGTTCGTGGGCCGGGTCACCTACGGCTTGATGGGGGAAAACGACATCGCCCGCCTTCAACTCAACGTGCTGGCGGACTTCGCCTTCTACAGCGGGGTGGGCTACAAACGGGCGATGGGGATGGGGCAGTGCCGGGCCTGTCCCTCGGGGCCCGCCGGCCCGCATCCCGCGCCTGATCTCCTGATCCGGGCCGCAGGCACATCCCCGGAGGATCCCGATGATCCCGCTGAGTCGTAAAGGAATCCCGGCCTGGCAGCGGAACTGGGGCTCAGCGGGGGAGGTGGATGGCGGGCTCCGCCAGGTCGTGGATTACCTCCCCCTCTCGATGTTGAACCAGCTCGAATATTGCCCCCGCCGCTTCTGGCTGATGTTCGTCTGCGGCGAGATGGAGGTGAACGCACCGGTGCTGGAGGGACAGTACCAGCACGAGCAGGTCCACACCGGGGGCATCACCCGTGAGGCGGATGTCCTCATCCACCGCCGCGTTTATCTCTGGTCGGACCGGCTCCGGGTGGCGGGGTTCGCGGACGTGGTGGAGGAGCGGGAGGGGATGTGGATCCCCGTGGAGTACAAGCACGGGCGCATGGGGCGCTGGCTGAACGACCACATCCAGTTGTGCGCGCAGGCTCTCTGTCTGGAGGAACGCACAGGGCGCCGGGTGGAGCGAGGGGCCATTTTCTACTGGAAATCCCGCCGGCGGCTCTGGGTGGAGATCACCCCTGAGCTGCGGGCTCGAACGGAGGCCGCCGTGGCCCAGGCCTTCGCGCTTTTGGAATCCGGCGCCATCCCCCCGCCGATCGATCGCCCCGCCCGATGTCGGGACTGCTCCCTGGAGCCGGTCTGCCTGCCCCGCGAGGTCCGCTATCTGCGTTCGGATGAGATCCGGCCATGAGCACCCTTTACCTCACCGAACACGGCGCCAAGGTCACCCGGGAGGCGGATTGTCTGGTGGTCCACCTGCCAGGGAACCCGGAGCAGGGGCAGCCCAAGCGGAAAATCCGCATCCCCCTGATCCGGGTGAGCCAGGTGATCGCCTTCGGGAACATTGCGTTTACGGCTTCGGCGATCGCAGCGCTCCTGGAGCAGCGAGTGGAGATCTGCTTTTGCACAAGCCGGGGGCGGTTCCTGGGTCGGCTGACCCCGCCGATGGGGAAGAACAGCCTGGTCCGCCTGGAGCAACATCGGGCCCACAACGATCCGTCACGCTCCTTCTCATTGGCGAGGCGCTTCGTCCAGGCCAAGCTGGCCAACATGCGGACCATGCTCCTGCGGGCCAACCGCAAGCGGAAGGATGCGGCGATCGCGGAGGCCGCCGAGGAGATCGGCGACTTGCTCCAGCGCCTCGAGGCGCTTGGCCCCGATGAAGCCGTGCCGGATCCGTCCCGCCCGCAGGCGGGGACAGCGTATGGGAGCCTTTTAGGGATTGAGGGGGCTGGGACCGCGGCGTATTTTCGGGTCTTCGGCCGCCTGTTGCGGGACGACTGGGGTTTCCCGGGCCGGCAGAAGCGCCCCCCGCCGGATCCGGTGAACGCACTCCTTTCATTCGGATATGTGGTCCTGATGAGCTATGCCGCCTCGGCGGTTCACATCGTGGGGCTGGATCCTGATGTGGGCTTCCTGCATTCTTCTCAATATGGGAAACCGGCCCTGGCGCTGGACGTGATGGA
>JAEVEY010000098.1 GCA_016842045.1 Candidatus Thermoflexus sinensis | reverse complement strand
CTCTCGGGAACGGCGGCCCACCCGGTGCTGGCTGCGGATCCAGACCGCTCCATCCGGAGAGGGCGGGTTCACCAGCAGCACATCCACCGCCTCCGGTGAGCGGGGCGGGCGCAGCCGCTGAACCACCACGCTGGCATCCGGGAATTTGGGCCCCGGCAACGGGGGGACCCGCCGCGTGCCCAGGTTGCGACGCAATTCCTCCGGGCTCATCACTTCCACTGGCGTTGGCGTTTGAGTGGCCACCTTCTCCTCCTGATGTGAAGGTGCCGCACGAATTCGTGTGGCACCTTTTGTGTAATGCCTTTTTCCTCACGACCTGAGTCTTAAGCTGGCCACGGGACGCACGTGCCACGGGATTTCCTGTCTGGCTCTCCTCTCAGATCGATTGAGTCAGGCGGGTAGAGCCCTCTTTAACACCTCCACCTGCTCCCCTGCATAAGGCGAATCAACGAATGTGTCTGGAGAACCATACGCTCCAGGAGCCGAAGTCCCTCTGGACAGCTTCACTGCTCTTCCAGGCCCGTGGTCTTCGCCCTTTATGGACGATCTTCTCGCAGGATCACTGGCATGAACACACGATAACGAAACCGTGTTAGGACCTGGAGGGTAAATCGATAGGAATTTGTTACCGGATCCTTTTCCGGGGTCATGGAGGTGGCTTCTGTCAGGATCTCCATAGAGCCGACGAAATCCGGATCGGTTTGCATCCATAGTTCCAGAGGAAGGGCCTCTCCAGGACGAAGAAGCGTGCGAGTCAACGGTGGGCAGGCGGGTGCGCAGGCGGTGATCTGAATGGAGATAGGGGTGGTGACCGTGATCTGGATCGACCGGGCGGTGCTGGGCCCCAGGTTTTCCAGCTTCAACTGGAGGGTCAGGGGCTGGCCCGCCACCACCGGATTGGGCTCCAGAGCACCCTCCCAGACGAGATCCGCTACCGAGGTGATGGGGATGATGACCTCGAGATCTGTGTCCCCTCCTAACATGATCTGGTCAGAAACAGTTCGACTTTCGAACCGCAAAGGCTCCGTAGCATCCGGATTGGACTGTAAGGAGGCGATCAAAATCCTTACCTGGTCAGCCGGGAGATCACGGATTTCCCATCGTCCGCTCGCAATCTGAATCGTGCATGGTTCAGGAGCGCAGGCGATTCCGCTCACCTCAGCCGGGAAAGCGGCAGTCACCACCAGAGAGGGGATCAGGGAAGGTCCAGTGTTGGTCACAGCGATGGTGAGCGTAAGCGGGGTGCCCGCGATCGGCAGCGCCGGCTCCGCCCAGGCTGCGGCCTGGATTCGAGCAAATGGGGTGGGAGAAGGGGTCGGGGTAGGCGACGGCGTCTTCGTCGGAGTAGGGGTGGGCGAAGGCATCCGTGTAGGGGTTGGGGAGGCCGTGGGTGTGGGCGACGGTGTCTTCGTCGGTGTTGGCGATGAAGTGGGGGTGGCCGTGGAGGTGGGGGTCGGCGAAGGCGTCCTCGTGGCCGTTGGGGAAGCGGTGGGCGTGCCCGGCATCGGATAGCGCGCGATCACCGAGCGGGTTCCGGGATCGATGTTCAGAAATGCGACCGGGACCCCTCGAAGGGTCCGGGAGATCGGAGAAACGAGCATCCCATCTACCCACACCGAGGTGAGGCTTCGCCCGTCGAAGGATGAGGGGAGAACCAGGGTATGAGAGAAGGCCACGGTGGGAGTGGTATTGAAGGAGAAGGAAAGGCTCCCTCCAGCAGGATCCCACTGGACCTCCTGGATCCGGGCCGCATCTCGATTCAGGATGTAGTCCAGCCATTGATCAGCGTTCCAGGCTGGGATCCCTCGTTCCTGGGCGGCCGCCATAATGGCCTCTGCCCAGGGGTAAATTTCTCCCCACGAGTAGTAATCCACGTGGAAGTTCGCTACGAAGGCCGTGTAGTAGCCTCCGATGGCCGCATCCAGCATCGCGCGGACCTCGGCGAAATCGCGCCGCCAGTCCGGATAAAACGGCTGGGCCATGTATTGTTCATCCACGATGTTGGTTAACTGCTGGAAGGCCGGGATGATCTCCCCGTTCTCATCGATGAAGCGCATCGGGAGGCCGCTCCCGGTGAGATACCCGTGGGCCTGCGTCCCATCGGGCCGGCGGAGGACATCACCCCGCATGTAGTAATCCAGATCGAGGGGGAATCCGAGGTCTGCATGGACCCGGGCCCCGCCTACCCACCCGGGGCCTGCGCGGATCTGATGGGTTCGGATGGCCCGGGAGACCGGAGGGCCGTAGCAGCGGAGGAACCGCTGCAACGTGGCGCTGGTCGCCGTCCGGTAGTCCCCATAATCGATCCCGGTCTCCGCATCATACCCGACATAGGGGTGAACGCCGACCGTGTGACCGGCCGTCCGCCATCGGTTCACGGCGTCCGGGGCAGGAACGGAAGGACAGCTGTCGAAGTTCAAGGTGAGGAACAGGGTGACCCGGTTCCCAAAAGACTCGATGCTCCGGATCTCTGTATCATACTGGCCCTGGCCGTTGCCGTGGGAATCCGCCGTGAGGATCAGCATGCTGAGGGCCCCGTTGGGGAAATACCAGAGCTGGGGCATGGGGGCCGCTCTCCTCAGGCCATCCCGGATCAGGCGGGAAAGCAACCGCATCTGCTCATCCGCCTGGGGGATCGCAACACGTTCCAGATCGATCCAGCCACTGAATATATCCGTGGTCCGGAGGATCCCATCCGCCTCGCGATCCTGCCCCACCCACGCGGGATTGCCCTGGCGGGTGAGGGCGAGGCTACGAGCGAGGTCATACCCCCAGAAGGTCAGACGTCCGTTTCCAACGGCTCGGCGCCCCACCGCCACGTAGCCTGTGTCAGTAACTCGATCGCTGTAAAAGCGGGCGATGATCTCGTTTCCCTCCGGAAGGTATAGATCCCCTGAGCCGTGAAACTGGATGCTCTCAGAAACCAGCCCGGAGCTGGCTGGATGGGAGGGATCCAGTCGAATGTAGGCTTCAGAGAGGGATCCGGCGATCCCCAGCGCGAAGACCTCGCGCAGGTTCGGGGATGGCCGCATGGCGATCAGCTCGCCCCCGCTTTCCACATAGGACCGGAAGAGCATGGCCTGCGCCAGAGTCAGTGGGGCCTCCGCCAGGAGGATCACCGGATAGCGCTGAAGGATCTCCAGAGAGACATCGGAGAGATTCCAGAGTTCATAAGCCATCCAGCCTTCGGCCTTCAGGATCTCCGGGAGATATGCGCCAAACGGGTTGGGGGACAGGGGATCCCACACCACCCCAATGCGCACGCCAGCGGGGGACTGCGCCTGACCGATGCGGGGGGCCAGACCGCCCCAGAACAGACTGGCGATGAGCGCAATCAGCAAGCCGAGAAGGATCCCACGGAAGAAGACGGTTCTTCTATCCATGGCACACCTCTAAAAGCGATAACAGATCAGATCATCCTCCAGGCATAGGGGCTTGCGACGCAACGGATGAACGGGATCCGGCGTCATGGGTGGGGCAGGGAGAGCGCTATCAGAAGGGATGAGGCCACCGCCCGAAGGGGCTCGAGGGGAGGCTCCAACGGTGATCCGCCAGTGGCCAGCCGGCAGGGTTAGCCGCAGACGCCCTCCCGGCGCCGTCATACGGCGCTCCGAGCCCAGGATGCCGCTGCCCCCATTCCAAAGCTGAACCCAGAGCTGGGCCCTGGAGGAATACCACGGGGGGGTGATCAGGTTAATGGGATCCCCGCTGCGGACCTCCCATCCGGCCGGCGTGACATCCCGAAGCTCCGTCCAGGTGGCGGGGTCCGTCTTCATCACCCGCATCCCGTAAACCGTTCGCGTCCGGGCCATGGCGAACCGATACGACCAGCGGTCCGGTGGGCGATACGGGGTCTGAAAGATTCCACGCAGGGCTTCGAAAATCTGGGCGATCTGCGCTGAGGAGACTTCATGACCCAGCCCGGGGATCTCTTCCCAGCGATGAGGATACC
>JAEVEY010000129.1 GCA_016842045.1 Candidatus Thermoflexus sinensis | reverse complement strand
ACCTCGAAGATCCCTCCCAGATCCCCGATCAAACGGATAACCAGAGAAAGATGAAGAAGAACGAGGGGAACATAAAGCGCAGGGGAGAAAGGAAGGCTGATCCGGAGGACGGCCGGGAAGATGATCAGGGCATGGCCGAAGATCATCGAGAACACAAAGCCAACCAGTACCGCGTGCAATCGTGCATCATACAGTGGCCCGGCCGTGGCCTCGCCCGGGAGCCATTCCAGCGCTCCTCCAATCCCCAGCCAGACGTAGCCTGCGAGCATGGAGAGCGCGATATAACGCACCAACCCATGCTGGCGCACGGTGCGGCGGGCGATATCATACCGGGCGAGCCAGGCCGCCAGGGTTAGCCACCCCAACCCCAGAACCCGCTGACCCCACGCCGGGAGGAGCAGGCCCAGGATCAGCCCGAGGAGCACCAGCCCTACGCCGATCCAGAACGGCCCGGCCATCCCCCGCCCCCGGGGGATCACCCGCGCGAGCTCCAGCCGTTCCCCCACGATGGTCAGCACCAGAAACGCCGTCCACCACGGCGCGGCTTTCGCCAGCGAACCGCTGCCCAGCCAGACCAGCTGGCCGATCCCCCATGCCGTGGCCCCTAACCCCAGGACCGGGATCGAAGGATCCATACGCTGCCGGACGGCGTGGATGAAGAACGCCGTCAGCACCACCGCGCTGCCCAGGAACAGCACGGCGCTCAGATCCGTCGGCGACATGAGGAGCAGCGTGAGGCTCCCCAGGGCCGCCAGGATCGGCGCCACCCAGGACCAGCGAGGGCCGACGACGGCCCGTTCCAGCGTGATCAGGGTGCCCAGAAAGCCCGAGATCATCAGCGCGCCGTGGGCGCCGGGCCAGGCCGGGTTCGGCCGGGGAAACGCCCATCCGATCCGGATCCACCCCGCCCACAGCCCGACGAGCAGCGTCAGGATCCCGATCAGCATCAGGGGGAATCGCATCCGTAAAGGCATAGAGTTCCTCTCCGTTTCAAACAGCCTCAAACGCTTCACTGCTTCCCCTCCCCACGGCCCAAAGAGCCGTGGGGAGGGGAAGAAAACGATCCTTTGAGATCCAGGGGCGTGCCTTTGCGCCCCCCCAGATCCCCAACTTCACCTTAGCTCTTCCCCACATTCCCGCGGGACCATGCGGAGGGACAAAAGAGTGGATCGTTCGCGATGTAAGCGCTACCTTATTTTGCAACAATCCATAGGATCCCATCCTTGACCTGGAACAAGCAAAGGGATCAGCCCCGGATTAAGATACAGGAGGCTTCGCCGGATGCTCATCGCGCGCCACGAGCCTCCCGTCAGCCGCCCGAATGGCGCGATGGGCAGTGAGATCCCCAGGGGAGGAGGACGCGATGGCCGGACGGGGTCGGCCGCGAGTGGTCGTGGTGGGCGCAGGGTTCGGCGGGTTGTGGGCGGCGCGGACCCTGGCCTTTGAGCCCGTGGAGGTGCTGCTGGTGGATCGGCGGAACCACCACACCTTCTTCCCTCTGCTCTACCAGGTCGCTGCCGCCGAGATCGAGCCGGAGGCGATCGCCTTCCCCATCCGGGGGCTCCTGCGCCGCTTCCCCAACATCGGGTTCGAGATGGCCGAGGTCCGGGCGATTAACGTCGAAGCCCGTCGGCTGGAGACCGATGGCCCGCCGATCCCCTATGATTTCCTGATCCTGGCCCCCGGCAGCGTCGAACACACCTTCGGGGTGTCCGGGGTTGCTGAACACGCTTTCTTCCTCAAAAACCTGGATCAGGCGATCGCATTGCGCAACCACATCCTGGCCTCCTTCGAACGGGCGGCCCGGGAGCCGGATCCGTTCCAGCGGCGCCAGATGCTCACGTTCACCATCATCGGCGGCGGGCCGACAGGCGTGGAGTTCGCCGGCGCCCTCGCCGAGCTCATCGCCCGCCCCCTCCGGAGGGATTTCCCCACCCTGGATTTTCAGGAAGTCCGGGTGATCCTCCTGGAAGCGATGGAGGGATTGCTGCCGGGCTTCCCGGGATCGCTCCGCGCCTACGCTGCTGCTCGCCTCCGCCGGCTGGGGGTAGACGTCCGCCTGATGGCCATGGTGGAAGCCGTGGAGCCCGGGCGCGTGCGTCTGCGCGACGGGGCGTTCATAGAGACCGGGACGGTGGTGTGGACAGCGGGCGTGAGGGGGAATCCTCTGGGCGAGGCCCTCGGCCTTCCCGTCGGACCCGGGGGGCGGGTACAGGTGGCCCCCACGCTGCAGGTGCCTGGCCACCCGGAGATTTATATCGTGGGGGATCTGGCGTTACCTGAGGGCGCTGGGAAGCTGCCGATGGTTGCTCCGGTGGCGATCCAGCAGGGGACATGGGCAGCCCGGAACATCCTGCGGGTCCTGCGGGGCCGCCCGCCCGAGCCCTTCCGCTATCGGGATCCCGGCACGCTGGTCACCCTGGGGCGGAACGCCGCTGTCGCCCATGTCTTCGGGCGCGCCTTCACCGGCTTCCCGGCCTGGCTCTTGTGGCTCGGGGTGCACCTGGTGCGCCTGATCGGCATGCGGAACCGTCTGGTGGTCCTCTCCAGCTGGGCGTGGGATTATCTGTTCTATGAACGAGTGGTGCGATTGATCCTTCCGGCCATTGCCGAATCCCACAGGTAGCCAGCGCGTGCCGCGAATATCCGAGGGGGGCCGGAGGCCTCTCCCCATTTTTGGCGACTGGATCATGCGCCTAACCCCGCCCCAAAGGCCAGAGGGGAAAGATCAGGCGCGTAAGCCCTTCAATTTCTCCTCGAGAAACGCCTGAAGGGCCACCGCGTTGTTATGGATGAGATCCCGGGCGCTAAACAGGAGCGTCACGTTGCCGGCGCGGGCGGCATCGAGCAGCGGCCGCCAGGCTTCCGGATGGGCCTCCAGCTCCGCGAAATACCGCCGGCGGAACTCCTCCCACTTCTTCGGGTCGTGGCCGAACCACCGCCGCAGCCGATCGCTGGGGGCCACCTCCTTCAGCCAGCCGTCCATCGCCAGGGCCTCTTTTTTGATCCCCCGCGGCCACAGCCGCTCCACCAGGAACCGCTTCCCATCATCCGGCTCCACCGGATCATAGACCCGCTTGACCTTGATCACGGCCGCCCCTCCTTCCATGCGGGGATCCAGGCGGTCGTCGGAGCGCTCAGGACCCCCTGCTCTTCCAGATACTTAAGCAACAGATGAAAATATACCAGCCCCGCATAGGGCTGCCAGGGAGCCAGGGCGCGCCGCACCCCCTGGTAATCCAACGGCCGGCGGCGCCCCAGCCACCGCTGCAGGTGGTTCCGCGCCCCCACGTCGTCCCCCGGGAAGACGTGCAGCCGCCCCATCCCCCGCAACAACGTATATTCCGCGCTCCACCGTCCGATGCCCCGCAGCCGGATCAGTCGGGCGATGGCTTCCTCGTCCGTCAGCGCTTCCCATGCCTCAAGCTCCACTGCGCCCGAGGCCACAGCCTCCGCCAGGACCAGGATGGACCGGGCCTTCTGGCGACTGAATCCCAGCGCCTGCAAGGCTTCCAGGCGCTGCCCTGCCAGATCCTCCGGTGTTGGGAAGGCGGGTGGGGCCTGAGGATCCCCTTCCACCCGCCGTCCGAAGGCCGTCGCCAGGCGGTTCAGCAGCCGGATCCCCAGAGCGAGGGTGACCTGCTGGCAGGCGATGGCGTTGATCAGGGTTTCGAAAAGGCTGGGGAAACGGGGAGGCTTCAGCCCTTTGAAGCGGACGATCAGGGGGCCCAGCCGGGGATCTCCCTCCAGCTTCTGATAAAAAGGGCCCAGATCCACTCGGAGCCCCAACAACCGCTCCAGCGCCCGTGCCGCGGCCTCCTCCACGCCCGACGGGAGATCCGACGCCATCAGAACAACCTGAAGGCGTGGCACCTCGGGGGAATCCAGTGCGGTCACTGCCATGGAGAGCGGCCTCCCGGCCATCACCAGCGTGCGGCGGTAGACCCGACCGTCCCATCGGTCGATATCGTTCTCCGGGCGCCGCCGCAGGGCCCAGACGGTGAGGTCCAGGCGGAACGGCGGGATCGGCTCCAGGGTCAG
>JAEVEY010000094.1 GCA_016842045.1 Candidatus Thermoflexus sinensis | reverse complement strand
AAGCGCGGGCCGGTCTCGAGGATGAGTCCCCCGGATGAAGGGAGGCGAGCATGCGCTCTGGGGTGATGACCCGGCGGTTCACGGTGGAGGAATATCATCGGATGGTGGAGGCGGGGATCCTCGGCGAGGATGATCGCGTTGAGCTCATCGAGGGGGAGTTGCTGGAGATGAGCCCAATCAGCAGCCGGCACGCCGCCTGCGTGAAGCGCCTAACCGTTCTCCTCTTTGAACGCGGGGGCCGCCGCTTCCTGGTGAGCATCCAGGATCCGATCCGTCTGGGCGAGCGTTCGGAGCCGGTGCCGGACCTGGCGTTGCTGCGGCCGCGGGCGGATTTCTACGCCTCGGCCCATCCCGGCCCGGAGGATGTGTGGCTGGTGATCGAGGTGGCGGAGACCTCCGGGGCCTATGATCGGGAGCGGAAGCTCCCCCTCTACGGCCGCGCCGGCATCCCGGAGACCTGGGTGGTGGACCTGGAGCGGGAGGAGGTGGTGGTGGGGCGGGATCCCTCCCCCGAAGGTTATCGGACCCTTTGCATCGCCCGACGAGGGGAAACCCTGGCCCCCCTCGCCTTCCCCGACCTCACCCTCTCCGTCGATGAGATCCTGGGATGAAGGAGGGTCAGATATGACTTTGCGAGTGATGACCCGGCGCTTCACGGTGGAAGAATATCACCGGATGGTGGAGGCCGGGATCCTCGGCGAGGACGATCGCGTCGAGCTCATCGAGGGGGAGATCATCGAAATGCCGCCCATCAGCAGCGCCCACGCGGGGTGTGTGGATCGATTGGCCATGCGCTTGATGGAAGGCCTACGCCGCCGCGCCATCGTGCGGGTTCAAGGCCCCATTCGTTTGGGGGAGCGTTCCGAGCCGATGCCGGACCTGGCGTTGCTGCGGCCGCGGGCGGATTTCTACGCCTCGGCCCATCCCGGCCCGGAGGATGTGTGGCTGGTGATCGAGGTGGCGGAGACCTCCGGGGCCTATGATCGGGAGCGGAAGCTCCCCCTCTACGGCCGCGCCGGCATCCCGGAGACCTGGGTGGTGGACCTGGAGCGGGAGGAGGTGGTGGTGGGGCGGGATCCCTCCCCCGAAGGTTATCGGACCCTTTGCATCGCCCGACGAGGGGAAACCCTGGCCCCCCTCGCCTTCCCCGACCTCATCCTCTCCGTCGATGAGATCCTGGGATGAAGGTAGCATCCTGAGGGGCGGGCTTTGCTCGCCCCTCAGGATGCTATTTCCGGGCAAGGAGACGACCCAGGGTTTCCAGAAAGCGCTCGATCTCCTCCACCGTGTTGTAATGGAGGGCCCCCACCCGAACCAATCCCCCCTGCCCTTCCAGGCCCAGACGTTCGGTGACCCCCAGCGCGTAGAAATTTCCATCCCACACGTAAATCCCCTCCCGCCCCAGCGCCTCGGCGATCGCTCGAGGATGCCATCCCCTTACCCGAAAGGAGACCGTAGGCACCCGTTCCGCCCATCGGGCCATTGTTCGGATCCCATAGATCGTGGCGCCAGGGATCTCCATCAGCCCTTCCAGCAGCCGGGCGCAAAGCGCCTGCTCATGCTCCCGGATCCGATCCATCGCCGCCCGGATAGCCGCGCGCCGGGAGGGATCCGGGGGGTTCCCAAAACGCCGACCCACATCCGCCAGATAATCCACTGCTGCAATGAACCCGGCCAGCCCCTCGTGGTTCTGGGTGCCGGTCTCGAATGCCTCTGGCGGCCGATCCGGCGCCGGGCGCACCCTGTATGGTTGAAGGGCCATCAGCCGATCCATCCGGCCGTAGAGGATGCCCACATGGGGCCCGAAGAATTTGTAGGCGGAGCAGACCAGGAAATCGCAACCCAGCTCCTGCACGTCGATAAAGAGATGGGGCGCGGCATGCACAGCGTCCACATAGACCCAGGCGTCAACGGCGTGAGCCATCTCCACGATCCGGCGGATCGGGTTCACGGTGCCCAGAGCGTTCGAGGCGTATCCCACCGCCACGATTCGGGTGCGTTCGGAGAGCGCCCGAGCCAGTTCCTCCAGATTCAGCGTGCCATCTTCCGGGTGGAAATCCACCCAGCGGATGACGGCCCCTCGTTCCTCCAGCGCCACCCATGGCGCCACGTTCGCGTCGTGGTCCAGCCGTGTGACGACGATCTCATCCCCGGGCCGGATCATCCGCCCGATGGCCCGGCTGATCTGGAATGTGAGGGTGGTCATGTTCGGGCCGAAGATGATCTCCTCCGGGGCGGCGCCGATCAGGTCAGCGGCAGCCTGCCGGGCCACCGCGATAAGTGCATCAACCCGCTGGCTGGTGGGGAAGGCGCCGTGGGTGTTGGCGTTAGCCTCGATCATCGCCGCAGCCATCGCCTCGATCACCCGGCGGGGAACCTGGGATCCACCCGGTCCATCCAGGAACACGGGTAGCCGTCCTTCCACCTCCCGCTCCAGGGCGGGGAACTCCGCTCGGATCTCCCAAACCCATTCGGCGGTGCGCATAAATTCCTCCGAAGGCAACGGAATATCGGTGAGACACCGATTATCCTCACATTCTACACCCGGAGAGCCGGGTCGAATTCCCGCGCTATGCTAAACTATCTGACAGAACCGTCTAACTTAAAGGCTCGGCTGACGGAGGTCGCCGGGTTCGCTGTCAATGTTTAAGGAGAGGAGCGCCCTGATGACCCGAGGTCCTCGGGAAAGCACCTGGCTGGTCCTCTCCCGATGTCTGGCCATCATTCGGCGGGTTCAGCGTGGGCCGGCCACCTGGAGGGATTTGGTTCAGGCGGTCCGCCAGGAGGTTGGGGAGGAAGCCTATGGCGCTGCGAGCGGGAAGGCCCTCCACCGCCGGGTGGTAAACGACCTGGCCCGAATCCGGGAAAGACTGGGGGTGGAAATCCGATACTCCCGTCAGGAGAAGGGATACGTGATTTACTCCCTGTGGACCCCCCTGCTGGACCTCCCCGACGAAGATCTCCGGACCATCGCCTGGCTGGGCCGGGTGTTTGACGAAGAGTCCCCCTATCACGATGAGGTCCACGCCCTCCTGGAACGCCTCACCTTCTATTTAGGCCCTCAGCGGGCGCCGGCAGTCCATCGGTATCGGCGGGGCCTGGAGATGGACCTGCGTCAACGGGATCAGGACCGGATCTCGCCGGAGGTCATGTTCCGGCTGGAGCGGGCGGTGGCGGAAAAGCGATGGGTAGAGTTCGACTACCTTTCGCCCCGGCATCCGGACCGCGTTCCCCGTCGGCATCGGGTGGCTCCGATACGGGTCTACTTCGACGCCAGCCGCGGCCATTACTATCTCTATGGCTGGTGTCGAAGCGTTTCGGGCCCTGAAGGAACAAGGGAGCACCGCGAGCACCGGTATTATCGGATCGGCCGAATCCAGCGCCTGCGCGTTCTCCCCGACCTCGTGCCCCCCATGCTCCCCCGAGGCCGGTCCTATCCGGTGATCTACGAGCTGGCGCCCGAGATCGCCCGGATGGGCGTCACCCGCCATCCCGAAATCACCGTGCACCAGGTGGAGCAGCGGGAAGACGGAAGCGCGATCGTGCGGGGCGAAACCGATAACCTCTTCTGGGCCGTCCAGCGGCTCCTCCAGTATGGCCCCCTCTGCCGGGTCCTGGGCGGCCCCGAACTCCTGGCGGAGATGCGGCGGGTCGTGGAAGAGATGTCCCGGTTGTACCTCGAGCCCGCGACGGATGATCTTCCCCACAATTGTGGGGATGTATTTGGGGTAAAGTGAAAGCAACCAGGGTAGGAGTTACGCAGTTGAAAGCTCTAAAGGTGGGACGGAATGGCCCCACCCCCAAAGCCCTCATGGGAAACGAACTGCGTAAGCTCTACAGGGGTTTGAAGCTCAAGGAGGGGAAAGCCGTGCTCACCCGTGATGAGCTAAACGAAGTTCTCGCCCAGTACATTGAGATCGCGATCCCTGCTATGCTCCAGCGAGGGTATCACCTGGTCCTGGTGAAGGGCGGGCCGGACTATCCGCATCTCGCCGAGCAATCCCACTTCACCCATATCGTCAACGGCGTCTTCGCCCTGGCCCGGCT
>JAEVEY010000126.1 GCA_016842045.1 Candidatus Thermoflexus sinensis | reverse complement strand
CCACGTAGTGGAGATACATCCAGTTGCCTGCGCTCTTTTCACGCAGCACCCGGATGAACTTCTCTTCGGTGTAGTTGCGGGCGCGCAGTTGTCCGGCGATGGCAGGCCGACGGGCCACGCCGCGCAGGTAGGCCTCGATGTCGGCCAGGTTACGCGTATCCTCGGCCCGAAGGTCCACCACATGCGGATAGGGGTCCATCCGCAGGGGGACGGGCGCCGGCCGCTGGGAAAGGATGAGGAAAACACCCTTCGGCAGGGTTTTGGGCAGGCCTAAGACGTTGCCGTTGGCGCCGGTCCCCGCCTCATCCAGCGCATCGACGACAATGATCAACCGCTCGCCCGCCGTCAGCCGCTCGACGGCCATCCGCAGCAGCCGCTCGAAGAAGTCGGGGGCGGCGGCCTGTTCCGCGGAGAGGGCCTCCCGCGAGGCGTAAGGCTCCAGGCGGTAGCGGGCCACCAGTTGGGCGGCCAGGCTCTGCAACGCGCGCCTCACCCCGGCCTCCCCCGGCGCCTGCTCGGCGAAGAAGTGCAGGTAGCGGCGCTCGCGCACCAGATGGGCCAGGAAGGTGGTCTTGCCCACCCCGGCCTCGCCCACCAGCAGCCAGACGCCGCGCTCGTGCTCGCTCAAGAAGCGGTCCAGGTCGGCCTTCAGCCAATCCCGCCCGACGAAGTCGTCCAACCCCACACGATCAAAGACCGGGTCCGGGGGCAGGTAGAGGTCGGCCAGCGGCGTGTAATTGCCGCCGAAGAAGGTCTGGAACACCTGGGTCACGGTGTTCCCGCTGCCGGTGATGATAACGCTGCGGTCGACGGATCCTGTTATCTGCACGTAGCGGTTGGCCTCCGCCAGCGCTCTGCGCCACTCCTCCTCCAGCGCCCGGCGGATGGCCTCGGTGTTCTCGGCGATGCGCTCCAGGGCGCGGGAATCCCAGAGGGGCTGCAGGACCGGCTGCTTGGCCAGTTCGGCCTCCAGCCAGGTCAGGAAGTCGGCGGCGGCGCGGGTGGCCTCCGTCAGGCGCGGCCAGGACTCGGGGTTGCTGTGGCCCAGGTGCTGCGCCCAGCGGCGGGCCAGCTCGGCAGGGTCGGGACGTCCCCGGCGGGTGAGCAGTTGCGCCAGGATGGGGGTGCCTTCCCGGGTGAGGAAACTTTCGTCAAAGAGCGAGGCGACCAGGTCGGGGTACTGGCGGGCGAAGGCGGCGTAGGCGCTGGCCAGCGCGGTCCGGAAGGCGCGGCGTTCGGGGTCAACGCCTAACACGGCGCGCACGCGCTCGGCCAGGCCGGTTTCCTGAAGCAGGTAATCCAATACAGCTTGGGCGACGGCGGCGAGAAGGGATTCCATCGACATCGCTCACCCTCCCTCAGGGCCATACGCTATCGCCAGCTGGATGAACGTTCGCTCGGCGCCACGCTGGACCGATTTCTCAGATGTTCGCTGTATCCCGTTCCGCACGGCCGTTGGCGCGGAGGATACGCCGTGGGGGAAGCGGATGGCCTCACCTCACTGGCTCCCCAAAAACCTCTGTATACGCATGGGCTCATCCAGGCTCAGTAAGATTATAAAATGGAAAAACCAGGCACATTCTCCCGTTCCTTCGGGGGCGCTCCAGGTTGAGCGTTGAGCTGGGATGCGCCCAGCCGGAGAATAGGGGAGAGATTCCGGAGATCCCATCGGGAGGAGGTGAGGCTGGATGGGGATGCGGGAGGAAGGGTTGGTGATCCGGGTGCTGGGCGCGGCCTATGATGTGCAGGGACCGGATGGGATTGTGCGGTGTGTGTTACGGGGTCGACTGCGTCGCCAGGCCGATGGTCCGCAGCGCCCGGTGATCGGCGACCGCGTGGAATTCGAGCGGGTCGCGCCGCAGGAAGGCGCTATCGTGGCTATCCTCCCCCGACGCACCGCGCTGGTGCGTCGGGAACCCCTGGACCCTCATAAAGCCCACGTCATCGCCGCGAATCTGGATCAGATCGTGGCGGTGTTCGCGGCGGTTCCAGAGCCGGATCGGTTCCAAATCGATCGCTATCTGGCGGTGGCGGAGGCCAACGGCCTGCCGGCGATCCTTTGCCTGAACAAGATCGATCTGGTGGAGGATCTTTCATCTTTCCAGGAATCATTCAGGGAATACGAGGCCCTGGGGTATCCGGTCTTGTTCACCAGCGCGATCACCGGGGCGGGCCTTGATAGGCTGCGGGAACGGCTTCAGGGGAAGATCACCGCCTTCATCGGCCCTTCCGGGGTCGGCAAATCCAGCCTGCTGAACGCCCTCCAGCCGGGGCTGGCTTTGAAAATCGGATCCATCAATCCGCGGACCGGCATGGGACGCCACACCACGACCCGCAGCGAGCTGATCCCCTTCGACGGCGGATACCTGGCCGATACCCCGGGCCTGCGAGACATCGGGGTGTGGGGGATTCGACCGGAGGACCTGGCGGCCTGCTTCCCGGAGATGCGCCCCTATATCGGCCGTTGCGAGTTCTCCGATTGCCTGCATCTGGAAGAGCCTGGTTGCGCGATCCGCCGGGCGGTCGCCCGGGGGAAGATCAGCCGGCGCCGCTATGAAAGCTATCAGCGAATCCTGATCGATCAGCAAGCCGCTCGCCCCTCATAAGCAGGCGTTTGCGGAGCGAGCCCCCAAAACGCAGCGCTGGGAGGAGGTGTCCCGATGGGTGTGAAGACGCGGTTGACGGCGGCCGATCTGTGGCGGATGGGGGAAGGGGATGCGCGTCGCGAGCTCATCCATGGGGAGTAGGACTTACGCAGTTCGTTTCCCATGGGGGCAAGGATTTTTCTCCCCCCTCCCCACGGCCCTTGGGGCCGTGGGGAGGGGGGAGAAAGGGGGGTGGGACCATTCCGTTCCATCTTTAGAGCTTAGAGCTTTCAACTGCGTAACTCCCAGGGAGGTTATCGAAATGACGCCGGTGGGCGGAGTGCGCGGGGAGCTCCTGCTGGAGATCGGCCGGCGGCTGATGGAGCACGCCCGAAAACATCCGCCGGGCCGGGTGGTGGTGGGAGATATGGGATTCATCTTGCGGTTGCCGTGGGACCCGGAGCGGGTGCGAACGCCGGATTGTGGCCTTTATTGCGGCAGAGCGGCTGCCGGAGGGGAAGTTGCCTTCCGGGTTCATTGAGGGAGCGCCGGATCTGGCGGTGGAGGTGCTGTCGCCGAATGATAATCCCGTGGATCTCCAGCAGAAGGTGCGGGACTACCTGGAGGCAGGGGCGCGGCGAGTGTGGGTGGTGGCACCGGAAGCGCGGACGGTGACCGTGTATCGGCCGGATGGGAACGCGCGGTTCCTGCGGGAGCATGAGGCGCCGGAGGGGGAGGAGGTCCTTCCGGGATTCGCCATTCCTCTTGCGGGGCTTTTCGGATAGCACCTGAAAAGGACCGGGCGCTCAGCGCATTACCTCATAGATCCGCACGCCCCCGTTATCGAACACCACCCGAAGGTCCCCCCGCTCAATCATAGTGGGGAACTTCTCGAACCCCAAAGGCGGATAATACAAGCGTTCGGCGTAGCCGTCCATCACGTAGCGCACGCCGTAGCGGCGCAGGATGGCCATGGCCTCGTCGGGATCCGTAGTTTCGTAGAACCGGTCGACGTCGGCCTCGCGGCGCTGGATCACCGACTCCGGAACGACGGTTCGCTGCTGCCGCTGATGCCAGCCCCAGCCGAAGACCACGGGGAGCCCGAGGAACATCGCCGCCCGGCTTCGTAATCCCCGATAAGCCGGAGAGCGAACGGATTCGATCACCACAGGGGTTCCCCGGCTGAAGCGCTGAAGGAACTCCAGCGCCTCCCATTCCTGGCGAACCGGGTAGCGCACCCCCATCTCATCCGCGATGGCCTTTTCCATAAAGGCGAAGCCATCCAGCGTCGGGCCCACCGACACATCCCAGCGATCATACATCCGAGCCCGGGTGGCCAGGATGGGGTAGAGGAGGGCGGAGGCGAGCAAAACGACAAACGCGCTGCGCCAGAAGGCGCGAAGCAAGGGTATCCATCGCTGGGCGGCCTCCTCCAGGGCGACCACCGCAACCGCTGCGGCGATGGCCCAGAGGAACCACACCTGCAGGTAAAACTTAAAGACCGTGTTCATGCGGCCGATGTCTCCCCTGAGCACGATGAGCTCCACGCTTAGGGTGAGGGCCGCCGCCCCCGCCACCCAGAGCCACAGCGCCCGTCGCTCCGGGATCTGATAGGGGCGCAGCGCGAGGGCAACGCCCATCAGGATCAGGGGAACCGCAACCCCGGCCACCGGAGCCATCCGCGTGCCCAGGAACCAGAGGACCAGACCCATCGCCCCCGCCGCGATCCATCCGGCAGTCCCCAGAGGATCGACCGCCCATCCGGCGAGGACCCACCGGAGCAGCCGTCGGCTCTCTCGCAGGAGAAGGACCAGGATGGGCATCAGGAACAGACCGTGCAGCAGCAGATATGTATCCAGAGGTGTGCGATCCCCCTTCCACATTTCAAAGGACGTATAGGCGGTCGCATAGTGGGCGAGGTAAGGATAGAAAAACAGCACGCCCAGGCCAGCGAACGCAATGCCCCGGGCGATCCAGCCCTCAGTTCCCCGCCAGGACTGAAGATCCTTTCGCCTCCATGCGTTCAGAGTGAGCGCCACCAGCCCCAGAAGGAGATGGGTGGGGTAATCCCAGGTGTTGGTAGGCCGCAGGGCGCCAACCATGAGGGCCCCTAAGGTCAACGCGGTGATCCCGGAAGGCTCACCCCAGCGGGACCTCCGAAGCCAGGCCAGCCCGATCAGCAGGGCGGCCAGCTGGAGGGGGAAAGCCAGCATGTGGGCGTGGAGATCCGCATACAGGAACGTGAAGTAGGGGAACTCCGTGATCGGCACAACGTCCCGATCAGGGATCATGCGGGTCGGGTTCCAGTACCACCACTCGATGCGGGCGGGCAGCGACGCTTCCCCAAGCAGCACCCGCTCGATGCCCCGCAGCGTGTCAAGGGGGGATGGGGAAGTGGCCCCGGAGACTTCGGCGCCGACCTCGCCGAAGAGATCCGAAAGCAGCTTCAATTCCCCGAGATTCCCCACCCCGACTGCGAAGAGCGCCGCCAGCAGGCCTGTGAGGATCCGCTTCTTCCGCGCCCGAGGCCACCATGCCGCAGCGAGGTGAGCGCCGATCGCAAAGGCCCCAAGAGCGGTCAGCGCCGATAGTGTGGGGATCGCCGCGTTGTATGCATAGCGCACGTCGAAGCCCAGGAGCTTCATCGGCGCCCCGATGATCACATAGCCGAAGTAATAATAGTTGATATACCCCCCTGCGAACCACGGATCATAGGGCGGGAAGCGCAGCGAGCGGATCGTCGCCAGCAGGTAGGAGAGGTTCATCGGCTTCTCCCCACCCATCACCGGATGCCAGAGGTCCGGATGGCCCAGCCGGATCAACAGCCAGAGGGCAAAGGTCCCCAGGAAGACGCCCATCTCGGCCCGCCAGAGGGGATCCCGCAACGCCTCCCGGATCGCCGGTCGAGCCCGGGGCCACAGGAGGAGATCCACTCCGAAGCCAATGAGCAATGTGAGGATCATGGCCGCTCGGGTGAAATCCATCGCCCCGATGCTGGCCAGCAACCATGGGAGGAAGGCGAAGAGCAACGGACCCAGAAGATGGGCCAGGGCGTAGCCTCGATCGACGAGCTGGGGGAATGCCCAGGCGGTGATTGGCCAGGCCCACCATGTCAGCAAGAGGAAAAAGAGCAGCCAGACCGCGATCCCGAGGAGCGGCCAGCGGTTCAGCGGATTCTCCGGCGGGAAGATCTCTCGATAGGTGGAGGCCGTTTGCTGACGCGCCCACGTCGCCGGGTCTAACATCAGGAGGCGGCGGGCCTGGGTATACTGGCGCGGCGTCTGCCAGACCACCTGGCCCAGGTCCACCGCCTCCAGAACCCGTCGGACCTGCTCTATAGAGAAATCGGGCCGCTTGCGGAAGATCCAGACCGGCGGATGGTCGTAGACGCTGAAAGCCTCCTCCGCGCCCCAGAAGGGCTCTTCAAACCCCAGGGGCGGGAGCTGAAAGCCGATCCGGCCACCGATGTCGTCGATTTCTAATAGCCCCAATCGGGGCCTGACATGGAAGACGGCTGTTAGTTCAAAGCCCAGCTGGCCTTCGAACAGGGCGCGGTAATAGGCGGTAGTCATGGGGTAGCGGAGGGGCAGGCGGGGGATCGACCAGACCAGCCGCTGGCTGGAAAGAATGATCCAGTCCGCCCGCTCCAGCCACTCCAGGGCGCGGGCCCGCTTCTCCTCGGTGTCATCGTCATACCACGTCATCTCCATGCCCTGATACATGGCAAAGGCATCCCGACCATCCAGCCGTAACGGCAGGCCATCGTCCCAGTGCTCGTTGGCGATGATCGAGGAGGCGAGGAGGATGGGCCCGCCCTCCGCTCGCAGGCGCACAATGTAGGACCCGGGAGGCAGAGTGATCGGTTCCGGCAGGGAGATCCGAACCGGATCTCCGTCGGGATGCCGGGGGGCTGTTGTGGGGATCAGGCGGACCCGGATACGCTCCTGGCCTTCGGGGGTTTCCAGCGCAAGCTGGAGACTGCCCGACCGATCGCCCAGGGCACGCAGATGAGGGATCTCGATCCCACTGACGGTCAGCGCAGGGATCGGCCCCACCGGCAGCGCCAGCTCGCTCTCCACCTGGATCCGGTTCGGGAGGGGGAGGGGATATTGCGGATCGTTTGAACCGGTGAGCAACAGCGTCACCGCGCTGGGGACGTGGGCGTAGAGCCATCGGGAGGCCGCCACACGGGAGACCGGTTGCTGATAGATCCCCACGAATGCGAAGGCCCACAGGGCAGTGCCGAACAGCGTCCCGGCGGTTCCAGTTGAAACAAGCCATCGGCCGAACGGGTGCCGGATCCCCCGGAGCTGCAGCAGGCCCCAGGCGGCGATCAGGGCCAGCGTGGGGTAGATCGGAAGGAAGTAGCGCATGGATTTCACCCATTGCGTTCCCATATACAGGAAATAGCCGCCGGTCCAGATCCAGATCAGCAACCACCCGATCGCAATGGGATCCTTCCGGAAGGATCCGGCGTGAAGCCGCTGACGAAGGGCCCACCCCAGGGCCAGCCATCCGATCCACGCGGCCAGCCCGAAGGGGAGGCCCATTCCCCAGAGCACCATGTTTTTGAGGGGGAAGAGGATCGGCGCACGGTCCGTCCACTGGTGGCCGGGCGGATAATCGATCTCTCCGCTGATCAGCGCCTGGATCTCCCGCATGTTCGCCAGCCATCGAGGATCCGGGGCGATCCACCCCGCAAAGGCATAGGGCATACCGATCCGGAAGGCCAGGACGGCCGCGAGCCCGGCGGCGATCCAGGGCTTCCATTCCCGGGACCGATTTCGGAGATGGAGCGCGGCCGCCAGGGCCATCACGGGAAGGAGCGGCCACAGGTTGATCCGACAGGCCAGCGCGGCACCGGCCATGGCCCCGGTGACGAGCGCAAGTCGGAAGGAGGGAGATGGGTGGTCCTGACGGACCATCCGGATCAGCCCCAGGAGGGCAGCGGTGCTGAAGAAGGTCGCCCAGGTATCAGTGGTGTAGAAATGAGCCTGCTGGATGTTCATCACGCTGAAGGCCATCAGAGCGGCCGCCAGCAATGCCCCGCCGACCCCCAGCAGTTCCAGACCGATCAGGAAGGTCAGAAGCACCGTCCCCGTATCCAGCAGAGCCGAGAGGGCCCGGCCGAGGAGCGTGATCTCGTTGTAACCCAGGGCGCGCCCTTCCGGAAAGGGACATCGGATCCGTTGTGTCTGACACAGGTCGGTGAGGACCTCGCCGGCCCCGCGCGTCAGGATGATCGGGAGATCACCATAAACGAAGAACGCGTAGCCACGGTTATAGGGGTTAAGAGGGGAGCGGGCGGAATCGAAATACTCCCCCACGCTACGAGGCCATGCCAGGGCCTCGGTGACCATCGTGAGGAAGCGCTCGTCGGGATGCAGATGCTGGTTCTCGTCCCAGTTCAATCCGATCGTCCGCAGATGGAAGGCGACGATCAGGATCACCGTCAGGATCAGGGTAGTTAGCAGTGCAAGAATCTCTGGACGGCGTGATCGGATCGCGTTCATAAGCTGGAACACCATGAAGCGAGT
This sequence comes from Candidatus Thermoflexus sinensis, assembly GCA_016842045.1. GTDB lineage: Bacteria > Chloroflexota > Anaerolineae > Thermoflexales > Thermoflexaceae > Thermoflexus > Thermoflexus sinensis. The sequence goes on along the minus strand of JAEVEY010000126.1, from coordinate 24,501 downwards.
GCCTGGGATAAGCTCTTACACACTTCCTGGAGAGGGGGGTTCAGGATGGAGATCGGCGAAGGCGACCTGACTGCTCGCTACGTGAGGGGTTTCCTGATCAGCTCTCGAACCCTCTGCTCCGCATCCCTCTCCTGAACCGGGTAAATGGTGGTGTGAGGCCGACTTAGCCAATCGCCGAAATACTCGCGCGGGCATCGATCGAAGAGCCAGCGGACGGGTCGGCTATAGACAAAGTATCCGGGCTTATATTCGCGATCGATATCCTCCCATTCCCCCTGCTGTCCTCTCCGAATGACCCAGAGCGTCATGATACCCTCCCTCGTGGGAATGCCAGCCGCCGGGTATGATTATAATTCGGTTGCCCGTGAATCTGCGGGTGGTCACGCGGTCTGGCAAAGGAAATTATGGGTTTGGGGCGCGCCGAAGGCGCGCCCCAAACCCATAACCCTTTGTTTGTGGCCGGGCACGAAGCGAAGCGGAGTGCCTGTTTAAGCGTTCACAAAAAGAACGGGCACTGACGTGCCCTACTACGAACTGGAAAGACCCTGTTTGTAGTCGGGCACAGAGCGAGGCGGAGCGCGCATTATAAGTGTTCCGAAAAGAGGAGCGACGGGATGGCTCGCATCCTCATCGACATCACCGCCGCGGTGCGTCAGGGAGCGGGGATCGGACGTTATGCTCGGGAGCTGACCCGCGCGATTCTGAGGGCATTTCCGGAACACCGCTACACCTTGTTCTACGCAGGCCCGGTCCGATTTCCCCCCACCTGGGCGGAGGCCCCTCAGATCCACCTGCGTCCCGCCCCCTTGCCGGAGAAGGGGATGGTCTGGCTCTGGCACCGGCTGCGCCTGCCGATCCCCCTTGAGGCCTTCGCCGGGTCGGCGGACCTGATCTATTCACCGGATTTCCTGCTCCCCCCCACGCTTCCTGGACGTCGGACCCTGTTGACCGTGCATGATCTCTCTTTTGAGATCATGCCGGAGACGCTGCCGGAGCCGCTGGTAGCCTATCTCCGGCGGAACGTGCCGCGCGCGGTGCAACGGGCATCCCATATCCTGGCCGACTCCGAATCCACCCGACAGGATCTCGTTCGCCTCTGGGGGGTGCCCGCGGAGCGGATCACTGTGCTCTACAGCGGGGTCGAGCCCCACTTCCACCCTGTGGAGGACCTGAAGCAACAGGCCCGGGTTCGGGCGCGCTATGGGCTGGGGCCCTGGCCTTTCATTCTCACGGTGGGAACCGTTCAACCCCGCAAGAACTATCCCCGCCTGATCGAGGCCTTCGCCACACTGGTTCGGGAAGGGATTTTCCCGGAGGGACATCTGGTGATCGTGGGGGAGAAAGGATGGAAGGCGGAGGGGACCTTTGAGGCCATTCATCGTTCCGGGCTGGCCGAGCGAATTCACTGGCTGGGCTTTGTGGCGGACGAGGACCTGCCGGTTCTCTATTCCGCAGCCACAGCTTTCGCCATGGTTTCCCGCTACGAGGGCTTCGGCCTGCCCGCGCTGGAAGCGATGGCCTGCGGGACCCCTGTGGTGGTCTCACGGACGTCCTCATTGCCGGAGGTGGTGGGCGAAGCAGGAGTGCAGGTGGATCCGGAGTCCGTGGAGGACATCGTGCGAGGGCTCCGCATCGTGCTGGAGAATCCAGAGCAGCGGGCTGCCCTGCGGGCGGCGGGCCTGGAGCGGGCTCGCCAGTTCACCTGGGAGGTTGCTGCGCGGCGCTGGCATGAAGTGGCGGAACAGCTCCTGATGGCTTCCAGCCCACTTTCGCGGGGGCGCTGAGCCCGTTGAAGGCATTATAATCCGATTCACCGGATCCGGGCGGGATGGTAGAGTGTGCGGCTTCGCCGCCTTCCATCCCAATCCCCAGGTTGACAGTAAAGCCATCTCCATTCTGATCCCGGATGAGGATAAGGATGACGCAACGGGCCTTTGTATTGAGCGGAGGTGGGAACCGTGGCCCGCTTCAGGTGGGCGCTATGAAGGCGCTGCTGGAGCGCGGGATCGAGCCGGATTTCCTGGTCGGGACCTCGGCGGGGGCCATCAACGCGGTGGCCTTCGCTGTGAATCCGACGCTGGATGGCGTGGAGCGTCTGGCGGCGGCATGGCGCCGCGTCCGTCGCGCAGACATTTATCCGGGCAATCTATTCACAATCCTCTGGCGCCTGATCACGCGTCAGGATAGCCTGTTCGATGGATCGGGATTGCGCCGGGTCCTGCAAGCCCATCTTCCCCATGGCGTCCGAACCTTCGGGGATCTGCAGCGACCATGCTATGTCACCGCGGCGGATCTGCGCACGCAGCGCCTGATCCTCTTCGGCGAGGATCCTTCCGCGCCACTGTTGGAAGCGGTCCTGGCCAGCGCGAGCGTCCCGGTGATCCACCCGCCGGTGCGCTTCCGGAACATGCAGCTGGTGGACGGTGGGGTGGTGGCGGTCGTGCCGATCACCATCGCCATTGAGAAGGGCGCGCAGGAGCTGTATGTGCTCGACCTGAGCTTCAGCCCTCAGGTCCTCCCGCCGCGACGCGGGCTGGCGGAGATCGCCATGACCGCTTATCAGACCCTGTTAAGCGAGCAAACCCTGGATGACCTGTATGATGCGCTACAGTCCCCGGTGACGGTCCATCACATTTGCCTGACGGCCTTTCGAGAGCTCTCGTTTCTGGATTTCTCGAAGACGGCGCAGATGCTGGAGGCGGGCTACGAGGCAATGCGACGTTATCTGGAGGATCCCCGACCGAATCAGGTTTGCGAGGCGACGGCAGAGGGCCTGCGGACGCTGGTTGCGCAGGTCATCCCCGGCGGGGGTCGCGGCTATATTCCCCCGCGTCGCCGTCGTCTGATCCATCTCCAGGCGCCGAAGGGGTGAGCAGGAGTTACACCAGCGATCTCCTCCCGGATCTTTCAGGCTGGGCCGGGGGCCGAAGGCCAGCCTGAAATCAGCGGACCCCTTCCCGCAGCCTGTAGGGCCACAGGAAGAAGTTCATGAACTTCTGGCCGCGGGGAAGGAGTTTAGAATGGATGAGGCCGCCAGCGGGGATCTTGCTCAGGATGAAGTCCATTCGTGGAGGGCTACATGGTCTACATCGCGGTCGATCTGGGGGGGACGAACATTCGAGCGGCCCGATGTGATGCGGCTGGGCGGATCCTGGCCCGGGTAGGGTTCCCCACCCGGCCGGAGGAGGGTGTGGAGGCGGTGATCGCCCGGATCATCCGCGCGATCCGGGAGGTATGGCCGGCCGATGAACCGGTAGAGGCGATGGGGGTAGGCGTTCCCGGCCCGCTGGATCCGCGCACCGGGGTGGTGCTCACCGCGCCCAACCTGGGGTGGGAGAATGTTCCCCTGGCCGATCGCCTTCGGGAGCAGTTTCGCGTGCCCTGCTTTGTCGGCAACGACGCCAACCTGGCTGCCCTGGGGGAATGGCAGTATGGGGCCGGTTGTGGTCATGAACATCTGGTGTATCTGACGATCAGCACAGGCATCGGGGGTGGGGTGATCACCCATGGGGTGTTGCTGGAAGGTGCCCACGGATTGGGGGCGGAATTGGGACATATCGTGGTGGAAGCCCGGAACGGGCCGCGCTGCGGCTGTGGGCAAACCGGATGTCTGGAGGCGATGGCTTCGGGGACGGCCATCGCCCGCATGGCCCGGGAGGCATGGGCGCGTGGAGAGCCAGTTCCCTGGCCGGATCCCTCAGTGGTGACAGCGGCTGATGTGGCCGAGGCAGCCACGGAGGGAGATCCGGTTGCGAGCGCCATCATGGATCGGGCAGCGTTTTACCTGGGGGTGGGGATCGCCAGCTTCTGGCACATCTTTAACCCCACCCTGATCATCCTGGGCGGTGGGGTGATGAAGACCGGAGACTGGTTCCTGGAGAAAATCCGCGCCTACGCTCGAGAGCGCGCCATGACCCCCGATTACATCACACCAATCGTCCGGGCCGCCCTGGGGGACGATGTGGGGTTGCTGGGAGCACTGGCTTACGCAAGGATGCGGCTCTCTTCCTCCTGATCGATCGGGCTGGGGAGCAGCGACCGGGTATCGCCGTTCCCAGCCCGATCATCCCCCAACCTCCTGGAGGAGCTGCTCCCAATCCTTCGGGGTATTGATGTTCCGCCAGGAGCGACCTTCGGGATCCAGAGAGCGCCACTCGGACGGCGGAAGATAGCGCACGCGGACGGCGGGATAGAAGGCGATCATCGCCCGTTGCCCGCAGGCCAGGGCCGAGGCGATGGCGTTGAGACAGGAGACCCGATACATGGCATGCAACGGCTCCGGACGCCCCTGCTCGTCGACCAGGACAACCGCATCCGCTCCCGCTCGCTGTTCAAACATCCATTGCGCCATTCGCGGATCCACCAGAGGCATGTCACAGGCGGCGGTGAAAACCCACTCATGGCGCGCGCTTAACAGAGCCGCCCACAACCCTCCCAGAGGACCAACCGGGGGTGAGGGGTCCGAAACCAGGCGGACACGGAGGGTTTGAAACGGTTTCACGTTCGGGGCGATGAGGATCACATCATCGGAGATCGCCTGGAAGCGTTCCACCAGATCAACGATCAGGGGACGTCCTTTCCAGTCCAGGAAGGCTTTATTCCGTCCCATCCGGCGGCTCTGGCCGCCGGCCAGGATCGCCACGCTATACATAGCGCCCTCCCTCCTTCTGGGGCGTTACAGCCGCTGCACCATCTCGAGGGCAGGGGAGATCCAGAGCCTCTCCCTCCCTGGGGCTTCCCTCTCCATTGACCGAAGAAGGAAGGGCGCTCCTCCATCATCGATCCTCTCAGGCGAATTCCTCTCCACGGCCCAGGGGGCCCGAGGAGGGGGAATTTCAGATCCCGGGATCTGGCGCGTGTTTCAGAAGGCAACCGGCTGACCCGCCGACTCGGCGGGCGTGGAAGCTCTCCATCCGATTGACAGGCTACGGGAATTTTCCCTATAGTAAAGTATACCCTTTCGTGAGGAGGGGAACAATGTTCGGACGCTCGAAGCCGGAGAAGGCGTCGGCGGTGCCTAAACTGCCCAGTCCAGGCACGCCTGTGGAAACGGTGCTGGGTCCCACGTGTGTGATGAAGGGAACGCTCCAGGGCGATGGGACCATTCGGGTAGAGGGAATCTTTGAAGGTGCCATGGAGATCAGTGGGAACCTGATTATCGGTGAGAACGCTCGGGTCCGGGCAGAGGTGCGAGCGACCAATGTCTCGGTGGCTGGCCTGCTGATCGGGAAAATCCATGCCTCCGGCCGGGTGGAGATCCTTTCCACCGGAAAAGTATGGGGGGAGATCCATGCAGGCTCCCTGGTCATCGACGAGGGCGGATATTTCCGGGGCCAGTCGATGATGCCCGGTGCCGAGCCGGAATTCCCCATGCTGGAGGCCCCTCGCGCGGAACCGTCTGAGCGAGAGGGGCGGGTGATCGACCTCAGCCCGCAGGAGAGCATGTAGGGCACGCAAATACAAGTAGGGATTCGCGTGAGGATGGCTGCGCCCCTATATAGGGGCGCAGCCGATCATCCTTCCTGTGTCTGGGCCTCGCCTGGGCGGGGCAGTGGGCGAGAGGGTCTTCGACTCCACCCGGATAGCTGCCAGCGGCGCAGGTCTATCTTTTTCTGATGCTGGACTCTGGACCAGGCGGGCTGGCCGTCTGGATTCTCCCCGGATGGGAGGTAAGCCCCTTCCCCAAAATTCCCTGGACGCGAGGATCCGAAAGTCGGTCCACAGTCCAGCTTATAGTTCGGCCTGCCGAGTTTGAAGTGGTCGCATGGGTTCGCTTCGTGATGGAACAGCCATGGGGCTGTCAGGCAGGGAAGAGATGGCCCGGGCGGTTATCAGGGTTTTGATCCATCCTGGCTGGAGGCAGGATCATGCCGGTGATCGCAGTGATTGGCGCGTTGTGGGGCGATGAGGGGAAGGGCCACATCGTCGATTACCTGAGCCGCGAGGCCGAGATCGTGATGCGGGTGCAGGGCGGCGATAACGCGGGCCACACGGTGGTAAACGAATATGGGACCTTTCGTCTGCATCTGGTGCCCTCCGGCGTCTTCCACCCGGGAACGACCTGCATCATCGGCGCGGGAACAGTGGTGAACCCTGACACGTTGCTGCAGGAGCTGGAGGAGCTCGAAGCCGCCGGGGTGGATACTTCCCGCGTGTGGGTCTCCGATCGCGCCCACCTGGTCTTCCCTTATCACCGGCAGCGGGATGAGCTGGAGGAGCGAGGACGAGGGGATCGTCCGCTGGGCACCACGCGCCGCGGCATCGGCCCGGCCTACAGCGACAAGGCAGCCCGCCTCGGCTTACGGATGGGCGATCTCCTCCATCGAGACTGGCTTCACCGGCGCCTCCAGCAGGCTTACGCGGCGATCTCTGCGCGTATCGTCGCCCTGAATGGGGAGCCCCCTTCCCTGGAAGAATTGATCGCTCGCTGCGAGATATGGCGGGAACGCTTGAAGGATCGGATCATCGATACCATCCCGGTGCTCCAGGAGGCGCTGCGGCGAGATGCCCGCATCCTCCTGGAGGGGCAGCTGGGGGCGATGCGGGATCTGGATTGGGGTATTTATCCTTATGTGACATCCTCGAACACCCTGGCCGGATATGCGGCCGTCGGCGCGGGGATCCCACCACGAGCGATCCAGGAGGTGATCGGGGTGGTGAAGGCCTTCGCCACGGCTGTGGGAGAGGGCCCGCTGGTAACTGAGGTGCACGGAGAGCTGGCGGAGCGTCTGCGCCGGGGTGGCCCTCAGGAAGGATGGGAATTCGGGGCAACGACCGGTCGTCCCCGTCGATGTGGCTGGCCAGATGGGGTAGCGCTGCGGCACGCAGCCTGGCTGAACGGCTTCACCGCCCTGGCAGTCACCAAGCTGGATGTCCTGGATGGATTCGAGGAGATCCCCCTCTGCGTTGGATATCGCCTTCCCTCGGGGGAGGTCCTCACTCACGTCCCCGATACGCCGGTTCTGGAGCAGGTAACCCCGGTCTATGAACGCCTGCCCGGATGGTCCGGCCCCACCTCCACCGCGCGATGCTGGCAGGATCTCCCGGAGGCAGCACGGGCGTATCTGCGTCGTCTAACTGAGCTGGCCGGCGCCCCGGTGCGCTATGTCTCCGTGGGCCCTGCCCGTGACCAGATCCTGGAGGTCAAGGACTGAGCATGATTTCGATCCGTGGGTAAAGTGAGATGTTCACGCACGACACTTTTCTTTCTCCCTTCACCTGGCGGTATGGAAGCCCGGCCATGCGCCGGATCTGGTCGGAGGCCTATCGCCGGCGGCTGTGGCGGCGGATATGGATCGCCCTGGCGCGGGCTCAGATGGCCGCGGGCCTCGTCCGCCCGGAGCAGGTGGCCGACCTGGAGGCCCACGCGGAGGACATCGATCTGGAGCGGGCGGAGCAGATCGAGCAGGAGATCGGGCACGATCTCATGGCCGAGCTCCTCACGTTTGCCGAACAGGCCCCTCAGGGCGGCCCGGCGCTCCATCTGGGCGCCACATCCGCGGACATCGAGGACAACGCGGATGCGATTCGGATCCGGGAAGCGCTGGATCTGATCTGCGCTCGCCTGCGGGAAGTTCTGGAAGCCCTGGCGGATGCCATCGAGCGCTGGGCGGATGTGCCCTGTATGGCCTGGACCCATCTGCAGCCGGCCGAGCCCACTACGGTCGGTTATCGCCTGGCCCTCTACGGCCAGGATCTCATAATGGATTGGGAGGAGATCTCCCACTGTCGGTCCGCAATCCGGGGGAAGGGCTTCAAGGGGGCGGTTGGGACTGGGGCCTCTTATGCAGCGTTGCTGGATGGAACGGGTGTGACACCTTCCGGGATGGAAGAGCGGGCGATGGCGGAGCTGGGCCTGAAACCTTTTCGGGTGACCGGTCAGATCTATCCCCGCAAACAGGATTGGCGGGTGCTGGCGGCGCTCGCGGGGCTGGCCATGTCGCTTTACAAAATGGCCTTCGACCTGCGCCTGCTGCAATCCCCTCCGTTCGGCGAATGGTCGGAGCCGTTCGGCGCTCGTCAGGTGGGCTCATCGGCGATGCCTTTCAAGCGCAACCCCGTCCTCGCCGAACGGATCAACGCCCTCGCCCGCTACCTGGGGGCATTGCCTTCGATGATGTGGGAAACCGCCGCCCATTCCCTCCTGGAGCGCACCCTGGACGATTCGGCGATCCGGCGGATTCTGTTGCCGGAGGCCTTCCTGGCCGCGGACGAGATCCTCCGGCTGGCGCTTCGAATCCTCCGGGGCATGGAGATCCATGAGGAAGCGCTACGGCGAAACCTGGAGCGGTATGCCCCCTTCGCCGCCCTGGAGCCGATCCTTATGGCAGCGGCCCGCGCGGGCGCGGATCGCCAGGCGCTTCATGCCCGCCTGCGGGATCATGCCATGGCCGCATGGGAGGCTGTGCGGTCCGGCGTCCCCAACCCGTTGCTGGAGCGCCTGGCCGCCGATCCGGAGATCACCCGCTGGCTTTCCCCTGAAACCCTCCAGCGCCTGATGGAGGTCCATACCCATATCGGCGACGCTCCACAACGAGCGCGGGCCATGGCACAGGAGATCCGAAGGGCTGTGGCCTTCAGCGGACCCCTTCAGGTTTAAGCGGTTGGGGTCGCCAGGTGGCGCCAGCGCGTTCTAAGGTAGTAAACTTCATAAGGAAAGAGCGGGGTCCTCTCTCGGGATCTTCAGGGATGGATGGGCTCTCTCCCGCGGCATGCCCATCCCTGAAGACAGGAGCGATTGCAGGGAAAAAGGCGACCTCCTTTCTCCGCTGAACACGTCCGCTCGAAGCTTCATGGGTCGATAGCAGGGTTCATGTTTGAGCCCTGGGAGCCCCTGGGGAAGAGGCCTGAAATGGAACGCTTCCAGCTTGTTGCGCCCTTTGAACCCACAGGAGATCAACCTCAGGCCATCGAGAAGCTGGTCGAGGGCCTGCGTAAGGGCTATCGCTATCAAACGCTCCTGGGGGCCACCGGCACCGGGAAGACCTTCACGATCGCCCATGTCATCGCCCGCATCCAGAAACCCACTCTGGTCATCAGCCACAACAAGACCCTGGCCGCACAGCTCTATGCGGAGTTCCGTGAGTTCTTCCCCCACAATGCAGTGGAATACTTCGTCAGCTATTACGATTACTATCAGCCGGAGGCTTACATTCCCCAAACGGATACCTACATTGAAAAGGAGACGAGCATCAATGAGGAGATCGAACGTTTGCGCCTCGCGGCCACCCAGGCGCTGTTCACCCGACGAGACGTGATCATCGTCGCCTCGGTTTCCTGCATCTACGGCATCGGCAACCCTCACGATTGGGGTCAGGTAGTGATCCGATTGCAGCGGGGCCAGGTCCGCCGCCGGGACAACCTGTTGCGCCACCTCGTCGACATCCAGTACACGCGCAACGATGTGGACTTCCGCCGAGGGACCTTCCGGGTACGTGGGGACACGGTGGATGTCTTTCCCGCTTATCAGGATACGGCGTTGCGGATCGAGTTCTGGGGGGATGAGATTGACCGCCTGGTGGAGTTCGATCCCCTCACCGGGGAGGTGCTGCGTTTGCATGAATCAGTGGAAATCTACCCCGCCAAACACTTCGTGACCCCGGAGGAGAAACTGCGCCGGGCCATCGAAGCCATCGAGCGGGAGCTCCATGAGCGGCTGGAGGAGCTCCGGGCTCAGGGGAAGTTCCTGGAGGCGGAGCGGCTCCGCCAGCGGACCCTTTATGATCTGGAGATGCTCCGGGAGGTGGGTTATTGCCACGGCATTGAGAACTACTCCCGCCACCTGGATGGGCGGGCTCCGGGCGAGCCGCCCTGGACTCTTCTGGATTATTTCCCCGATGACTTCCTGGTGGTCATCGATGAGTCCCACATGACGATCCCGCAGTTGCGCGGGATGTATCATGGCGACCGCTCCCGGAAGGAGACCCTGGTGGAATACGGCTTCCGGCTCCCCTCTGCTCTGGATAACCGCCCGCTCACCTTCGAGGAATTCGAACAGCGGGTCCGTCAGGTGATCTTTATGTCCGCCACCCCTGGGCCTTATGAGCTGGAGAAGTCCGAGCAGATTGTGGAGCAGCTGATCCGCCCGACCGGCATCTTGGATCCGGTGGTGGAAGTGCGGCCGACAAAGGGCCAGATTGAGGATCTCATCGGCGAGATTCGGAAGCGCGTCGCCCGGGGCGAACGGGCGCTGGTCACCACCCTCACGAAACGCCTGGCGGAGGAGCTCTCGGATTATCTGAATGAAATGGGGATCCGCACCCATTATCTCCACGCCGACATCGAGACCCTGGAGCGGGTGGAGATCCTGCGGGATCTCCGGCTGGGGGTCTACGATGTGGTCGTGGGGATCAATCTGCTGCGGGAAGGTCTCGATCTCCCAGAGGTCTCGCTGGTGGCGGTGCTGGATGCGGACAAAGAGGGCTTCCTGCGGAGCGAGACCGCCCTGATCCAGACCATCGGGCGGGCTGCCCGTCACGTGAACGGGACGGCCATCCTCTATGCGGACACGGTCACGGAGTCCATGCGTCGGGCGATCGAGGAGACCAACCGCCGACGGGCGATCCAGGAGGCTTATAACCGGGCGCACGGAATCGAGCCCCGTTCGATTGTGAAGGCCGTACGGGATCTCACCGATCGGGTTCGGGAGATGGTGGCGGAGGAAGTGGGGGTGCCCGGGCGGCTGCCAGTGATGCCGAAGGATGAGCTGCAGCGCCTGATTCGCGCGCTGGAGAAAGAGATGAAGCGGGCTGCCCAGGCCCTGGAGTTTGAAAAAGCCGCCGCCCTGCGGGACCAGATCTTCGAACTGCGCGAGCAGCTACGGATGATCGAGCTGGCAGAGACCCCGCCGGAGGCGCGGCTCCGCCGGCTGGTCGAGCTGGAGCGGATCGCAGAGGAAGAAGGGGAAGGAACAGCTCCTGCCCCGGTGAAACCGACTCCCGCCCAGGGACGGCGACGCGGACGGCATCCTCGATCTCCATGAGAGAGTTACGCGATGGGGCGCCTACGTCAGGTGATGATCATCTATAACCCGGTTGCTGGCCCACGGGAGATGCTACGGGAGGTCCAGGCCGTGGCCCGAAAATGGGAGGGACTGGGATGGTCCGTCCTCCTGCGGGTCACCGAGCGCCCGGGGATGGCCACGGACATGGCTCACGAGGCTGCCCTGGAGGGGTTCGACTGGGTCATCGCTGCGGGGGGAGATGGTACCGTCAATGAAGTGGCCAACGGCCTGGTTGGGATGCCGGCGGCTTTAGGTGTCCTGCCGGTGGGGACCGGCAACGTATGGGCCAGACAGCTGGGACTCCCGGTGTATCCCCTTGTCCATCCCCTTCGAATTCAGGTTGCTGCCCACCTGCTGGAGGCCGCCCGGGAGCATGTCATCGATGTCGGACGGGCGAACGGTCGCTATTTCCTCCTGTGGGCAGGCATCGGCCTGGACGCCCAGGTGGCCCAGCATATGGAACCCCGGACCCGCAATGCCAAGCGTTTGGGGGCCCTGGCTTATCTGATCGCCGCTGCGATGATCGCAAAAGATTTCCCGGCCATGCGGGCCACCGTGATCGTGGACGGCCGCCGCCGGGTAAAGGGGCGCACCCTCGTGGTCCTGGTGGCGAACGCCCAGCTTTACGGCGGTCTGGTCCGTATCGCCCCACAGGCGGTGCTGGATGATGGCTATCTCAACATTTGCGTGTTCCGGGGGATGGGGCTCCCATGGGCGATTCGGCATTTCTTCAATGTTTTCGGAGGTCGTCACCTTCAAGATCCGGCCGTGAAGTTCTTCACCGGGCGCCGGGTCGTCGTCGAAACCCGTCCTGTCGTCCCGGTCCAGGTGGATGGAGAGCCCATTGGCTATACCCCGATGGTCTTCGAGATCATCCCCCGCTCTCTTCGGATCCTGGTCCCCCCCACTGCTCCAGCGGATCTGTTTCAGGGGTTGTAGGTCAGCCTTGAGGCAGGGGGAGCTGCGGGAAAGCGTCCAATGGAGAACGCATGGCATGCACCACCATGATCATAGGGGCAACTAGCTAACACTCCTCTATTCGATTTCCATCTCCGCGCCGAGGGCCCGCATAACTTCCACGAACCCCGGAAAGCTGTCCGCAATGCATGCCGCGTCCTCGACGATGGTTTCCCCCTGGGCGATCAGCCCGGCGACCGCCAGGGCCATGGCAAGGCGGTGATCCCCATGGCTTTGGACAACGGTCCCTCGCAAGGGGGTGGGCCCATAGATCGTGAAGCCGTCCGGATGCTCCTCGATCCGTGCGCCCATACGGCGCAGCTCCATGGCCAGCGCGGCGATGCGGTCGCTTTCCTTGACCCGCAGCTCCGCTGCATCGCGGACCTGAGTGACACCCTCCGCCTGGGTGGCGATCACCGCGAAAATCGGGAACTCATCGATCATTCGGGGAACCATCGCCCCGGCAATCTCGATCGCCTGCAGGTGGGTGGCCGCCGTCGCGTGCAGACGTCCCACCGGCTCCCCGCCCGCTTCACCCTCCGGGATCACCTGAATGGGCGCGCCCATCGCCTGCCACGCCTCTACCCATCCTAAACGCGTGGGGTTCAGCAGAACACCATGGATCTGAACTGCTGAGCCGGGGATCAGCAGCGCCGCTGCGATCAGGAAGGCTGCGGAAGACGGATCCCCCGGGATCCTCAGGGAAATAGGAAGCAGTTGCTCTGCCGGATGGATCGTGATGGTGTGCCCGTCCCATTCCACGGAAGCTCCCATTGCCCTCAGCAGGCGTTCCGTATGATCCCGTGAGGGGGCCGGCTCGATCACCGCTGTCGGGCGGTCCGCATAAAGCCCGGCCAGCAGGACAGCCGATTTCACCTGAGCGCTGGCTACCGGAAGCTCATAGCGAATGCCCCGGAGTGCGCCACCCCGCACATAGACGGGCGCGTGACCCTCTGTGGTAATTACGTCTGCGCCCATCTGGCGCAATGGCCGGGCGACTCGCTCCATCGGACGACGGGAGAGTTGCGGGTTTCCCACCAGCACGCTGGGGAAGGGGAACGCGGCCAGGATCCCCATCAGGAGCCGCATCGTGGTCCCGGAGCCGCCGCAATCCAGCGGTCCGGAGGCTGGCCGAAGACCTTTCAGGCCACTCCCGTGGACGATGAGGTGATCCTCCGCGTGTCGTTCCACCTCGATCCCCAGGGCACGGACGCAGCGGAGGGTCGCTTCGCAATCGGCCGCCGGAAGCCAGCCCTGAAGGTTGGAAACCCCATCGGCGAGGGCTGCGAATAACAGTGCCCGGTGGGATATGGATTTATCCCCCGGAACGGAGATCATGCCACTCAGCGGAGAGGCAGGCCGGATCCGTAAACGCATGGATTCTCCTCTTTGAGGATGATCGCGCCTCGGCTCTTTATTTTATCGCCCGGCGCTGTTGGGATGGGGAACAGGGGGCCTGGGAGGGACTACCGCATTTTGCTAAGTGAGCCATAATTTTATAAATTGGACTTTGGACAAACGGGCCGTCTGATTTCTCGTTCAGGCCCTTCCCTTGCGCGAGGCAAGCCTCCCCCCTTCCTTCCTCCCCGCGGCCCTTTGGGCCGCGGGGAGGAAGGAAGTTGAAGGATTTGGGGGTGGGTGGGGCCTGGGGCCGCCGAAGGCGGCCCCACCCACCCCCAATCCCCCATCCTGAGGAAAGGAAGGAGTTTGTCCAAGGTCCAGCTTACAAAAGCCTCTTCTCACGATGGGCTGGGCCGGATGTCCTTTGCGCCCGGTTCGATTCCCGGGAGGCAGCATACTTTGCTCAGAGGGGTGACGATGGAGCGCAAGCCCAAGCCATATACGGTGGCCGAAATTATGACCTCGCCGGTCGTGACCGTCCCGCCGGACATGCCGGTGGAGGAGGCGTTGCACCTGATGGTCCAGAAGGGCATCTCCAGCGTGGTGGTGGAGCCCGAAGGGCCTCACGGAACCTGGGGGATTATGACCAAGCGGGACATCCTCAAGAAAGTGGTCGCCGCGGATCGGCCCTTGAAGGGGTTAAAAGTTCGAGACCTGATGAGCGCGCCCCTGATCACCGTCTCCCCGGACACCACCATTCGCCAGTGCTCCATCATCATGCTGGATGCCAACATCCGGCGGGCAGTGGTGATGCAGGACGGGAAGCCGGTCGGCATTGTGAGTGATACCGACATCTTCCAGGCCGTGGAGGAGCGGGGGTGGGGCCCGGATTGAACGAGGCGAAGTCCATGCCCTCGATCCAGGTGCGGCGGCTCGCTGTCGACGGGAAACTCCGGATCATTTACACCGGACGCCTGTTGCAGGCCTCGCCGGAGGGGATCGTCCTGGAGGCTTACTGGGATCGCCCTCCTCTCGATCTGGGGTATGCCGTCCTGGAGCCGGCGGATCGCTTCGTGGAATACTTCTTCCGGGATCGCTGGTTCGTGATCTATGAGATCCACCACCATCGGGATGACCGGCTGAAAGGATGGTATTGCGATATCATCTATCCTCCCCGGATTTCGGAAGGCGAGATCGAGATCCGCGACCTTGCGCTGGATCTCTTTGTGACGCCGGCTGGGGAGACGCTCATTCTGGACGAGGAGGAGTTTGAGGCGTTGGGATTGCAGGAGCAGGATCCACAGGCATATGAAGCCGCCCGCTCCGCTCTTCAGGACCTTTTGACGAAGGTTCGCCGGCGGGAGCCTCCATTTCATCAGCTCCCCCGCTGACAGAAAAGAATGTGGGGAGTGGGGCGCGCCGAAGGCGCGCCCTCACACCCCCAGCCTTCGGCGCCCCGCTCCGCCCCCAAAAAGGATTTTTCTCCCCCTCCCCACGGCCCCTGGGGCCGTGGGGAGGGGGGAGGAAGGGGGGTGGGGCCATTCCGTTCCACCTTTAGAGCTTTCAACTGCGTAACTCCTAACAATGTTGAGAATCCCATTTCACAGGAGGAAGCCATGGGTCACGGATACGCGGGCCGCATTCTTCACGTCGATCTCACAGAGGGCCGCCTGTGGGTGGAGACGCCGCCGGAATCGTTCTATCGCACCTATATGGGCGGCAGCGCCATGGGGCTCTACTACATCCTGAGAGAGATGCCCCCTGGCGTTGATCCTCTCGATCCTCGTAATATCCTCACCCTTTTCCTCAGCCCCCTTACCGGAGCGCCGATCTCCGGGCAATCCCGCCTGATGGCCAATGCCAAATCCCCTCTCACCGGCGCGATCGGGGACTCCCAGAGCGGAGGTTTCTTCCCTGCCGAGCTGAAATATGCCGGCTTCGATGGCATTGTGATCCGCGGCCGCGCCCCGAAGCCGGTGTACCTCTGGATCCATGATGGCGAAGCCGAATTGCGGGATGCCGCGCACCTGTGGGGCCGGATCACCGGCGAGGCCGAGCGGATGCTTCGAGAAGAGCTGGGAGATGATCAGATTGAGGTCGCCCAGATCGGCCCGGCGGGCGAGCGGCTGGTTCGCTTCGCCGCCATTATGAACATGTCCAATCGGGCCAACGGTCGGACCGGCATGGGGGCGGTGATGGGTTCCAAAAACCTGAAGGCCATCGTCGTCCGTGGCCATCACAGGGCAGCCGTTGCTGATCCAAAGGCTCTGGCGGACCTGGCCGCATGGGGAGCGCGCCATGTTGAGAGCAATCCCGATGTGCAGGGGCTGGCCCTTTATGGGACGGCCAGCGTGGTGGCCTGGCAACAGATGGCGGGCACCCTGCCGACTTACAACTACAATGCCGGGCAGTTCGAGGGATTCGAGAAGATCACAGGCGAACGGATGGCGGAAACCATTCTCAAAGAGCGTGACACATGCTACGCCTGTGTCGTCCGATGCAAGCGCGTGGTGGAGACGGAATGGAACGGTCGGAAAGTGGATCCGTTTTATGGCGGACCGGAATATGAAACCATTGCCACCTTCGGCTCATACTGTGGGGTGGACGATCTGGATGCGATCTCTCTGGCGAACCAGCTCTGCAATCAATATGGGGTAGATACGATCTCCTGCGGAGCCACCATCGCATGGGTCATGGAATGCTTTGAGAAGGGCGTTCTCACAGAGGCGGAGATTGGATTTCCACTGCGTTTCGGCGACGCCGAGGCCATGCTGAGGCTCCTGGAGATGATCCTCAAACGGGAGGGAATCGGGGATATCCTGGCGGAAGGCTCCGCGCGCGCAGCGGATCGGCTGGGGAAGGGTCATGAGTTTCTGATCACCGTGAAGAACCAGGAGGCCCCTGCGCATATGCCGCATGCCAAGCGATCCCTCGGGCTGATTTATGCGGTCAACCCCTTCGGCGCAGACCATCAATCCAGCGAGCACGATCCGATGTATGAAGAAGGAGCCTCGGATCTCTATCTCCAGCGTTTGGCGCTGCTGGGCCTTACCCAGCCGCAGCCTCCATACAGCTTGAGCGAGGAGAAAATCCGCTTCGCTTACCTGACGCAACTTTTCTACTCATTCCTGGACTCGGCCGGACTATGCCAGTTCGTATATGGTCCAGCCTGGACGCTCTACGGACCTGAGGAGACGGTGCAGATGGTCCGTGCGGTGACCGGTTGGACGGATTTCACCCTGGAGGAGCTGTTGCGGATTGGGGAACGCCGCCTGAATTTGTTGCGGTGGTTCAACGCGCGGGAGGGCCTGGATCGCCGGGCGGATCAGCTGCCGAAGAAATTCTTCCGGGCGCTTCAGGGAACCGGGCCCACAGCCGGCATGGCCCTGGATCGGGAGGAAATGGAACGAGCCCTGGATCGTTATTATGAGCTGGCGGGCTGGACCCGGGCAGGGGTGCCTACACCGGAGAAGCTGCGAGAGCTGGGTCTGGGATGGTTGCTGGAATCGCCGGCCTGATGCGGTCCACCAGGATACCGGGCCTCCACCGGTGGCTCTGGATTTTGCTGAGCCTGGGGATGGGCGGCTGGCTCCGCTGGCAGGCAGCCTGGCAGCTGCCGGTGGAGGCCGATGAACCTCTATACCTTCGCGTTGCTTATCTCTATTCCCGGGCCCTATGTTCTCGGGATCCTCTCGCGATACTCCGCGTTCAGGAGAATCTGGAACATCCTCCGCTGGTGAAGCTTCTTTATAGCATTGCGTGGCCCTGCGTGGAGGCTGATCCGGATCTGCTTGAGGCCACCCGGCGGGCCCGCTGGATCGCCACGATCTTCGGGGCACTGGCGGCTGGAACGTTGGCCACGGTGCGCCTTTGTACTGGATCAATGGGATATGCCGTAGCTGTGGATGGACCTCGCCCTGGATTCTGGAGGCACCGAATGACCTCTGTGATGGAGCATATCGCATATTTATCGAAAACCATTGGCCCCCGGGGGAGCACAACGGACGCCGAGCGTGAGGCGGCGGAATATGCTGTGCGGGTGTTCCGGGAGCTGGGGTTGGAGCCGTATGTGGAGCCCTTTGTCAGCGCCACCTCGGCCTGGCGCCCCTTCGCCATCGCCACCGGAGGGATGCTCCTGATGTTCCCTCTCTTCTTCCTCGGCGGCCGATGGATTGCCGCGCTGGGCCTCTTTCTGCTGATCCTTTGCACGGCCATGGAGCTCACCTTTACCTGGAACCCGCTCCGGTGGCTGGTCCCCAAAGGGCGAAGCCAGAACGTCTACGCTATCCTCCCGCCTGCCGGTCCGGTCCGCCAGCGGGTGATTCTGTGCGGCCATCTGGACACCCACCGCACGCCGTGGGCGTTTTCCTCCCTCAGGGCGCTGGCGATTTATCGAATGCTGGTAACTGTAGGGCTTCCGGGAGCGGTGGGGATAGGCGTGCTGTTCCTGATCGGCGCGGCGACCGGGAACCCGGCCTGGGGCCTTCCGGCGTTGCTTCCAGGGTTGCTGCTGGCGGCCGTCTTTGCGATCGCGATCCAGGCGGATCTCACCCCATATACTCATGGTGCCAACGACAACGCCACCGGAGCCGGGATGGTCCTGGCGCTCACCGAGCGGCTCCGTCGGGAACCCCTCCAGCATACCGAAGTCTGGGCGTTGTGCACCGGTTGTGAGGAAGTCGGCGCATATGGTGCCGCCGCTTTCGTCCGACGGCATGCAGACCTGGGGCGACCCATCTTCATCGTCCTGGATACCCTGGGCGGTCCCGGAAGCGGTCCGTGTTATCTCACGCAGGAGACGATGCTGTTGCCCCTGCGCAGCGACCCCGAGCTGCTCACCCTGGCGGATCAGATTGCCCGGAGCCATCCGGAGTTCGGAGCCTATCGCTGGTCGAACTTTCGGGGCGCTTACACCGATGGCGCTCCTGCGATCCGGGCGGGCTGGCGGGTCCTGACTTTCGTAAACCTTCGACCGGATGGTGTGCTTCCCCACTGGCACCAGCCGTCGGATCGCTATGAGAATGTGGATCCCGAGGTGGTGGCTCGCACGGAAGCGTTTGTGTGGGCATTGCTGCAGGCTATCGATAAGGGGCAGTCACCGGGCTGATTCCTCCTCTCCACGGCCCAAAGGGCCGCGGGGAGGAGAAAGGATCTCCCTGAAACTTAACTGGACTTTGGACAAACTCCTCCCTTTCCTCAGGATTGGGAATTGGGGGTGGGTGGGGCCGCCGAAGGCGGCCTCCCCACCCCCAAATCCTTCAACTTCCCCCCTCCCCGCGGCCCAAGGGGCCGCGGGGAGGGGGGAGGGGTTTGCCTCACGCAAGGGAAGGGCCTGAACGAGAAATCAGACTGCCTGTTTATCCAAAGTCCAAAACTTAAGGTTCTTCAGGGAAAAGGTCTCCCAGCGCATCATCAAAGGTGACTTCCTCCTTTCCCTGAAGCTTTTCGATCACTTTGTCGACGATCAGGCGAAGATGGCGGGGATGTTGAACGAAGTCCAGCTGGTCGGCCGGGATGGTGAGCACGGGGCACAGATCGAAGCGCTGGATCCATTCCTCGTAGAGATCGTTCAGGCGCGCCAGGTAATCCGGGGAGATCGCCCGTTCGAAGGCGCGGCCCCGCAGGGCGATGCGCCGTTGCAGCGTCGGAACAGAAGCCCGCAGGTAGAGCACCAGATCCGGGGGCGGCAGGAACATCAGCAGGGTCTCATAAAGCTCCCGATAGACCCGCCAGTCCCGCTCGCTTAGATCTCCCCGCTCATACAGGTTTCTCGCGAAGACCTCGGCGTCCTCATAGATGGTGCGATCCTGGATCACCGAGTGGGGCCGTTGCAGCAGGAGAACATGGTGCCGGAGCCGTCGCCCCAGGAAGAAGATCTGGGAGTGAAAGCCCCAACGGGCCATATCCTGATAGAAATCCGCCAGGTAGGGATTGTCATCCACCGCCTCAAAGAACGGCTCCCATCCAAGCGCCATGGCGAGCCGTTCGGTCAGCGCGGATTTCCCCACCCCGATGTTCCCTGCGATGGCGATGAACTTTTTCCCAGGGAGTGAATGATCGGTCATGATTGGGCTCCGTCTGGGCAGGATTCCTGCAGGGGTGGACAGGGGTCACCATCCACGTCCTGTGTCGATTCCTGACAACTATTTGGCCTGGCCGCATTCGGTTCGGAGCTCTTAAAAGAGGTGGAAAGGCCCCCAAAGCCCTCAGGTGAAAACCCGCGTGAAACGCCCATATCCATTACATTGCGTGAGAATGGCTGAATCGTTGCCGAAATGCTCTGTTGCAATCCTGGCGGTGCCTGCTCGGGTTCAGCGTTTACCCCTCCCCATGCCGTTTCGCGGCGTGGGGAGGGGTAAATCAAGCCCCCACTCTGCACCAGAGCATGACCGGAACATCAGGTTTTGTCCTCCAGGTAGTAGGTCATTTGCTGGAGATGGATTGCCGGATCGATGTATTGCACCAGGATCCCGGATGGGACTTTGAGGTGGATCGGAGCGTAGTTCAGGATCGCACGGATACCGGCCTCAACGCAAAGATCCGCGACCTGCTGGGCGGCTGAGGCGGGAACGGCGATCATAGCGATCTGAATCCTGTGCTCCCGTACAAAGGCCGGTAGCTCCTGCACATCTCGAATGACGTGAGGTCCAATCGGCCGTCCGATCTTCTCCGGATCGTTGTCGAAAATCGCCACGAGCCGGAACCCTCGAGGGGTGAAGCCCTGATACTGGGCCAGGGCATGTCCCAGGTTACCCGCTCCGATCAGGATCATATCCCACGTTCGGTCGACCTTCAGGATCTGTTTCAGACGATCGATCAGGTCCGGGATTCGATAGCCCGTCCCCTGCTTCCCGAAGGTCCCAAAATAAGAAAGATCTTTCCGGATCTGCGCGGAGCTGATGCCCAGACGCTCCCCGAGCTCCTGAGAGGAGGTGATCTCCCGTCCTTCCGCCGCCATGACCTGTAAGGCCCTCAGGTAGATCGGCAGCCGCCCGATGACAATGTCCGGGACTTTGCGAGCAGAAGCCATATCTGCCTCCCCCTCGATTTGAAGGCTCCAGAACTTATATATCACAAGCTTGTGAAATATGGAACCGTGCGTTTCTACGAGGATCCTTCGTCCAGAGAGGGATCTGAAGGCTTGAGCCAGTGCACTGGATCTCCACATCGAATCCATCCGCTCTGGAGAACACGAGCCAGCACGCCCCGTCGACCGCGCAGGGCCTCCTGAAGCCCGGGGCGGATCTCGTCCATCCGGGCACAGGGCGTGCAGGGCTTGGTGATCTCCAGGAGGGCGTCGCCAATCCGGATGCGATCGCCGGGGCGAAGCTGATGAAGGGGAAATCCCTGAAGGGTGACGTTCTCCCGCACGGCCCCGGGCCACAGGGACAGCGCTTCCAGGGTTTCCAGATCCATCAGCAGAACCTGGCGGGAGGAATCCGGGCGAGCATGGGCATCCCCCCGGATGCCCCAATTAGCTTCCGCCCACAGCTCATTCATCGGCTCCATAGGAGCCCGGTGGCCCGGACAGCGGAACAGGGCCACTACCGTCGCGGCGGAGGGTTTCATCCATGAACCTCCTGGGGCTGAGGATGGATTTTCAGGCGTTGGGTCGGGGCCTCTGGCTCTAACACCCAGATTCCAAAAGCTTCTCTTTAGAGGAGCGGATAGCGGATAAAACGGAGAGGGGGCGGTCCCTTTGGATCCGCCCCCTCTCACGCTCAGAGATTCGCGACCACGGCGTCCGCGAACTCGCTGGTGCGGACCTCGCGGGCCCCTTCCATCAGGCGGGCCAGGTCGTAGGTGACGATCTTCTGCTGAATGGTCCGTGCGAACGCCTCTTCGATAGCGTCGGCGACCTCGTTCCATCCGATGTAGCGGAACATCATCACGCCCGAGAGCAGCAGCGAGCCCGGGTTCACCTTATCCAGCCCCGCGTATTTGGGGGCCGAGCCGTGGGTGGCTTCGAAGACAGCCGGACCATCCCCGATATTCGCCCCCGGCGCGATCCCCACACCGCCCACCATCGCCGCCAGGGCTTCCGAGAGATAATCACCGTTGAGGTTGGGAGTGGCGATCACATCGTATTCGTCAGGGCGCAACAGAACCTGCTGGAACATCGCATCAGCGATGCGGTCCTTGATGATGATCTTCCCATCGACGGGCTTCCCTTGCGCGACCTCTGCTTCCGTGATGGTCACATCGCCGAACTCCTCCTTGGCCACTTCATAGCCCCAGCGGATGAAGGCGCCCTCGGTGTATTTCATGATGTTGCCCTTGCCAACCAGGGTGACGCTACGCCGTCCGTTCTCCAGAGCGTAACGGATCGCTTTGCGCACCAGCCGCTTGGTGGCCCCTTCGCTGATCGGCTTGACGCCGATGCCGGTGTTGGGCGGCAGGGTGATCTTGAAGGTCCGCTTCAGATATGCCGCCACCCGTTTGGCCTCCGGGGAGCCAGCCTCCCATTCGATGCCGGCGTAAACGTCCTCCGTGTTCTCGCGGAACACCACCATGTTGACCTTGTGGGGCTCCTTCAAGGGGGAGGGGACGCCCGGATACCACTTGACCGGCCGCACGCAGGCGTAAAGATCCAGCTTCTGGCGGAGCTGGACATTGATGCTGCGCCATCCGTAACCGACCGGGGTGGTGAGAGGACCTTTAATGGCCACCACGAACTCCCGGATCGCACGTAGCGTTTCCTCGGGAAGGCGTTCACCATAGAGTTCCTCTGCATCCTCCCCGGCATACAGACGGACCCAGGCGATCTTCCGCTGACCTCCATAAACCTTCTGCACGGCAGCGTTCCAGACCTTCATCGCTGCCGGCATAATGTCTCGCCCCGTCCCATCCCCGACAATATAGCCAATGATGGGATGATCGGGCACAATGAGCTGTCCGTTTCGGAGTTCGATCTTCTTCCCATCTTCCGGCACGCGGATGTGGGTGAACATGGCGCCAACCTCATGTGAGTATCGTCACAAACGATTATATCATAACGTAACGGGTTGTTCGAGTGTCCTCCCATGCACGGTCATAGCGTGAGCAGGGAGGATCCGGGGGGAAAGAGCTATGGTGACCTTATGAAGTGGGGACCCTCCGGGGAATGCCAGGGATTTTCAATAATTTGAGCGCTCCTAGTCCCCGCGGCCCGAAGGGCCTTGGGGAGCGGGATCCCGGGGGGTGAGGCCATCTGCTGGACCCGAACGGGATGATGACGGAAAAGCCCTGTGGGGATGCGAAACTTCGTTGACACAGGCTCCCCACCGGGCCTATAATCCTCAACGCAATCCCGTGTGCCAGGGGGGCCCCATGCTGGTCCGTAACTATATTAACGGGCAATGGGTGGAATCCCGCTCGGGAGCTCGTTATCTGGACATCAACCCGGCTACCGAGGAACCGGTGGCCGAGGTGGTGAAGTCCGATGAGCGGGATGTGGAAGCGGCTGTGGAGGCGGCCGCGGCGGCCTTCGAGAAGT
Source organism: Candidatus Thermoflexus sinensis (assembly GCA_016842045.1). Lineage (GTDB taxonomy): Bacteria > Chloroflexota > Anaerolineae > Thermoflexales > Thermoflexaceae > Thermoflexus > Thermoflexus sinensis. The sequence goes on along the minus strand of JAEVEY010000126.1, from coordinate 1,726 downwards.
GGCGGAAGGTCCCCGCGCCCAAGCGGGCCGAGATTCTCTATCGCGTGGGGCAATTGCTGGTCGAGCGGAAGGAACAGATCGCCCGGTTGCTGACGCAGGAGATGGGGAAGGTGCTCCCGGAGGCCCGGGGCGATGTCCAGGAAGCCATTGACATGGCATTTTACATTGGAGGGGAGGGCCGGCGGCTTCTGGGCTACACGGCCCCTGTGGAGTTGCCGAATAAATTCGGGATGGCGGTGCGGGATCCCATCGGCGTCGTCGCGTGCATCACGCCCTGGAACTTCCCCATCGCCATCCCCTCCTGGAAGATCTTCCCCGCTCTGGTCGCCGGCAATACGGTGATCTTTAAACCGGCCACGGATACCCCGGCTACGGCCGCGGAATTCGTGCGGGTCTTTGAGGAAGCTGGCCTGCCCCCGGGGGTTCTGAACCTGGTGATCGGCCCGGGCCCCACCGTGGGTAACGCCCTGGTGGAACATCCCACTGTGAAGGCGATCTCCTTCACCGGATCCACGGAGGTCGGTCGGGATCTTTACGCTCGGGCGGCCCGGCATCTCAAGCGGGTCTCTCTGGAGATGGGCGGCAAAAACGCCATCATCGTGATGGAGGATGCGAACCTGGAACTGGCCCTCGAGGCCACTCTGTGGGCCGCTTTCGGGACCACAGGGCAGCGCTGCACGGCGTGCTCCCGGCTGATCCTCCACAAGCCCATTAAGGAAAAATTCACCGAGATGCTGGTGGAGCGGGCCAGGCGGTTGCGGCTGGGGAACGGCCTGGAGCCGACCACGGATGTGGGGCCGCTGATCAATGAGGCGGCGGTGAAGAAAGTTCATAGCTATGTGGAGATCGGGAAGGCCGAAGGGGCCCGCTTGCTGTGCGGCGGCAACCCTGTCAAAGTGAACGGGAAAGGGTTCTTCTACGAGCCCACGATCTTCGATCAGGTGCGACCGGACATGCGGATCGCTCAGGAGGAGATCTTCGGCCCCGTCCTCTCCATCATTGAGGCAGAAGATCTCGAAGAGGCGATCCGCATCAACAACGCGGTGAACTACGGCCTCTCCAGCAGCCTGTTCACGCAGGATGTCAATAAGGCCTTCCAGGCCATCCGGGATATCACGACCGGCATCGTTTATATCAACCATGGCACCACCGGCGCGGAGATCCAGTTCCCCTTCGGGGGCACCCGGGGGACCGGCAACGGCCATCGGGAGGCGGGGCTGACGGCCATCGAGTTCTTCACGGAATGGAAGGCGGTCTACGTGGACTACAGCGGCCGTCTCCAGCGGGCCCAGATCGACACCACGGCCTTCGGTCAGGTCCCGATCCAGTAACGATCTCTGTGGCGTACGGTTACGTGGATTCCGGGTTGGGGGTGTCGGTGAAGGCGGCGCCCCCAGCCCAACCTCCAGGGGACAGGGTCCTTCGCCCTTCCTGGGAGCCTGGATCGCTCGACTTCCATTCCGGAGACTTTGAACCAATTCGCCGGGCCCTCTATTCAGGGTTTTGGAGGAAAGGGTGGGGCGGTCAAAGGCGGCCCCCACCCTGAAAAACAGCCAGTTCCAGATGAACTGGACTTTGGACAAACTCCTCCCTTTCCTCAGGATGGGGGATGAGGGGTAGGTGGGGCCGCCGAAGGCGGCCCCACCTACCCCCAAATCCTTCAACTTCCCCCCTCCTCGCGGCCCTTTGGGCCGCGGGGAGGGGGGAGGGGGGGAGGGGCTTGCCT
>JAEVEY010000050.1 GCA_016842045.1 Candidatus Thermoflexus sinensis | reverse complement strand
CTTCCACGGGTCGCCCCGTCCGGGTGTTACCCGGCACCCTGCCCCGCTGGAGCCCGGACTTTCCTCAGGCCGGGTTTCCCCGGCCCGCGACCGCCCGGCCTTCTGGCGCGGCCCTCTTTTATTTTAACGCAACTGGCTGCCCGGTCGGTGATCCGTTCATTCTACCCAATCGCCGAAAACCCCTCCCCGGGAGCGCCGGCAATGTCGGGCGTCCACAGGGATTCGATGACCGCCAGCAAATTGATCTGATTCGTGCCCTCATAGATCTGATTCAGCCGGACATCGCGCATAGCCTTCTCGACCCCATAAGGGGGAAGATAGCCGTAATCCCCCATCAGCTCCATTGCACGGTTGGCCACATACAGACCCAGATCCGCGCAAAGGGCTTTGGTCGCCGCGGCGATCCCCTGGACCGGCCGGGGATATCGGGCGCTCTGCCAGACCATCGCTCGCATGGCCATCGTGATGGTCCATAGTTCGGCCAGGGCAAGTTGCACCTCCGGATAGGCGAGCAGCGGCCTGCCCCCCAATCGGGTTTCACGGGCGAATCGGGTGGCGACCTCCACAGCCCCCCGCGCGATCCCCAGGGCGATCGCTCCCACCACAGCCCGGGAATAGTTCAACACATTCCGATTGAGCGCCCATCCGGAGCGCTCCGGGCCGATGCGATGGCTCTCCGGGACGAAGACGTCATCGAAGAACAGCTGGGTGGCATCGCACGCCCGCTGGCCCAGTTTCCGTTCCCGCCGCCCGATTCGAAATCCCGGCCTGCCTCGCTCGACAATAAAAGCCGTGAAATCCCGGTCCACCCGCGCCGGTTGTCCGTCCTCCCGTTCCAGCACAGCAAACACCACCACCGCATCACACCGGCCGCCGCCCGAGATGAACACTTTCTGGCCACGGATGCAATACCCGCCCGGGACTTTGCGAGCAACGGTCTGAAAACGGGCACAGGTCGCTCCCTCGCTTTCCTCCACATCGGAGCCGGCCTCTGGCTCGGTGATGGCATAAGCCACCAGGCGAATCTTCCCCCGGCGGTTCGCGTGGCAGATCGGCCAGAGCCAGCGACGCCAGACCCCCAGATCGCCGGAGAGGAGCAACGGGGCCATTCCCAGATCGTGGAAAAGCAGGGCGAGGCCGATGCCGCCGCAGGCCGCGCAGAACTCCTCCGCCTTCAGGGCAAAGTGGAAGATATGTCGCCTGAAAATAGAACGCCATGGCATCGTTCCAAAAGGCCATGGCGCGGTCTCGGAGAGAAAGCCTCTTCGGCCCGCCTCGATATAAAGCGGGCGCAGATCCGCGCGCTCCGGATCCCGATCGACCTCCAGGGCGAGGGGAGCGATGAACTGCTCCGCGAAGCGCCGATAATCCCGGCGGCGCTTCTGAAGATCCGATGGCAAGGTCCGGGTATCCCGATCCCACAGGGCCTCGGTGGAATGCTCATATAGCCAGCGCCCCAACGGTTTCAGGCGCTGAATGGAATCCAGGAGCATGGGATGCATAAGGCCTCCTTCCGATCTCAGCACGCTCCCTTCCCATCCTGGTGCCCTTTGCCGGCGCATGCTGCGAAGTCCACGAACCTATCGTGCGAGTGATGGGATGGGGCCGGGCGCCTTCGGCGCCCGGCCCAGCTCGAAACCCCTGGGGAAGGATCAGCCCCCGGATCCACCGATCCCCTTCTCCTTTTCGAGGCCCGCGAGAACCATGCAGATGAGATCCGGGGCCCCATGGAGCGTTCGCAAGGTCGCCACATCCCGGAGTCGACGGGCCAGTGGGTAGTCTTCCATATACCCGTAGCCCCCGAGGACCTGCATACTGTTCGTCACCGCACGGTAGGCATGCTCGCCGATGGCCAGCTTGGCCGCAGCGGCCCAGCGCAGCAGTGCAGCATCACCAACGGCCTTCAATGGCACATCCGCATGGCGTTCCAGGACAGCTTCCAGCGCCGCGCAGTCAAAGGCCGCCGTCCCCAGAAGCAGCCGGACAGCAGGATGATCGATGATCCAGCGCCCGCCCTGATAGCGCTGCCGGGCATACGCATAGGCCTCCCGCAGGCTCCGACGGGCAATGCCCAGGGCCATAGCCGCCTGGCCCAGATAGTCGATCGCGAGCACCTGCCTGAACCGCTGATCGGCTTCTGGGCCCCTGAGCAGGATCCGATCCGGGGCGAGGTGGACCGCTTCCCCATATAGATGGGCCATCCATAAGCTCCGCAGGCCCAGGCGTTCGGGAAGGAGCTCGATCCGCACCCCGGTTGTCGTCGCATCAAGGAGGATCAGTGCCCATCCTCCCTCACCCGATCGGTCGTCCAGGCCGGCGAAGAGCACATAGCCCTGAGGCGGACCGGAAGCGATCAGGAACCGAACGGTTCCCTCCAGACGAAGGACGCCCGATGAGTTCCGGAGCCGGATCCCCGCCCCAGCGGAACGGCCCCCTTCGCCGATCGGGATTCCATACTCGGACAGCCAGCCCACCGCCAGACGGGTTCGGATCGGGAAAACCGGCGCACCGCCCAATGCCAGACAGGCCAGCCCCTGGGCATGGACCATCGCCGCAAACCCGGCGGAGAACTCGCCCAGGATGGAGAGAACCCGAAGGGAGGGACGGAGGCTCTCCTCCACGGCCGCGCGCCCCCATACCCCCGTCATGAACCCTGGGGCAGCCGGGTCCGGGTCGGCCGCCATCCCCAGCTCCCATGCGCGCTCGAAGAACGCCATCGCCCGCTCCGGGTCCTCCTCGACACCGCTTGCCTCCACCTGGGCTCCCAGACGCCGCGCCGTCTGCTCCAGCAACGAAATTTCTTCCTTAGAAATCCCCATTAGATCCCCCAGAGGTTCCAGTTAAGGATGCAGGTCCAGAGGGGGCGCTTCCTCCCCGTAGCGAACCATCAGACGGCCCATCGGGCGATCCTCCCCGGAGTACAGAGGATGGGAGCGCTCGACCCGGCCGATGGCTTCCCCTGCCGGGAGGATCGCATATCGGGTCAGGTAGTTCTTCGTCACCACCGCGCTCGAGGAAATCCAGAGCTCTCGAAGCTGCTGGGCGATGGGGTGATCGCCCAGAACCAGTGTTCCCAGGCCCGGCCGCAGGCCCAGGTGGTAAATCCCATAGACCGGGATGCGGGTGCGGATCAGTTCCCCATTGCGGACGCTGAAGGTGATCAGGGGGCGGTTATCGTGGATCACCAGCCCCTGTTGACGGACCGTGAGGGTCAGGATATGGCGGCCTCCCTCGCTCAGGCGCACGCGCTGGAGGACGGGGGTTTTCTCGAACTCCATATCGGCAATGAACTTGGCGTAGCCATAGATCACGCGCCCCGCGTCCCGGGCCACGCGGGTGGTCACCGGGAGATGGAGGACGAAGGCTCCCCATCCGGGGAATCGACTTTCCAGAAGCAACGGGAGCCACGGCGGCGCAGGCCGGCCGTATGTGCACAGCAAGACGATCCCCACTTCCCCGTAAGGGCCGATGCTGGTGTGAAGGTAATTAAAGGCCGCGATCCCGACGAGAGCCCGGCCGTTCGGGGTCAGAATGGGATAAAGTTGATCGCTGGGAAGCAGCGCCTGGACCGCCTCCCGGTCCGCCGTGAAGATCCCCAGGAAGCTATCGTCCCGGTAATAGTAAATCGGGAGGTCCACGCGGGCGGATCCCACATCGATGCCTCGAGCGGTGGGCCCACGCCAGCGAAGGAAATCCTGGAGCGCCTGAGGCCTCAACCCGAGCAGCGCCCGGAGACCTCGAATGGTCGCATATCCGATGGCCGCAGCCCCAGCCCAGTATAAAAGGCGTCCTGCTCGTCCCATAGACACCTCCCTTAGAGCTCCGCTCCGGCAAAGGGGCGCTCTCCCCAGAAAGTGGAAGCGGGAGAGGAACTAACCTTCTTCAAAAGGGCGGAGAAGCCAGCCCGGTTAACGCCCCTGAATCGTATCCTGCAGGGTCTGTAAAACCTGGCCCAGGGCTTCGATTTCAGCCCCGTAAGTGGCCCAATCGCCCCGACGGATCGCTTCCTGAGCCCGCTGATAGTGGGCATAAGCCTGCTGGATAAGCGCCGCGATATCTTCGCCGGGCGGGGCGGC
>JAEVEY010000116.1 GCA_016842045.1 Candidatus Thermoflexus sinensis | reverse complement strand
GGCCCCGGTTCAGCCTCGGGAACCTGAGGGGATATGGTCCTTCATAGATTCAGCCTGCCCGATAGAAGGTCCTTCGCACCACCTCCAGCCCCTCGATCAATCGATCCACTTCCTCGACTGTATTGTAAAGATAGAAGCTCGCCCGCGCGGTCGCGGTTAACCCCAGGCGCTCGTGCAGGGGCATGGCGCAATGATGGCCGGCCCGGATACAGATCCCCTCCCGATCCAGGATGGTGGCGATGTCGTGGGGATGCACCCGATCCATCGCGAAGGACACCACGCCGCCGCGCTCCGCGGGGGGAGGACCTACGATCCGGATGCCCGGGATCTCGCTCAGCCGTTCCATCGCATAGGCGACCAGCATCTGCTCATGGCGATGGATCGCCTCCAGACCGATGCGGCTCAGGTAATCCACCGCCGCGCCCAGGCCGATCGCCTCGGCGATGGCGGGAGTCCCGGCTTCAAACTTATAGGGGAGCTCGTTCCATTCCGCGCCTTCAAAGGTGACCCGACGGATCATATCGCCGCCGCCCAGGAAAGGCGGCATGGCTTCCAGGAGTTCCCGCCGTCCCCACAGCACCCCAATGCCTGTGGGTCCACACATCTTATGGCCAGAGAAAGCCAGGAAATCGCATCCCAGTTTCTGAACGTTCACCGGGATATGCGGCACCCCCTGGGCCCCATCGACCAGCACGATCGCCCCCGCAGCGTGGGCCTTCTCAATGATCGGCCGCAGCGGATTAATGGTCCCCAGCACATTGGACATCATGGTCACCGCCACCAGGCGGGTCCGCTCCGTGATCAGCGTATCCAGAAGATCCAGCCGTAAACGCCCTTCATCATCGATCGGGATATAACGGATACGAAGCCCTTTTTCCTGAGCGACCAGGAACCAGGGGACCAGGTTGCTATGATGCTCCATCTCGGTGAGGAGGATCTCATCGCCTTCCCGGAGGAAAGGGCGGGCCCAGGCGTAGGCCACCAGATTGATCGCTTCTGTGGTATTGCGGGTGAAGATGACCTCCTTGGGGGAAGCAGCGCCGATGAAGGCTGCGATCTTGCGACGGGCCTCCTCATAAAGCGCGGTGGCCCGCTCGCTCAGCTGATAGACCCCGCGATGGACGTTTGCGTGGGTGGTGCGGTAATACTCGTTCATCGCCTCGATCACCGGGATCGGCTTCTGAGAGCTGGCCGCGCTGTCCAGGAAGACCAGGGGTTTTCCGTGGATGGTCTGGTGAAGAATGGGGAAATCCGCCCGGATGCGTTCGACATCCAGTTCTGTTCGTAACGCCACGCTTTTCATACGGCCCTCCGCGAGTGTTCACGCCGACGATCCACCGGAATCCCAGTGTTCCAGGGGCTGGGGGCCGGAGTCGCCAGCCCCCAGAGCCTCTAAAAGATCCACGGTCAAGCAGGTAATCTTCCCCAGAGACGTCCCAATCGGGTGCCTCCGGTTCTGATCCGGCCCTCAGAGGAGGGAGGGACCTCCCGGCTCCCGATTGATGGAAGCCGACGGCGCAAGCCCTGAACATAAGGCACTGTCCCCATCATTTTAACGCAACCTGGCGTCCAGAGAGTCCTTTCTTAACTTATGGGAAAGAACCTTCCCTGCGGCCCATGGGGCCACAGGGAAGGTTCTTTTTGCGCATGGGGAGGATCCGCTGAAGGCATGCCTCCCACGCGCAGAGCGAAAGGCCACCTCAACGACCCGGAAAGTTTAGAACTCCTCCTCCGGTGGAACGCCCAGCTTGCGGTGGATGAGGGCGTCTGCCTGGCGCTGAATATCCGGCACCGGGATGCGGTCCAGGACCGGCGCGAAGAATCCTTCCACGATCAGGCGGGTGGCGACCGCCCGCGATAGCCCGCGGGACATCAGGTAGAAGAGCTCCTCCTCGTTGATCTGTCCCACCGTCGCGCCATGGGTGCACCGCAGGTCGTTGGCCATGATCTCCAGGCCCGGAATGGAATCGGCCCGGGCGTGGGGGGAAAGGATCAGGTTGCGGTTCGCCTGATAGGCGTCGGTCTTCTGGGCCCCCGGATGGGCCCGGATCATCCCCTGCCAGACGGAGCGGGCGCGATCTTTGAGAGCGACCTTATAGAGCAGGTCGCTCTTGGTATAAGGGGCGATGTGATCCTGCTCGGTGTCATAGTCCGCGTGTTGCTGGCCGTCGAAGAAGAAGACGCCCGACATATAAGCGGTGGCGCCACGGCCGATCAGGCTGACTTCCAGGAAAGTCTTGGTGACGCCGCCGCCCATTCCAACCACCACCCAGTCGAGGGTGCTATCCCGGTCCACGAAGGCCCGCTCATGGGTGAAGTTCCACATATAGCGGCCCCAGTTCTGGAGGGCAATGTAGGTCAGGCGCGCGTTCTCTTTGAGATGGATCTCCACCGTCCCGTTATGGAACGCTGCTCCCACCGCGTCGTCGGCCAGGCGCTCATCGATAAAGGTAACCTGGGCGCCGGGTTCCACCACGATCAGGATGCGGGAGAAATCCGTGGGAGCGCCCTGCAGTCCGATCACGGCGCGCAAGGGCAGCGTGAGCTCCAGATCCCGCGGCACATACAGGAAGATCCCATTGCGCCAGAAGGCGGCGTTTATGGCCGCGAAGAACCCATCCCCCGGTCGCACCACCTGGTACAGGTAGGGGACGACATGATCCGGATGTTCCCGGACCGCGGTTATCAGATCTGTGAAAATCAACCCCCGGCGCTCCAGCCGTTTGTCCACCCAGTGGAGAACAGGCTGGCCGTCGAAGAGCAACAGCCCCCCTGCGAGATCGTCCCGCTGCTCCAGGATCTGTCGCATTCCCTCCGGCGGGGTTGCGCCATCGCCAGCGATGACTGTTGCCAGATCCTCGATGGAAAGCGCCCGGATATCGGTGCGACGCCAGGCCTCATCGTCCGGTCCCGGCTTCGGGGTCTCACGCAGGATCTGCCAGGCCTCCCGACGGGCCTGACGAAGCCATTCGGGTTCCTCGCGGGTCTCCATGAACGCCTCAAATGCTTCGGGGCCAATGCCCCGGGCCTCTCGAATCAGAGGAGCTTCCGCCATCGTGGGCTTGAACCTCCATGGGAAGTTAAGGATCGCCCCCTTTTTGGGAACGCCTGTGACGGGCACTCCGCTTCGCTTCGTGCCCTACTACGAACAAGGGGCTTTTCCTGTTCGTAGTAGGGCACGTCCGTGCCCGTCCTCTTTTTGTGAACGCCTGAGACGGGCACGAATGGAGCGAGTGCCCAATTACCAAACAGAGCCTTCCGTTCGTGATCAGGCACAACAGGCCCCATTCTTCTTGGAAGCGCCTGTTCGGGAATCGACAGTCATCTGGGATGGAAGGGGCCTGCTCGAGCTCCCCCCGGGCGTGGGGCGCCCCGGCGGGGAAAGATCCGCCGGGGCGCAACCCGACCGCCCAGCCTCCTCCTGCAACCCCGGCGGGATTACCCCACCGAGCCGGACATCTGCAGGCGGATCAGCCGGTTCATCTCCACCGCATATTCCATCGGCAGCTCTTTCACCAGGGGCTCCACGAACCCGGTGACAATCATGGCCGCCGCTTCCTCTTGAGGAATGCCCCGGCTCATCAGGTAGAAGAGCTGCTCATCGCTGATCTTGCTCACCGTGGCCTCGTGGCCGATGGTGACGTTGTCCTCCTCGATCTCCATGTACGGATACGTGTCGGAGCGGGAGATCTCATCCAGAATCAGGGCGTCACAGTTCACGCTCACTTTGGCCCCCTCGGCGCCCGGGTAAACCCGCACCAGGCCCCGATAGGAAGTGCGCCCGCCGTCCTTGCTGATGGACTTGGAGATGATGCGGGAGCTGGTATGCGGTGCGGCGTGGATCGCCTTGCCCCCCGCGTCCTGATGCTGACCGTGGCCGGCGAAGGCGATGGAGAGGATCTCCCCCCGGGCGCCCGGCTCCATCAGGTAGACGCTGGGGTATTTCATCGTCACCTTGGAACCCAGGTTACAGTCGACCCACTCCATCACGGCGTCCCGATAAACCACCGAGCGTTTGGTCACCAGGTTGTACACGTTCGTGGACCAGTTCTGGATCGTGGTGTAGCGGACCCGGGCGCCGGGCTTGACGATGATCTCCACCACCGCGCTGTGCAGGGAGTCGGTGGTGTAAAT
>JAEVEY010000209.1 GCA_016842045.1 Candidatus Thermoflexus sinensis | reverse complement strand
CACGGCCCTTTGGGCCGTGGGGAGGGGGGAGAAAAATCCTTTTGGGGGCGGAGCGGGGCGCCGAAGGCGCCCCGCTCCGCCCCCAAAGCCCCCATGGGAAACGAACTGCGTAAGTCCTACGAATAACGAAAGCGAATAGGGAAACGGACAGGGCCCATCCCTTCGGGAACGAGCCGGCGATGGAATTCCAGGAGGTGTGTCTGGGCGATATGGGCCGCTGAAGGCGGCTCTCCTTTCCTCCTCAGGGTGCAAGCGATGCAGGAGAAACGATGGGTTCTGGCGATTGATCTGGGGACTACCGGGCCGAAGGTGAGCCTGGTTTCGCTGGAGGGGGAGATCCTGGGCTGGGAGAAGGAGCCAACCCGGCTGATCCTGCTCCCCGGAGGGGGTGCGGAACAGGAGCCAGCGGAGTGGTGGGCGGCGATCCAGCGGGCTACTCACCGCCTGCTGGATCGGATCCCGGGGGCCCGGGATCGGATCGCGGCCATCGGATGCACCGGGATGTGGTCCACCCTGGTCCCCGTCGATGCCGGAGGCGCCCCGCTCATGAATGCCATTCTCTGGATGGACACGCGGGGCGCTGAGGAGGTCCGGCGCCTCTGGGGCGGGTTTCCTTCCATCGCTGGTTACCGGCTGGACCGTCTCTTTCTCTGGCTTCGGCTGACCGGAGGGGTTCCCGGTCATTCCGGAAAGGATACGATCGCCCATCTTCTGTATTTACGTCAGCATCATCCCGATGTCTATCGAGCGACCTGGAAATTCCTCGAGGCCAAAGATTACCTGAACCTCTGCCTCACCGGCCGCGCCGCCGCTTCCTACGATTCGATCGCGCTTTTCTGGCTGACGGATAACCGGAACATCCATCGGGTGGATTATCATCCCCGCCTGCTTCAACCAGTAGGCGTGACGCGGGAGAAGCTTCCGGATCTGCGCCCAGCGGTCGAGATCCTGGGACCCCTTCGACCGGAGGCTGCGCGGGATCTGGATCTCCCCGCCGGCATCCCGGTGATTGTGGGAACCCCGGATGTCCAGGCCAGCGCCATTGGGTCCGGCGCGGTCCGGGATGAGGAGCCCCATCTCTATCTGGGAACCTCCTCATGGCTGACCTGCCACGTCCCTTTCCGCCGGGTGGATCTCATCCGCAATATGACCACGCTCCCTTCCGCGATCCCGGGTCGTTATTTCATCGCGAACGAACAGGAGACGGCGGGCGCATGTCTTCAGGCGCTCCGCTCCATCCTCGAAGATCCCGCCGCCTCCCTCGAGCTTCCCGAGCCGGTCCTGGATCAGATCGCTGCTCAGGCGCCGCCGGGAAGCGGTGGGATCCTCTTTGCCCCCTGGTTGTATGGGGAGCGGACGCCGGTGGAGGACAGTTCCCTCCGAGGAGGGTTCTTCAATGTCTCCCTGGGGGTCCGGCGGGAGCACTTCGTGCGGGCGGTGTTTGAAGGGGTGGCCTACAACACCCGCTGGCTCCTGGAGGCAGTGGAAGCGTTCCTGGGGCACCGGGTGGATGACATTCGGTTCATCGGGGGTGGGGCCCGGTCGACGGTCTGGGGGCAGATCATGGCGGATGTGCTGAACCGAACCATTCATCAGGTTCAGGAGCCGCAGCTGGCCGCCCTGCGGGGCGTGGCCCTGCTGGCCGGGGTTGCCCTGGGCGGGTTGACCTGGGAAGCGATCCCGGAGCGGGTGCCGATCGCCGCTACGTTCCGGCCCAACCCGGCTTATCGCGCCCTGTATGATGCGATGTTCCGGGAGTTCCTGGCCTTCTATCGGGCGACCCGCGGGATTTACCGCAGGCTTCAGCGGACTCTAACGCGGGTGATGCTCTAATACCGGGAGGCCTGGAGGAGGGGCGAGCCGCCGAAGGCGACCTGCCCCTACCCGACTCCTCTATGGATTTCCCTCTGAGGGCGCGAAAAGCGGATCGTCGTCTCGCGGTTCCTCGGGCCGGGTCGCTTTCGATCCGGAAGGCTTTAGGGAAAGGGCGCTGTCCAGTGGGCTCTCCTGCTCGACCCGTATCGAAGAGAGACTACCCTTGGTGCTGGAGCGACCGGGATGGAGCGAAAAAGTTGGGCTTTCTGGCCGTGGCGGATGATCCGGGCGCTCATGGCAGGCGTGGGGCGCTGGATCCGCCCCCTTCTCTCCCGATTTGAACGGCCGTTGCGGGCGGTGCCGGGCATGGAGCGCCGCCTGGAGGCCGAATATGCGGCCGTGCTACAGGAGCTGGAGCCGACCCTGAAGCCTTATCGGGATCTTCCGGGGTTCTCCCGGCTTCCCCGGGAGGGTCAATCTCCGGAGTGGGTGTTCCAGCACCTTCAAACGCTGGCGGCCCGGGAGGAAGCCCGCTGGCGGAAGGGATATGCCTCCGGGGCCGTGTATCACGGCGGCCCTGCGCACATCGAGTTCCTGAACCGGGTTTACGCCCTGTTCTCCCAGGCGAACCCCCTTCACCCGGATCTCTGGCCCAGCATCGCCCGGTTCGAGGCGGAGATCGTGGCGATGACCGCTCGCATGCTGGGGGCGGAGGAGGCGGATGAGGAGATCGTGGGGACGGTCACCTCCTGCGGGACTGAGAGCATCCTGTTAGCGATGAAGGCCTACCGGGACTGGGCGCGGGAGACCCGGGGGATCACACAGCCGGAGGTCGTCCTGCCGGTCACCGCCCACGCGGCCTTCGAGAAGGCCGCACACCTCTTTGGCCTTCGCCTGGTTTATGTCCCGGTTGATGAGGACTATCGGGCGGATGTCCGGGCGATGGCGCGGGCCATCACGCGGCGCACCATTGCGCTGGTGGCCTCGGCGCCGTCTTTCCCCCACGGGATCATCGATCCGATCCATGAAATCGCCCAGCTGGCCCAGTCGCATGGCCTCGGATGCCATGTGGATGCGTGTCTGGGCGGGTTCGTTCTTCCGTGGGCCGAGCGGCTGGGATATCCCGTGCCGCCTTTTGATTTCCGGGTGCGCGGGGTGACCTCGATTTCTGTGGATCCCCACAAATACGGATATGCGCCGAAGGGGGTCTCGGTGATCCTGTATCGTGGGCGGCAATTGCGTCACTACCAGTATTTCGCGGCCACAGACTGGCCGGGTGGGCTCTATGCCACGCCCACGCTTCTGGGGAGCCGCCCCGGGGGGCTGATCGCCGCGGCCTGGGCGGCGATGGTGACGATGGGTGAGCGGGGATACCTGGAGGCGACGCGGGCGATCCTGGAGGCTGCCGCCCGGATTCGGGAGGGGATCCGCCAGATCCCGGAGCTGGAGATCCTGGGGGATCCCCTCTGGGTGATCGCTTTCACATCGAAAGTGATCGATATTTACCGGGTCCTGGAGCAGATGGGACGGCGGGGCTGGAGCCTGAACGCGCTTCAGCATCCCCCGGCGGTGCATCTCGCAGTCACCCTGCGGCATACCCAGCCGGGGGTGGTGGAGCGATTCCTTCGAGATCTTCAGGAGAGCGTGGCCTGGGTTCAAGCGCATCCGGAGGAGCGCGGGGATCTGGCGCCAGTTTATGGCATGGCGGCCACCTTGCCTTTCCGGGGAGTGGTGCGGGATCTGCTGTATCGGTATCTGGATCTTCTCTATGAGCTGTAGTGCTTTTCATTCAGAGGCCGCGATGGGCGGCATCGCATCTGTGCGCAGTGGATCAAAGAAAAGGGGACTTGGCCTGTTTTAAGAAGCACGCCCGAATGGAAAATCCCATATCCTGGTTGGTCCAAATCTCCTTTTCTCTCCAGAGCCTGAAGGGAAAGGAGAAGTGAAAAGCATCGGGTGGCCAAGCGGGTGGTTACTCGATCGGAAAGATTTTCTGGCCCTTTTGACGAGCGATCTCAATAATTGGGCGGGTTTTATCTTCTTCGAACTGGCGTTCCCCCGCCGGAATAGACTCAATACGGCTATCAATGCGGGCGGCGACCCGCCAGAGAAGATTCACATCCTCTCGATTGTAATCGGGGTAACGTCCCTCAATGTTAAAGAGATTGATGTCTGCGAGTAGATCTCGTTGTTCGCTATTCAGAGAAAGCCATGCTATTTCGGCTAAGCGAATCAAGTTATGAAGTTGGGCCGTGGGGAGGGGGGAGAACAATCCTTTTTGGGGGCGGAGCGGGGCGCCTTCGGCGCCCCGCTCCGCCCCCAAAGCC
>JAEVEY010000061.1:22081-33514 GCA_016842045.1 Candidatus Thermoflexus sinensis | reverse complement strand
GGTGGTTCAGCGGCTGCGCCCGCCCCGCTCACCGGAGGCGGTGGATGTGCTGCTGGTGAACCCGCCCTCTCCGGATGGAGCGGTCTGGATCCGCAGCCAGCACCGGGTGGGCCGCCGTTCCCGAGAGAACATGATCTGGCCTCAGGTGAGCCTGGCCCAGATGGCGGCGATGCTTCACCCGGATTACAGCGTGGAGATCGTGGATGCGATCGCGTTGCGAATGGACTGGAAGGAGTTCGAGGACCTGTTGCGCCGGAAGCAGCCCAAATACTACATCACTCAGGTCACCGCCCCAACGCTCACGAACGACATGTATGGGGCCTTCCTGGCCCGCAGCATCGGGGCCAAAACCATCGCCTTTGGCACCCATGTCACTCCCATGCCCATCCCCACAATGGAAGCCTACCCGGCCCTGGACTTCGTCCTGCGGGGGGAGCCCGAGCTGACCCTGCGGGAATTGATCGATACCCTGGAGGGCCGTGTCCCGGAGGGCCGTATCCGCCGTCTCTTTGAAGACAGCGATCCGGGATGGTTCCCCCTGAACGAAGGGGAAACCCGTAACTGGCCCCTGGAGGAGAAGCTTAACCGCATTAAAGGGCTGGTATGGCGCCATAACGGCCAGGTCCGGGTGAATATCGATCGCCCCTTCATCCGCAACCTGGATGACATGCCGCTGCCGCTCCACCATCTTCTGCCGCTCTACCATTACCGGGCCCCGATGATCCGGGGGCCCTACACCTTCATCGTGACCAGCCGGGGCTGCACGGCCGGGTGCACCTACTGTATCAAGCACGTGAGTTATCAGTATTCGATCCGCCTCCGCTCCCCGGAGAACATCGTGGAGGAGATCCGCCATCTGGTAGATCTGGGTATCCGGAACATCCATATGTATGCGGATCTATTCACCATCAGCCGGGATCAGGTGATGGGGATGTGCGATCTGCTGATTCAAGAAGGGATCAAAATCCGCTGGACCTGCAACAGCCGGGTGGATTATGTGGATCGGGAGATGCTGCACCGGATGGCGCAGGCCGGCTGCTGGCTGATCTCATGGGGAATCGAGTCGGCGAACGAGCAGATCCTCAAGGGAGTGCGCAAAGGGTACCGGCTGGAGCAGGCCCCTCAGGCGTTGCGCTGGGCAAAGGAAGCCGGGATCAAGAACTGGGGCTATTTCATCATCGGCCTGCCCGGGGAGACCGAAGAGACCATCCGCCAGACCATCGAATTCGCCAAGTCCCTGCCCCTGGACCTGGCCCTCTTTCACATCGCGGCGCCGTATCCGGGCACCCCGTTCTTCTTCCAGGTGGTGGAGAACAACTGGTTCCGGCCGGGCACGGCCTGGGAGGAAGTGGACATGGACCGTTCGACGGTCCTGGATTATCCCGGGCTGCCGGCAGAGCGACTGGAATACTGGCAAAAGCGGGCCTTTCGCGAGTGGGCCCTGCGCCCCGGCCCGATCCTCACGTTCCTGAAAGGGGCGATGGATCCAGCGGTGCTCGGATCAGCGGCGGAGGTCGCCATCCGTCACGTGCGATGGCTGTTCGGGAAGGAGTGAGCTTCGGGAGTTCCAGATCATGGTTGCTGACCCTACTCCTTCGATCGCCCGAGCGCCCCGGTTGCCATGGCTGGATGCCATGCGGGGTCTGGCCATTCTGATGATTGTGCTCTATCACATCACGATCGCGATCTACGGGACGCCCTGGTTCGCCCATCCCCGGAATGACTGGCCGGATCTGGGGGTCCGTCTCGCCCAGATCCGGCCGCTCCCTCAGGAGAACCTTCCCGCCTTCCTCCTGGCCAACCTGTTCCGTTCCATCGGCTGGCTGGGATATCAGGGGACAGGGGTATTTCTGGTCATCAGCGGGTTCGGGCTGACCTGGGCGCTGGTCAACCGCTCCCGGGAGGCCGAGATCGACCGGCGCGCCTTTTACACGCGCCGGTTCCTGCGCCTTTTCCCGTTGTATTGGGTTGGGCATTTCTTTTTCCTCGTTTTTAACAACCTGGCGAACTGGAGGCCCTTTTCGCCACTCGACCCCCGGTTCGCGCTGAGCCTGATCGGCCTCCGGTTCCTGCCGGAGGTGTTCCATTTCATCTCCCCAGCGTGGTGGTTCATTGTCCTGATTATGCAGCTCTATGCCGTCTTTCCCTTCCTGTGGATAGCGTTGCAACGCCTTGGGCTGCTCCGCTTCTGGGTGGGAGCAGCGCTGATCACAACTGTCAGCCGGGGGATCGGCTTCTTCCTGTTGCCCGTAGATCGTGAGATGTGGTCTCGGGGATTGCTTTTCCCATCGCGCCTGGCGGAGTTCGCCCTGGGGATGGGACTGGCGTGGTGGGCGGCCGGGGAGGTCTCCCGGATCGAAGGTCTGATGCGCTCCCCCCGTGCCTGGGCGGGGATGCTGGCCATATACGGGGCTGGCCTGAGCCTCTCCTTCACATTGCCCGGAGCTACGATCGCCCCCATGCTGATCACCCCGGCGGCGGCCAGCTTTCTGATGCTCCTGGCGCGGGATCTTCTGCCCTGGCTGAAGGGATTCTACCGTGGGCTCTCCCTGTTAGGAACCTATTCCTACGGCGTCATGGTGTTCCACCAGCCGATCCTGTGGGCGTTCATCGCATGGCTCTGGCCGTTCTCGATGCCCCTGGCGCTCCGGCTGGGCCTCATCGGCAGTATCGCGATCCTGACGTTCATCGGATCCGCGGCCATCGAGTGGGGAACTTACCGGCTACTGCAACAGCGCCCTCTCAACCGGATTTTCTCACAGCCGGGTTCTTATGCCCGCCCCCCCGTTCATGTCCGACATTTTCCCCTTTAATTTTCCGACGGAGGCGACCGATGCGCACCAGAAGAGGACACCCCATCCATCGAACGCTTTACCGGGCCAGCCTCTCCCTGGGGCTGGCCGGGGTTCTGCTGGCCCTATGGCTGGGGGCCGCCCGATGGTTTGCCTCCCCTACCCTTCCTACGGCCCGCGCTCAGGGGATCGGCCTCATCACCCACACGACAGTGGCGGATTTCACTCCTTCGTGCGTGTCCTCGTCGAATATCTCCGTGGGCAACCGGGAAGGGGGCGAGCTGCACCTCACGGCCAGCGTGGAAGATGACTTCGACGGGACGACCGTGGATACCACGCGCTGGATCACGAACATCTCAAATCCTGACGCCGGACCTTATCAGAGCATGGTTATGGCCAACGGGCTCATCACGCTGGACGGCGTCTATCTACGCTCCGTGCTCACTATAACCCAGCTGCCACGGTTTTTCGAGGCCCGCGCTCGCCTGATGCAGGTCCCAAATACCTCAGGCTCTGTAGATCTGGGCTTCTATCGGGAGATTGGGCCCCTCTACAATCCACCCTGGGAGACCAGCTCCATCCGGTTGTTTATTCTGGGGAACGGCGACCCCAATGATCTGATTGTCCGCGTCCGGGATGACGGAGGGCCTATCGGGGATTACAACATCTCCGACCCGGACGAAACCCAATTCCATGTCTTTCGTATCGAATGGGAGCCCAACGTAACCCGTTTCCTGATCGACGGCGAGTTGCAACAAACCGTCCTTAGCAACACAACGGTAGTCACCTCGTGGGTCTTCCTGTATCATCAAGATCCATCTTTCTATGGTTCCACCCCAACGGACATCGACTGGGTCCGGGCCGGGCAATATGCTTCCAGCGGGACCTTCACCTCATGTCCCCAGGATGCGGGACAGAAGGTGCAGTGGACCACCCTTTCGTGGAATGCGGATGTGCCCGGGGGAACCACGCTGATCCTCCGCGTCCGGACCTCAATGGACGGGGTGACATGGTCCGCGTGGTCTGATCCACTTCTACCTGGGCCCAACAACATCCCACCCGGGCTGGCCTTCGCCCGGTATCTGCAATATCGGGTGGAAATGAGCACGACCAACCCGATGTTCTCCCCTGAGGTCCGAGACGTCACGCTCTCTTTCGCCGAGCTGGCGGATCTCACGGTGAGCAAAAGCGCCTCTGCGGACCAGGTTGTGGCAGGAGAGGAATTGACCTACACCATCCGTGTAACGAACAGCGGTCCGTTGAACGCCACGGGCGTCCGTGTGACCGATACCCTCCCGAGCGGGATGACTCTGATCAGTGCCTCCCCCTCTCAAGGTTCCTGCACGGGTTTAACCTGCAACCTGGGGACGCTGAATGCGGGGCGCACCGCCACCATCACGCTCCGGGTCCGGGTGAACAGCAACACCCCTGACGGACCGTTGACCAACACCGCGAGCGTGGGGACACCCGTCCCGGATGATCCGGCGAACAACACTGCTTCGATCGTCACCCAGATCCAGACGCGGGCGGACCTGGCTGTGGCCCTTACTGGCAATCCTGACCCCGTCCTGGCGGGCACCCCGCTCACTTACACCGTCATCCTGACCAACGTCGGGACTTCGGATGCGCGCAATGTCCAGGCGGCCTTCACCCTGCCCGGTGGGGTGACCCTGCTGAGCGCCATTCCCTCCCAGGGCACGTGTGGGGAAAGCTCGTGCAATCTGGGCACTCTGCCCGCTGGCGTCTCCGCCACCGTCACCCTGCAAACGCGGGTGAGCCCCAGCGCTCCGGAGGGCACGGTCAGCGCCCAGGCCACGGTCACCTCAAGCACCACCGACCCCAACCCCGGTAACAACACCGTCACCATATCCACGACCATCCAGACCCAGGCCGACCTGGCCATAACCATGAGCGATAATCCAGATCCCGTTCTGGCGGGGAACTTGCTTACCTATACAATAACTCTGGCCAACAGCGGGCCTTCGGATGCGCGCGATGTCCAGGTGACCCTCAACCTTCCCGATGGCCTGATCATGCAGAATCTTTCTTCCTCCCAGGGCACATGCTCCGGATCCACCTGTAATCTGGCTGCCATATCTCCCGGAACCACCGCTCGCATCACGGCAACAACCCGGGTGCGCAGCGACGTGGCTCAGGGAACCTCACTCACAACGATCGCCCAGGTTACATCCAGCACCTCCGATCCGGAGACTGCGAACAATAGCGCGACCGCCACCACCCAGGTGCAGACGCAGGCCGACCTGGCTGTGGCCCTTACTGACAATCCTGACCCCGTCCTGGCGGGGGACCTATTAACGTATACGATCACTCTGACCAACACCGGGCCTTCGGATGCTCAAGGTGTCTGGATGACCCCCACCCTGCCCGGTGGGGTAACCCTGCTGAGCGCCATTCCCTCCCAGGGCACGTGTGGGGAAAGCTCGTGCAATCTGGGCACTCTGCCCGCTGGCGTCTCCGCCACCGTCACCCTGCAAACGCGGGTGAGCCCCAGCGCTCCGGAGGGCACGGTCAGCGCCCAGGCCACGGTCACCTCAAGCACCACCGACCCCAACCCCGGTAACAACACCGTCACCATATCCACGACCATCCAGACCCAGGCCGACCTGGCCCTATTCCTGGAGGATCAGCCTGATCCGGTAGTGGCCGGCCGGTCGCTGCTCTACCGTCTCACTATGGTTAATTCAGGTCCGTCGGATGCCCGGAATGTGCGGCTGACGCTGACCCTTCCTGCAGAAATCACCCTGGAGAGCTTCTCGCCCGCCACCTGCGTGGAATCCGGAAATCAAATTCGATGCGATATAGATCCATTGCCGGCGCAAGGGACCTTCCTTATGGCCATTACCACCACAATCCCATCCGACCTCCCGGAGGACATGGTCCTGATCGCTCAGGCCGAGGGATCCTCGGACACTGCCGATCCGGATATGACGAACAATACCCGCGTTGCATCCACGGCTGTGGCTCTGGAAGCCGATCTCCAGGCCGCGCTCACCGGTGATCCCGAGCTGGTCTTCCTGGGAGACGTGGTCACCTACACCCTCGCCATCACCAACACAGGGCCCTCGGCAGCATCCGGCGTGAGGGCAAGCCTCAACCTGCCATCCAGCGTGAGGATATTAGATGTGCAGCCCTCGCAAGGGACATGCGACGGCGAGGAGTGTGATTTGGGATCCCTGGGGTTGGGAGGAACGGCCACAGTTCGCTGGCAGGTGCATGTCGCGCAATGGCCCGGTCCAGCGGTGACGGTGCGGGCGATTGTTTCAGGCCGTGCCGTGGATCCTAACCCGGGCGACAACGAGGCCGTCGTTACGACGACGGTTCGCTTCCGGGTGTTCCTCCCGATGATCTATCGCTAAACGATTGGAGGCCTGCGACAGGAGGAGCATCGCTCTGAGACTGCGGGATGAGGGCATTGCATGGCGCGGGGGATCCTTTCTCCCCGCGTGACTTTGCTGCCTGGGGAACGCGGAAGCCCTATTCTATAAAACCTGAAGCGACAAGGCAATGGGCAACTGGACCCGAC
Source organism: Candidatus Thermoflexus sinensis (assembly GCA_016842045.1). Lineage (GTDB taxonomy): Bacteria > Chloroflexota > Anaerolineae > Thermoflexales > Thermoflexaceae > Thermoflexus > Thermoflexus sinensis. The sequence continues at coordinate 27,178 of JAEVEY010000061.1, read as the reverse complement.
GGCGATTTCTGAAAGCGGCGGGGGCGGCCGGGGTGGTGGCCGCCTCCGCCGGTGTGACCGGTGGCTACACCCTCTGGCGGACCGTGAAAGGGGAACTCCCTCCAGAGGGCTCGCCCTATGTGGAGAACTGGGGGGAAGCGACAGCCGATCTTCGGGAAGCCCCCATCCTCCTGGTGTGGAATGACCGGGGCACGCCGCCCACCGGGGCTTATCTGGCGGAGATCCTGCGGGCGGAGGGACTGAACGCCTTTCGGACAATCTCTCTGGAAGCTTTGCGCGAGGAGCTCCTGGAGCGCTTTCCCCTGGTGCTCCTGAGCGCTGGATCTCTGGATACCACATCCGCCGAGGTGTTGCGTGGGTATGTGGCCCGTGGGGGATCCCTGATCGCGCTGCGTCCGCCCTCGCATCTAACAGATCTTTTCGGGGTGGAGCCGCTTCCCGGGCAAACGACGGATGGTTACATCCGGATCCTCCCGGAGCATCCGGCTGGGCGAGGCTTCCCGTCTGAGGCGTTGCAATTCCATGGGTCGGCGGATCACTATCGCCTCGCAGGGGCGGAGGCGATCGCACGGCTCGCAACAAAGACAGGTGATCTGCCGTTTCCCGCCGTGACGGTCCACCAGATGGGAGCGGGGAAGGCCGCTCTCTGGGCCTTCGATCTCGCCCAGAGCGTGGCCCTCACCCGGCAGGGGAACCCGGCTCACACGGATCAGGAACGAGATGGTCTGCACGGTCTTCGGGCCCATGAGCTCTTCGAAGGGTGGATCGATCTGGAGCGTCTCGAGATCCCACAGGCCGATGAGCAGATCCGTCTGCTCAGCCAGCTGATCGCCTGGATGCTCGCGGATCGACTCCCCCTACCCCGCCTGTGGTATTTCCCAGCGGGCGCGCCCGGCATGCTCGTTGCGACCGGTGATGCCCACAACACGCCCCCGGATGCGGTGGAGGAGGCGCTCCGTCGGGTGGAACAGCGGAGCGGCTGGTTCAGCGTCTACTACGCTCCTTTACCCCGGAACCCCGCACAGCGAGCGTGGCATCGTCTGCGGAACTGGCTGGAGCGATCCGCGGCCCACGTGGTGCAACCGGAACACGTCCAGGCCTGGCGGGAACGCGGGCACGAGTTCGGAATCCATCCCTATGTCGAAGAGGGGCTGGAGGCCGGATGGCGGCGCTACTGGGAGGTCTTCACCGGGATGGGCTATGGCCCGGTTCCCCCGACCGTGCGCACCCACCGCGTGTTGTGGAGCGGCTGGGTGGAGACCGCGCGGGTGCAGGCGAAGTATGGAATCCGGATGAACCTGGATTATTATCTCATCGGCCCGCTGTTTCGGAAGCCGGATGGAGAGTGGGCTTTCGGCTACTTCACCGGAAGCGGCCTCCCAATGCGGTTTGTGGATGAACAGGGGAGGCTGCTGGCGATCTATCAGCAGCCCACCCATCTGGTGGACGAGCAGCTCATCGGGTGGACCTGGGAAGGGGCGCCCAGGTTCCCGCCGGCGAAGGCGGTGGAGATCTCCCGAGCGCTCATCGAGCGGGCGGCGAAAGGGGCCTGGGGGGCGATCGGCCTCCAGGCCCATATCGATCCCTTCGCGATCGGCGGCGAGGCGGCCGCGGCCCAGGCGGCCTGGCTGGAGGGTGTGCTGGATGCCGCCGTGGCGTATGGGCTTCCTATATGGTCTGCCCAGCACTGGCTTCAGTTCGTGGAAGCCCGCATGGGGGCTGTCTTCCAGGCGGTTCAATGGGACCCGACGGCCCGGCAGCTCCGCTTTCGGGTGATCCCGGCTGCCTCCCTGGCTTTCCAGTGGGAGATCGGGATGCCCCTTGAATTCCAGAGCCTGCGCCTCACCCGCGTGGAGGCGGATGGCCAGCCGATCTCATATCGGGAGAGACCCCTGCGCGGAATCTCCTACGGATGGATCGCCCTCCCGATCCGGTCCGCTGTCATTACCGGTTTCTATGCCTGACTCAACCCGCTTCCCCAACGCTTTCTTCTTGTTGCGTTATGCTCCCACGGGTTCCCGTGAGGAAGACGATCATAAACGCCATCGCCAGGTCGACCAGGAAGAACCCATTATCGACCAGACCGTGCCCCAGCACATCTGCCATGGCCCCAGCCGCTCCCCAGCGCCATGGATCCTGAGAAGCCCCGCGGCGACCAACCCGACGCCAGAACAACGTCTGCCACGCGATCCAGGCCCCCAGCCCCAGCAGCCCCGTCCGCGCCCAGAAATCCAGGAAGACATTGTGAGGATGGGAAAGATTCGGCTCCTGCCAGGCATCCGGACGGATGTAGCGGCTTCGATACCAGTAGAGGAAATTATCCGGTCCAACGCCGAAGATCGGGTGTTCACGAAGCAGATCCATCGTGCTGGCCCACAGGCGGATACGGAAGAACACCGTGCTGCCCGGTGTTGCCGCTCGCTGCGCGAGGGCCTCACCGAGGCGCGGCGCGATCATCAGCGCGAAGACCAGCACCCCTGTTAGCATCAGGACACTCAGTCCCCAGCGCGCCCGTCCGGACAGCCTTCCCCAGCGATCCCGAAGCCACAACCCGCCCATTACCGCCAGCGCGGCCGGGATCCCCAGGAACCCGGCCCCCTCGGAACAGGTTCCCACCAGGGCCAGGCTGACCGGGATCAGCGCGATCCCAGCCAGGATGCGAATCCAGGCCAGTCCTCCAGAGCCATGGGAGTGTGGGCCTCCCGGCTTACCGGATTGGCTCCACAGGAGCGACAGCAGGAAGGGGAACACCCGTCCCAGATAAAGGGCCAGGTTATTGGGGGAACCGAATGGGCCCCGGACGCAACGGGCACCGGCCTCGCCGGTGATCAGCCCGATCCCGGTGATCCACTGGGCGAGCCCAACGCCGGCCGCCCCGAGCCCTCCAAGCATGAAGGCGCCCAGCACTGTCCCCCATTCCGAGCGGGTGGGTCGCATCGCCCGAGCCAGCGCATAGAATAGCAAAGGTTCCAGGATCACCATCCGCCATTCCCGCCACGCGACCCGCTGGAACGTCGCCAGGGCGGTGCTGAGGGTGGCGGCCCCAAAGAAAACCAGCATCCAGCGATCGGCTTCGTCCCATTTCCACCCTGCCCAGGGGCTTTTTCGCTGGAAGAGCGCCTGGCGGATGACCCAGGCCGCTGTGGTCATCAGGATGGAAAGCTCCACCATGGAGAAGGCCTTCTCGAAGAACGGCTTCGGGTAAAGATAGAAGGGTGCCCAGAAAGCGGCGAGGGCCAGGCCCACCGTCGGACGCGCCAGGAGTAGCCCGAGGAGCAGCAATGCAGTGAGCGCCGTGAGCGCGATTCGCGGCGCCAGATAAAAGATCCCGCTCACCGCAAGCCCCAAACCCAGCCAGCCAGCTTCTCCCCATCGGCGATTCCCCCAGGCCTCCATGGCCGTCCACCACATCCCCAGATAGACCGCGCCGGATAGCCCCCATGCCCCCCACCATCCCAGGCGATCGGCCAGCGCGGACCAGGCTCCTGGAAGGGTCCCCGGGGCGGCTCGCCAGCCCTGGATCAGGCCGCCAATGCTCAGCCATCCTCCAAGCCCGATCCCCAGGAGGCTGAGGATCAGTGCCCCTCGATACCATGGGACCGCCGGCCCGATGCCGGAGATACTCCACCCCACGAGGGCCCACTGTCCCCATCCCCGCTCCGCCTCGATGCGCACCGTATGAGGCCCATAGGGCAATCCCTCCGCCACCGGGATCGTCACCACCTCCGAGGTGGCATAATCCGGAGACGTCAGGACCAGATAAGCCCCCTGCGTATCCCGGGGCAGCCGATTCGCTGGCTGCCCATCCACCCACACATACAGATGGGCCCGATACCCTCCCCGTCGGACCCGCAGGGCCAGTCCCGTTCCCTCAAAGGTGAAACTCAGGCGATCCCCCGCCTCCTGTCCGATGTCCGCCCCCAGGGCGGAGAAGCGCCAAGCGCCCTCGTAGATCGCCCCGGGCGGCGGTCCATAAGCGGATCCGTTCGCGCTTTCCTGAGGGATCGCTGCCGGATAGTATCCGGGGGTAAAGGGCGCGCTCCGGGCCGCCACCTGCAGCGCCTCGGCGGCCGGTCGCAGCCGCCCGAAGGGATCGACCACGGCGAAGCCCCAGCGGGGATCATCCGGCGGGGCGTCCGGTCGCCAGGTTTCCAGAAACATGGTGCCCATCCAGGGCCATTCCCGCCGGACCCGCTCAACCGCCTCCCGGATATAGCGGGCCTGCGTGGCTTCATCGACCTGACCCCAGATGGAGGGATGACCGGTCCAGCCCGGTGGCAACGCGTTCCACCCCCAGTGGCTGGCCCAGACCGGCTTCCCTTCATCCCCATAGCGCATCATCACTTCGCGCAGAAGGATCGCGCGGGAGAAATTCAGGACATCGGGATCCACCCGGCGATCATCGGGACCGGTGTTAAATCCGTAGGGCTTGACGGCGACGATGTCGAAGAAATCCCGGGCGCCAAGCTGATAAAGCCGTTCGAGGAACAGCCAGTCGGCAAGATTCCATGGGCCCTGCTCCACCGTCGGGGCCAGTCCGGCCAGCACGATCACCGCGTCGGGATCCGCCTGTCGGATCGCCGTGGCCGCCTGTTGCAGCAGGGTGGCATACGCTTTCGGATCCGGGATCCCGCCGCCCCAGCCGATGGTGAGGTTCGGCTCATCCCAGATCTGGTAGAACCGCACCTGCCGCCCGTAACGCGCCGCGAACGCCCCGGCGAACCGGGCGAAGTCCATGGGATCCAGCGGGGGGGCCATGGGGCCGGATCGTCGGGCGGCCCAGGAGGGGCTATCTCCCAGCACCGCCACTAACTCCAGGCCCGCCGCCTGCACGTCCGCCATCACGGCGTCGACCTCCTCCCAGTCCAGACGCCCCCGCTCCGGCTCGATCCGCGACCACGGGAAGAACGCGCGGATGCGGGAGATCCCAAACGCGCGGATCTGGGCCAGATCGCGCTGTCGGATCTCGGGGCTTTGCCCGAACAGGGGGATGTTCAGACCTACCCGGGGCTCGCCGGACCATGGGATCGGCGGCGGGAACCCGGCGGTCGTTCCCCGCCAGCGAGCCCGCAGGATCTGGCCGGTTAGCCCCAGGCC
>JAEVEY010000061.1:0-21717 GCA_016842045.1 Candidatus Thermoflexus sinensis | reverse complement strand
CTAAGCGTAGAAAAGATTCCGCACCACAAACCAGACGTTCGCGGGTCGTTCCCCCAGGCGTCGCATGAAATAGGGATACCACTCTGTCCCATATGGCACATAGACCCGCACGGTGAACCCCTGACGGGCTAAGGCCGCCTGAAGATCCCGTCGGATTCCATAAAGCATCTGGAACTCGAAGGCATCGCGGGGCACTTCCCATTCCCTGATCCGGCTCAGCGCGCGCTGGATGATGCGTTCGTCGTGGGTGGCGATGGCCACATAAGCACCCCGGGCCCGCGCCTCTGCGGAGAGCAATCGCTCCATCAACCGCACATAGCTGGCGTCCACATCCCGTTTTCGAGGATAGGCGAGATGAGGCGGCTCCTGATAAGCCCCTTTACACAACCGGATCCGGGCGATCCCTTCCTCAATCAGGCGCTCCACATCCTCCCGGCTACGATAGAGATAGGCCTGAATGGCGATCCGGGTGTTCGGATACTCGGAGGCCAGGCGCCGGTAGAGGTTCAGGGTTCGCTCCGTATAAGCGCTGCTCTCCATATCGATCTCCACTACGGTCCCAGCCCTGGCTGCCCGTTCGATCACCCGCCGCAGGTTGCGCTCACAAAGCTCTTCGTGGATGTCCAGCCCCAGATGGGTCAGCTTGACCGCCAGATGGGGGAGAGACGAGAGGGCAAGGCTCCCTCCAGACCTCATGGTCTCGATGCGGTCCAGGGCGAGCAGATAATCCTCCGTCGCCCGGTTCGCATCAGCTTCCGATTCCACGTTTTCCCCCAGATGATCCAGGATCCCCCGGATCCCCAGCGCTTCCAGCTCCCGGATGGCCCGAAGGCCATCCTCCAGGGTCTCGCCGGCCACAAAGCGTGAGGCGGCTCGCCATACGAACCCCCAGCGCATCACCCGTTCCTTCATCGTCCGGTTACGCGAGAGCGAGACGAAGAGCGCACGCCACATAGGATTCCCCCCGGATCGAAGATAGGGTGATCCGGCCATCGCCGCTCACCGCCGGAAATAGGCCTCCAGGATCTGCCGGGCCACCGGCGCAGCGTTTTGGGATCCCTCCCCTCCGTTCCAGATGAACACCAGCACGGCGACCTCCGGTGCCTCCGCCGGCGCGAAAGCAACGAACCAGGCGTGGCTGGGCAACCGCCGCCCCTGACAGAATCCCATCCGGAACGCCAGATCATCGCAGAACTCCGCCGTCCCGGTCTTGCCCGCAATACGGATCCCGGGGATCTGGGCCCGGGTTGCCGTCCCGCGTTCCACCGCTGCCACCATGCCCTCCCGCACGATCGCCAGGTGCTCTGGCGCGATGGGGAGTCGGCCGATGATCTCCGGCCGGAAAGACCGGAGAGGATTCCCCCGGGCATCCGCGATCTCCCGCACCAGCGTCGGCCGATAGAGCGTTCCGCCGTTGGCGATCGCGCTGACGGCGTTGATCAGTTGCAACGGTGTCACCAGCAGATACCCCTGCCCGATCCCCAGGTTATAGGTGTCCCCCGTGGACCAGGTCTCCCCGAACGTGCGGCGCTTCCATTCCGGGTCCGGCACCTGCCCGGCCGCCTCTCCGGGCAGTTCGATCCCGGTCGGCTGGCCCAGGCCGAAAGCGTGCATATAGCGCACCAGACGCTCGATCCCCAGCCCCTCGAAGGCCGGCTCCCCCGGCACATCGTAGCCTCCGGCCACCTTGTAAAAGAACACGTTACAGGAATTGGCCAGGGCATCCACCACATTCTGCCAGCCATGACCGGAGCGCAGCCAGCAGAAGAAACGCTGGGCCAGCCCCGGATCGTTGGGAAAATACCGGTTGGGGATGACGATCTCTCCGGGGTCGAACAGCTGGGTTCGCGGGGTGATCACGCCTTCCTGAAGAGCGGCCGCGGCCACGATGGGTTTGAACGAGGAGCCGGGCGCGAATTGCGAGGCGATGGCGTGGTTTAACAGCGGGCCGAAGGGATCCTCCAGCAATCGAGGATAGGCCTGAGGGAGATCCGGACCAACGAACAGGTTGTTGTCGTAGTCCGGAAGGCTGACCATCGCCAGGATCTCACCCGTGGTCGGCCGCATCACGATGGCCACCCCCCGTCGGGTGATCTCCCGGCCAGCGATGCGATTCAGCTCATCCAGCTTCGCCTGCAGCGCCGCCCGCGCCGCCGCCTGCAGATCCAGATCCAGGGTCAGCGTGATCCGCGCTCCGGCCTGTGGGGGGATCTCCGCCAGCACCCGCACCGGCCGTCCCAGGGCGTCCTCCTCCACATAGCGCGCTCCCTTCACGCCCCGCAGCCAGGACTCCAGGGCATATTCCAGGCCGCTGAGCCCCACCTGATCCGTGGCCGGATCATAGCCCTCTGCCCGGTAGCGCGCGGCCTGCTCTGCCGGGATGCGTCCAACAAAGCCCACCACATGGGCGGTCAGCGCGCCGGTTGGGTAACGCCGTTGCAGGACGGGCTCCACCCGGACGCCGGGAAGACGCTCGCCTTCCTCCATCAGGCGGAAGGCAACCTCCCGATCCACCGGCTCCTTTAAGACCAGGGGCTGGAAGGGGGCCTCCCGGGCGGCCGCCTCAATCCGGTCTCGAATGGAACGAATGTCACGAATAGGAGCACGAATGGCATTCGTGCCCTCATTCGTGTCATTCGTGGAATTCGTGGCCTGGCTGAGCTGACGGAAGATAGCCTCTCGTCGGGCTGGATCCTCCGGAAGGTCCCCGGGGATCACCAGGACCCGGAAAGCCGGGTCATTCCAGACCAGCGGGCGGCCCTGGCGATCCAGAAGGAGCCCCCGGGGAGCTGATAAGGGGATCACCCGGAGGCGGTTTCGTTCCCCCAGGGCCTGATATCCGGGCCCCTCCAGGATCTGGAGCCGGTAGAGGCGATAGCCCAGCCCGGCGAACGAGAAGACAAGGAATAAGCCCCAAAGGATCAGGCGAAGATATGGGGAAGGGCGAGGCGGTGGAGGGGGACGGAACACCGCCACGCTATCCAGAGCTTCCGACTCCGCACGAGGTGGATAAGGTTCCGACATCGCCGGATCCTGAGCATGCTCCAGAGTTAAGAGGGCACAGGTTATGGCCGGCGGCCCATGCCCGCATCTTTATGAGCGCAACACCGGCCGTTCCGGGCGCGGGCGGAGCGCTCGAAGCAGCGGATAAAGCAACAGCATCACCACGGTGTTCCAGAGCGCCTCCGGTAATATCAGCTGTCGGAACGCCGCGTTCCAGTCCACCGGATATTGTAAGGCCATCAGGAGGATCCCTCGAACCCCTTCCATCAGGAAAGTGCCCGCGGCGGCCACCAGCGCCGGCATGATCAATCGCCCCCGGAAAACCGGGCGGCTGAGCCCGTGGGCGAGCGGAACCACGGCCATCAGGGTTAGAGCGCTAAGCCCCATCGGCCCACCAGAGAAAAGATCCAGCAGGATCCCCCCAGCCAGCGCCCATCCCAGGCCTTCTTCCAGGGGGGCAAGGAAGGCCACCGTGGCGACGACCAGAAAAACCAGATTCGGCCGCCCGGGGTCCGGGATTCCCATGGGGATCCATGTGGCCTGGATCAGCGCCGCGATGCCCAGAACACTCAGGGCCTGAACCCATCGCCTTCGCATAGAATGTTGATCCCCTGATCATGGCCTGGATGGCCGGCCTGTGCCGGAAGGGCCGGTGGAAATTCTATCGCTCCGGATCCCTGGTTGGGGGTCCAGTCCTTTCCCCTGTTTACCTGGAAGAGGCAGGAGTCTCCATCCCGGGAAAGCCGGTGATCACCAGCACGTAAGTCAGGCGCCGGGGGTCGACGGCTGGCCGAATCCGGGCGCGCTGGAAGGGCTCTCCGGATCCCAGCACCTCGATGACCTGACCGATGACCAGCGCCCGGGGGATCTGGCCGCCCACTCCGGAGGTCAGCACCACATCCCCTGGAAGGATCTCCTCATCGGGCAGCACGAAATCCAGCAGCAGGCTTCCGTCCGGCTGGCCGATCACCATCCCGGTCGCCCGGGTGGTTTGCAACAGCGCCCCCACCTGGCTTCCTCCATCATTCAGCAGGCGCACCCGGGAGCGGTTGAGATCCGCAGCAGCGATCCGTCCGACCAGGGCCGAGCCCCGGGTGATCACCGGCATCCCCTCTCGAACACCCTGGCGGGTTCCCACATCCAGAATGAGAAAGCGAAGATAGGGATCCGTCTCGTAGCCGATCACCGTCGCAGCCACGAAGGTGGTCTGGGGGTTCTCCTGGATAATTCCCAGCAGGGCCTTCAACTCTGCATTCTCGGCGGCCAGCTCCCGGAGGCGCAGGTTCTCCGTCTGCAGCTCTTCAACCTGCGCCCGCAAACGTTCCACCTCCTCCCGGAGATCCCGGATCTCACGGAGGAACCCCACAGCGCCCAGAGCGTTGCGTCCCAGATCGGCCATGAGGCGCTGGAGGGGCGTCAGGGGGACCGCCAGGAGGGATTCTACCGGCTGCAGCCATCCCAGCCCATGGAGGAAAAGGAGCAATACGGCCAGGCCCACCAGCAGCCAGGCCGTCCACAGCCGTCGATCTCCCGAGCGCAAAGCCATTCTTTGCTCTCCCAGCTCCTCCAACGGGCTTTCAGGGAGGGCAGGCGGAGTTGCCTTGCCGATCCCCGCCCATCCCCAAACATAAACCTCCTCCCCGTGGTGGAAGGGTTGCGGGGAGGAGGGAAAGGAAGAAGGATTGGTTCCCGTCTGGCAAAGGAAAGCGCCTGGATAGTCAGGTTGCGTGGATTTAACGGACCATCGGCTGGCCGATGCGCACCGGCGATCGGGGCGGCCGGCCACGATCCAGCGAGGTCAGCACTCGATGCCAGGTGTCCAGGTCCTCCAGAACCTTCGCCGCTCCCAGGGCGACGGCCGTGACCGGATCCGGGGGCACCCAGCAGCGGATGCGGGTCTCCTCCGTCAGACGCTGGGCCAGGCCCTTCAGCTGAGCCCCACCGCCGACCAGAGCAATGCCGATCTCCATAATATCGGCGACCAGCTCCGGCGGCGTCTCATCCAGGACCGATTTCACGGTGTCCACGATGATTCCCACCGCATCCCGCAGGGCCTCGCGGATCTCGATGCTGGAGACCTCAATCGCATCGGGAAGGCCCGTGACCAAGTTCCGTCCACGCACCACCATGGTGCGCTCTTCCGGCAGGGGATAAGCAGACCCGATCTCGATCTTCACCCGCTCCGCCATCCGCTCGCCGATGAGGAGATTATAGCGCTGGCGCATGTAATTGATGATCGCCTCGTCCATCTCATCTCCAGCCACCCGGACGGAGCGTCCGACGACGATTCCCCCCAGGGCGAAGACGGCCACCTCCGTCGTTCCGCCCCCGATATCCACCACCATGCTCCCACGGGCCTCGGCGACCGGGAGACCGATCCCGATAGCTGCCGCCAGGGGCTCCTCGATCAGGAAAGCGGCGCGGGCACCGGCGGCGAGACAGGCATCGTGAACCGCGCGGCGCTCCACCTCGGTCACCCCGCTGGGGATGCCCACCACCACCCGGGGCCGGGGGACAGGAACAGGCACCTGCTGGTGGGCTTTGCGGATGAACTCGCCGATCATCTCCCGGGTGACCTCGAACTCCGAGATCACCCCGTCCCGCAATGGACGGATGGCCACAATGTGCGCCGGGGTCCGGCCCACCATCTCCTTGGCCGCCTCCCCAACCGCCAGCACCTGCCGGGAGCGCCGGTCAATAGCCACCCACGAGGGCTCGTGAATGACAATCCCCTTCCCCCGCACGCACACCAGGGTCGTGGCAGTCCCCAGGTCGATCCCGATATCCAGGGAGAACAATCCCAACAGCGCGTCGATCGGATTCCACACCGGTCTTCTTCTCCAGAGCCAGGATGACATGCTTGGGCAGGGAGAGCGCCATGGCCCTTCGCAGATCTCCAGAGCCCCTCCCTCGTTTTGGAGGGCAGGCCTCTGGAGCCCCTGTGTCCGCACGTCGAAGACGTGCCCCCCGAAGGAATCCGGGCTGGATTATACGGGCGGCTTTTCCTTTCGGCAAACCATCCCTCGGTCTCCCTTGCGGCCTGAGGGGTCGTGGGGACCCGATTTCGGGACGGGCGAGACTGCCTTCTTCTATGAGCCCGGAGTCCCTTCGTCTGCAGGAGCGATCTCTGGAAAGCCCAGCTGGTGAAGGATCTCCCGCTGGATCGCCCACATCTGGCGTCGTGCCGGCTCGGTATCGTGATCATAGCCCAGCAGGTGCAACACCCCGTGCACAGTCAGCAAGGCCAGTTCCCCATCCAGCGGATGACCCTCCTGCTGAGCCTGGCGGGCTGCATAGGGGAAAGCGATCACGACATCGCCCAGGTATCGGACGCCCGGGGAGATCTCCGTCCGGGTGGGGAAGGAAAGCACATCCGTAGGCGCATCGATTCCCCGATACGTCCGGTTCAGACGACGGATGGTTTCCTCATCCACCAGCGCCACCGTCAGGGTGGCGTTACCCTTCAGACCGTGGCGCTGAAGGACTGCCTGAGCGGCTCGTCGCAACCCGGCGATGCGCCCGGGGGCCTGATACGCGCGGGGCGCGCGGACTTCGATTCGGATGGGAGGCGATGTTTTTCCCCTCATCGAGGCACTCCGGACATGAATCACCTGCATCCTCAACGGGGCGGCGCTTCCGGATAGACCAGGCGGGGATGGAACATCCCCTGAAAGACCTGAAGGAACGCCTCGCGGATCCCCTGGAGATCCTGCATCGTCAGCGGCGCCTCATCCAGTTGCCCGGACTGAATGCGTTCCTGAAACACCCGTTCCAGGATCTGGGCCAGCTCCTGGGGGTCCTTCGGCCGCGCAGCCCGAACAGCGGCCTCGCAGCCATCGGCGAGCATCACGATGGCGGTTTCCTTGCTTTGGGGCCGTGGCCCCCGGTAGCAGAAGGCAGCCCGATCCACTTTCTCTGGATTCCCCGCCTCCTGGACCGCGCGATGATAGGGGATGGTTACGCACATGGTCCCATGGTGCTCCTGAATGAAGGACCGGACCCGGCGGGGCAGCCGGTAGCGTCGAGCCAGCGCAAGTCCATCGTCGACATGGCGCAGGATGGCCTGGGCGCTGGCATACGGATCCATCTGCTCATGAGGGTTATCTCCGTTCACCTGGTTTTCCACAAACAAATACGGGCGGGTCATCTTCCCGATATCGTGATACAGCGCCCCCACCCGGGCCAGAAGGGGATCCGCGCCAATCCGCATGGCGGCCTGCTCCGCCAGGTTCGCGACCATCAGCGTGTGATGATAGGTCCCCGGAGCCCGCACCATCAACTGCTGCAGGAGCGGATGGGTCGGACGGGCCAGCTCCAGCAGATGGAGCGGTGTGGTCACATCGAAGAGGGTTCCCAGCATGATAAACCCGATCAGCGCGATGGTGGTGGACAGGGCACCGGCCAGCAACCCCATTCCCCCGGCGATGAGCGCCCCCAGCGGGGAAAGCGATCCGGTCTCCGCCGTGGCGGCGATACCGATCAGGCCGGTGACCGCGCCCGCGCTCAATCCAGCCATCAACAGCGTCTGGAAGCGCTCCAGCCGATGGAGCATCAGGATGGTGACCCAGTTGGCCAGGAGGGAGGCGGCGAGGAAGGCGGGCGTTCGATCGGCGATCAGCCCGAACCACAAAGACCAGATCGCGCTGAGCAGCAGCGCCGGCATCGTGCCCAATCCGGTGGCCATGAGCATGCCCAGCGCCGCAGTGGGAAATGCCCAGATCCATTCGGGCGCGAAGACCGTGGTCAGCCGTGCGCCCAGGGTGAAGAGGAGGAAAAGTCCCAGCAGGGCCATCAGGCGCCGTGGGCGTTCCTGAACCTCCAGAGCGAGGCGCTGGATCAGCAGCAACAGCCCGATCGCCCCCACCCCGGCGATCGTCCCACGGGCGATGGGGAGATGCCATGGGGTGGCCGGGGAGATCAGGCCATATTGCTGAAGCGCCTCCATGGCCAGCGCATCCAGGATGTCCCCCTGGCGGATGATGGCCTCGCCCGCGCGGATCCGTCGGATCTGAGGGGGCACCGCCTCCCGGGCCCGTCGACGGGCAGCCTCTGTGGCCTCCACATCCAGTGTGCTATTCGGGACAATCAATGGGGCCACCAGCCGGACCACCAGGTTGGCCTCATCTTCTGTGAGGCGGGCGCTCACCTGACGGGGGAGCTCCCGGAGCACAGCTGGCACCTCATCCTCTCGAATGGGCTCCCGCATGATCTGATCCAGCAACCTCAGGGCTTCGCCGGTGAGCAGCTCCCATCGGGAGGGATCCACACTCAGCAGCTGGAGACGTTGCTCGGGGGAAAGGTCATAATCCCTGCTGATCTGCTCCAGACGGCGGGCTTTTTCATCCAGCGGAAGGGTTTCCTCGCGAAGCCGTTCAATGGCCTCCAGGCTCTGACGGAGCTTCTCCACCTGTTGCCGGGCGATACGGGGATCCGGGCTGGTGTAGATTGGCGCGACCTGGGCAGCGGCCGCCTCCCGAGCCTGCTCGGTCAGAATGGCGCTGGGGTAACGAAGTTCATAAGGGGCAAAAATGGTTTGGGGAGCCGCCTGGCCGATCTGCCATGCCTGGGCGGTCCCATCCTCAATCGGCCAGGCCACCAGAAGGACCACCATCGCCGTCATGGTCAGCGACCAGCTGACCCAGCCGATTGTCCTCAGAACCCGTCGCCATGGAATGGCTCGGAAAAAGTAAACCTGCGGTTCTCCGCTCATCGTGTGGCTCATTCGACCCAGCATGCCTGTGCGTCGACAGGCTTTTCGCAGTATGGTGGCGCGAGATGATCCGCGATCATGATCTGCCAGCCCGTAAGGAGGATCCTGCTAACTGCCATTATCTCCCTTTCCGATCTCCCTCTGGACCGCAGGGAGGACCCTGTTCCTCCGGGTGGTGCAAGGCGCACCACCCGGAAGCCCCCTCAGGATTCCGCATCCTCCACCCAGAAGAGCACGGACGGCTCTCGGCTCTCCCAGCGCCAGCGCGTGCCGGGGGGAAGGACAGCCAGTTCGCCCGGGGCCAGAATCCCGCGGGCTGGTTCTGGCCACCCCGGCTGGTAGGCCTCCATGGCGATCTCTCCCCGCAGCAGCAACAGGAACGTGGGCCCCCGGGTTTCCCACTCCGGGGAAGACCCGCTCCCTCGAAGCCCGCGGTAGTGAACGGCGTTGGCCTCCAGCAGAGGCACCGGCGTGAAATCTGGATAGGCTCGCAGGCGCTCGTGGATGCGCACTGTGGTCAGGGATTCTACTGTCGAATCGCTGATCCGAAAATCGCCATTCCGGCGCTCGGGCATGAAATCTTTTCGAAACAGCAACACCAGCGAGGGCACCCGCGATCCGGAACGATGGGCCATCCCCCGGGGGATCCGGATCAACTCATCCGGCTTCAATGTCAGTTCCTGATGGTCAGTCCAGAAGGTGACCAGCCCCTCGTAGATCAGGAACACCTCGTCGAATTCCGGATGGCGATGCCGGACCACCTCGCCGTAGGAGCGATACACGTAAGCGTGAACAGTTCCGAACCGGGCGATCGGATAAACCTGGAAAGGCTGCACCAGGCTCTCGCGGATCTCGGGAATTGAGGCCCGAAAGATCATCCCCGGTTACTCCGCTTCACGGAAGAGCGTTTGGGGGCGTCGCGGTCGGTTCCACATGGACGATGATATGCTGGAGCTCTGGAAAGCGCTGTCGCAGCTCCTGCTCAACGGCTTCCGCCTGGCGATGCGCTTCCTCCAGCGGTGTCCTCCCGGCCACCTGACAGATCAGCGCCACATCGTAGCCCGCCTCGTGGGGATAAAGGCGAACCTCCTGACACGATCCGGGGCCGAAGACCCGTTCGACTGCTTCCTGGGCGGCGACCGCCAGGGCCTTCGGGACATCCGGGCCAGCGGCCCGCGGTCCATGGGCCCGAGGCTCAATATGGGTGGTCACGGTGAGGATCTGCGGGAAGTGCTCCCGGGCTCGTCGCTCCAGCTCGGTGACCCGGGCGTGGGCTTCCTCCACGGAAAGGGTCTCATCGACTTCCACGTGGAGACCGATATGATATCCCTGCGGGGTCTGGACCCCGTGGAGTTCGTGCACGCCCAGTCCCAGTCCGTCAGCCAGATTTCGCAGGCGGACCGTCATGGCCTCCCATTCGGAGGAAGGCGGCAGGCGTCCAGGCTCGATGTGAACCACCGCATCCACCACGCCCGGGATCTCAGCTTTCAATCGCTCCTCGACCTCTGTGGCGATGGCATGGGCCTGCTCGGTGCTCATGGCCGGATCCACTTTGAGATGAAGATCCACGTAGGTCTCATCCGGCGTCCCGCGGCTGCGCACCCGGTGGATGGCGCGCACCCCTGGCACCGAGAGGGCCACCCGTTCGATTTCTGTCGGATCGACCGCCGCGCTGTCCGTGAGCACCAGGGCGGTGGATCGGAGGATACGCAGGCCCGCGGATATGATCACCCCCACCACGCCCAGAGCGACCGCGGGGTCCAGCCATGGGAGCCCCAGGCGGACGGCGGCCAGGCTGGCCAGGACCGATAGGGTAACGAAGACATCGGTGCGGGTATGAAGGGCGTCGGCCATCAGAATGCTGCTGCGCAGTCGCTCTCCCTGGCGGGCCTCATAGCGGGAGATGGCGAGATTCATCGGCAGGGTGAGCAGCATCAGCAGGAACAACGGCCCGCTCACTTGCGGTTGCCCGCCCAGGAGCAATCGCTCGATCACTCCGCGGATGACCTCCAGGGAGGCCATTAACAGAAAGACGCCCAGGATGAGGGCGGCGATCGCCTCATATTTGCGGTGGCCATAGGGATGGTTGCGATCCGGCGGCCGCGAAGCCAGGGCGATCCCCACCAGCCCGATGACATTAGCCGAGGCGTCCAGCCCGCTGTGGAACGCATCGGCCAGAGCGCTCAGAGCCCCTGCTCGCAGACCGACAAAGAGCTTGATCGCGGCCACCGCGAGGTTGGCGGCCAGAACCATCCATAGCACCCGTTGCACCTGGCGCTGATACATCTAATTTCTCCTCTGCGTGTGAGGCCTGCCGCCCCACGCGTGGCTGGTTTATTGCTTTGTCCAGCTGTGAACCCGGCGGTCGTGGAGCGGGCAGCCTTGCCGCTCACTCCACGATCCCTCCCCTGCTCAGGATCCGGTTCCGGTCCGGTGCATGTTGCCCAGGAAGACCTGGAGCGTGTCCACAGGGACCGGGAAGATGATAGTGGAGTTTTTCTCCATGGAGATCTCCGTCAGGGTTTGCAGGTAGCGCAGCTGGAGGGCGGCGGGCTCCGAGGCGATCATGCGAGCGGCCTCCACCAGGGTCTTCGCCGCCTGGTATTCCCCTTCCGCGTGGATGATCTTGGCCCGCTTCTCCCGTTCCGCCTCTGCCTGTCGGGCCATCGCCCGCTGCATTCCTTGCGGCAGCTCCACGTCTTTCACCTCCACCATCACGACCTTAATCCCCCACGAGTCGGTCGCCTCATCCAGGATCTGCCGCAGGTGGGCGTTGACCTTATCGCGATGGGCCAGCAGCTCGTCCAGCTCCGATTGCCCCAGGACGCTGCGGAGGGTGGTCTGGGCCAGGTTCCAGGTCGCCGCCTTAAAGTCCTCCACCTGGGTGATCGCTTTCGCCGGGTCGATCACGCGGTAGAAGACAACGGCGTTCACTTTCACAGTGACGTTATCCCGGGTGATGGCCTCCTGGGGGGGCACATCGAAGGTCATCAATCGCAGGTTGACCCGGATCACCCGATCGATGATCGGGATGATGAAGAAGAGCCCCGGGCCTTTGGTCGCGTGATACCGCCCCAGCCGCAGCACCACGCCCCGTTCCCACTCCGGCAGGATCCGGATGGCCGAGGAGAACAGGATGAGGGCGGCCACAAGAATGGGAACCCCAAAGGTAATCCATTCCATTGAGATCCTCCTTCCTTTCCCCAGCTCTCGGGTTTGAGTTCAGGTGACCAGTTGCGTTACTATTACCATTGTAACTCAATTTGCTCAGCATTCGGCGAGGGTTTTGCGATCCGGCACAGTTGTCTGTCCGGGATCCTTTTTCCTTAGTATCTCTTTTGTTTGGCAAGGAAGCTTTCCTTTTTGCTCTGTTTCTCTCTCGAGCTATCTGTAATAGACTGATTTCATCGCATGGCGTGTGCTCTTGTTCCTCTGAATTCCCCACACGTGGGGGTCCCAGACTTTCTACCATGGGGGTCGAATGATTGAACTGGTCTGCAACCTTCATAGTCATACACCCTTTTCAGATGGAACGGGTTTGCACCGGGAGATCGCCGCTGCCGCGGTCCGGGCGGGCCTGGATGTGGTCGGGGTGACGGATCATAATGTGTGGGTGGGTGGGGTGCAGGGCTACTATGATCGGGTCCTGCTTCTGGTGGGCGAAGAGGTCCATGACCCCTGTCGACAGCCCCAGGTCAGCCATGCCCTGATCCTGGGGGCCGGGCGGGAGCTGGCTCCGCTGGCGGTTTCTCCCCAGGAGCTGATTCACGCGGCCCGAGAGCAGGGGGCGCTGGTTTTCCTGGCCCATCCGGTGGAATATGTTCCTCGCTGGTTACGGGATTGGCTAAGTGAGCCGGCTCTTCCCTGGGCGGATCGCGAGGTCACAGGGTTTACCGGCCTGGAGCTCTGGAACACGATGAGCGAGTTTAAGGCCCGGCTGAGAACACCGTTTCACGCGCTCTATTATGCGTTTTTCCCCCATCGGTTTCTTCATGGTCCGTTTCCCGAAGCGATCCGCTGGTGGGAACAATTGTGGCTCTCCGAGGTCCCGGCGGTGGCGATCGGCGGGGCGGATGCTCATGGACATGCCTACAAGCTGGGGCCGTGGCGGCGCGTCCTTTTCCCCTACGAATGGTTGTTCCGCGCCGTGAGCACCCATATTCTGGCGGATCGCCCGCTCCAGCGCCGTCCGGAGGAGGACTGGTTGTTGATCCGCGATGCATTGCAGGCCGGCCGCGCCTGGATCGCGAACGACCTTCTGGGGCCTTCGCGAGGGTTCCGTTTCGAGGCCTGCAGCGGCCACCGGCGGGCCACGATGGGAGGAACCCTGCGTCGAGCTGGGGCCGTTCAGATGGAGGCGGTTGCCCCTCTTCCCGGAGAGTTCCGGCTGATCCGTTTTGGAAGTGGTGTGGTTGCTCGCGCGCGGGGGCGCGTGTTGCGCCATCTCACGGCGGAGCCGGGGGTTTATCGGATGGAGGTCTATCGCGGGGGGCGGCTCTGGATTCTGACGAACCCCATTCGGGTGATTTAGCCGCCGCGGGAAGGGTTGCGCGTTATGGGTGAGACATGGGTTCTCAGATCTCCGGTGCGGGGAGGGAAGGAATGCGCGTGCTGGTCACCGGCGGGGCTGGTTTCATTGGCTCGCATCTGGTGGAGCGTTTGCTATCGGATGGGCATTGGGTGCGGGTTCTGGATGATCTCAGCGGGGGTCGACTGGAGAATCTGGATGGGGTGCGGAATCACCCTTGCCTGCAGGTGGTCATTGGGGACGTCCGGGATCTCGCAACGCTTCAGGCGGCCATGGAGGGTGTGGAGGTGGTCTTCCATCTGGCGGCGGTGGTTGGGGTTCCCCGGGTGCTGGCCGATCCCCTGCGGACGATCCGGGTTAATGTGGAAGGAACGGAGCGGGTTCTGGAGGCGTGCGCGGAGCGGGGGATTCCGGTTTGCATCGCTTCCTCCTCGGAGGTTTACGGGAAGGGCGTGCGCTGGCCGGCGGCGGAGGAGGATGATCTGCGGTTGGGATCGCCGACGGTCTCCCGCTGGGCTTACGCGGTGAGCAAGCTGTTAGACGAGCATCTGGCCATGTCCTGGGCGCGCCGGGGCCTTCGAGTCAGCGTGGTTCGGTATTTTAACGTCTACGGCCCGCGAGTGGATCCTCAGGGCTATGGCTATGTGATCGCTCGCTTTATGGATCAGGCGCTGCGGGGGGAACCGCTGACCGTTTATGGGGATGGGCGGCAGACCCGCTCGTTCATTTATGTGTCGGATGCGGTGGAAGGAACGTTGCGGGCCGGGCTGCTGCCCGCGGCCTCCGGTCACATCTTCAACATCGGGCATCCGGAGGAGATCTCCATTCTCGCCTTAGCGGAGAGGATCCGGGTGGTTACTGGCCGTCAGGTCCCCATTCGTTTCCTCTCGTTTTCGGAGGTTTACGGGCCCGGGTTTGAGGAGGCTCCTCGTCGGGTTCCGGATGTCTCGAAGGCCCGTGTCTTGCTGGGTTTTGAGGCTCGTGTTACCCTGGACGAGGGTCTTCAGCGAACCTGGGAGTGGTGGCGGACATGCCGACGCGTTTAAGCGTGTGGTGCGATCGTGTTCTGGAAGCCGGGTGGTTGATGGCGGTGATCATCGCCCCCCTGTTTTTCAACATCTATACCAGTCGGGTTTTTGAGCCGGACAAGCTGACGCTGGTTCGTTCTCTGGCCCTGCTGATGGCGGCGGCCTGGCTGGTCAAGCTGGTGGAGGCCTGGGGGCGGCGGGTCCCGCTGGCTCAGGCCCTGGGGTTTTCCTGGCGCACCCCGCTGGTGGCGCCGGCGCTCACTTCGGCCGGGGTTTATCTCCTGGCCACGTTGTTTTCCATCACTCCCTATACCAGCTTTTTCGGTTCCTACCAGCGATTGCAGGGGACTTACAGCTGGCTGGCTTATCTGGTGGTTTTCTTCAGTATGCTGGCCGGGTTGCGAACTCGTGCGCAGTTCGAGCGGCTGGTAACGACGATGATTCTGACCAGCCTGCCGGTGGCGATTTATGGGCTGATCCAGCGCTATCGGCTGGATCCCCTGCCCTGGGGGGGTGATGTCACCAGCCGGGTGGCTTCTCATATGGGGAATGCCATCTTCGTGGCCGCCTATCTCATTATGGCGTTCATGTTGACCCTGGGTCGTCTGGCGGAGACCTTTCATTCGATCCTGACCACGGAGCCGCCGCGCAATAGCGATGTGGTTCGCGGGGCGATTTATGTCTTCATTGCGGCGGTGCAGCTGGCTACCATTTATTTCAGCTTCAGTCGAGGTCCCTGGTTGGGGTTGCTGGGGGGCCTTTTCCTGTTCGGGTTGCTCTGGCTGGTGATCCGGCGACAGCGGGCTGGTCTGTTCGCCATGCTGGGGCTTTCCGCCGTCGGCCTGATAGTTCTGATTCTGTTGAACATCCCGGGTGGGCCCCTGGAGTTCCTCCGGCAATCCCCTTACATCGGTCGGTTGGGACATATTTTTGAGACGGAGACCGGGACCGGGAAGGTTCGGGTGCTGATCTGGCAGGGCGCGCTCCGGCTGGTGCTTCCCCATGATCCCATTCAATATCCGGATGGCCGGCCGGATCCTTTCAATCTGATCCGGCCGTTGATCGGCTACGGTCCGGAGTCCATGTATGTGGCTTACAACCGGTTTTATCCACCCGAACTGGCCCATTATGAGGCGCGCAATGCATCCCCGGATCGCTCTCATAATGAGACCTTTGATGCTCTGGTGAATGCCGGTTTGCTGGGGTTTCTGGTTTATCAGTGGTTGTTCTTTGCCCTCTTTGCCTATGGGTTGCGCAGTCTGAATCTGCTCCATGGGTCGCGGGATCGGAATCTGTTACTGGGTCTGTGGGTAGGCGGAGCGCTTGGGGTCGGGCTGGTCTTTGCCCTTCGGTTTGGCCCTCACTTCCTGGGTGTGGCCGTTCCGGCTGGGACGGTTCTGGGTCTCCTGGTTTATCTGGTTTTCGCCGCCTTGCGGGCCTCTGGGGAGGTGCGGATTGAGCATCCTCATCGCTTTCTCTTGATCGCCCTCCTCGGAGGGATCCTGGCCCATTACATTGAAATCAATTTTGGGATCGCCATTGCCTCGACCCGGACGTGGTTCTGGGTGTTTGCTGCGTTGCTGATTGTTCTGGGGGAAGGCTGGCTTTCCGAGCCTGTCCTGGCTCGTTCGGCGATATCTTCAGGGGGCTCATCAGCGCGCAAGGCTAAGGGGCGTGCCCGGCGGGAGTCCCGTGAGACATCGGTTCGAGCTACTCCGATGGTTCGTCCGTGGTGGCCGTGGGTGGCCGCTTCGGGGTTGCTGATGGCGTTGATGCTGTCCCTACTCTCGTATGAGTTCGTGACCAATCAGGGGCAGCGTCTGGATGCCTGGTCTTTGATCGTGACCAGTTTAACCCGATTGCCGTTGCAGGGGAACCGGTTTTCGCCTTTTATTTTGTTGATGCTTGGGCTTACGGGGGGTCTGGGGGCGGCTCTGGTTCTGGCGGAGGGAGTTCGACGGGATTGGGTTCCGGCGCGTGCGGTCTTTCCGGCTCTCGGATTGTATGGAGTGATTGCAGGGGGCGGATGGCTCATTTACACGCTGGCCCATGCGGGGATCCTGGCGGCTCTGATCGCCCGTGTGCCTCAAACGGTGGAGGATGTGCTGCGATTGGCGGAAGGGGTGGCGGGGTTGCTGGATTTCCTGATCCTCTTCCTGTTTGTTTTTCTGGTGTTGCTGGTGGTTCTGATCTCCCGGGAGGATCCTAAGGCTGGAAGCGAGGCAGGGCTGGGGCTGTTCGTGATGCCTCCGGCCTTTCTTGCGGCTGCCCTGTTGATCTGGGGCGTGCATCTGAATCCGATTCGGGCGGATGCGATTTATAAGCAGGGGGATCCATGGGATAAGCAGGGCCAGTGGGAGGTGGCCATCCTGCTCTATCGGCGGGCGATCGAGTATGCTCCCCGAGAGGATTTCTATTATCTCTGGCTGGGTCGGGCCCTGCTGGAGAAAGCGGCGCGGACGATGGATTCCGGTTCGCGGCAATTGTCGGATGGGACTTCATTTGAGGTGGCCTTCCGGAACCTGACTCCGGAACGCCTGGTGGCATTGTCTCGTGGGGATCTGTTAGAGATCACCCGGGCAGTGCTGGAGCGCGCGCGGGAGCTGAATCCGTTAAATACGGATCACACGGCGAACCTGGCCCGCATGCACCGGCGCTGGGCGGATCTGTTGCTGGATCCTCGTTACTGTCGGACGCGGATTGATCTGGCTGCGATGCCTTCGGAATTTGTCCGTCATGTGGAGCTGGCAAGCCGCTATTACGAGGAGGCGACCCATTTGAGTCCGAACAATGCCGGGTTGTGGAATGAGTGGGCCAGCGTCGATCTCTATCAGCGCAATGATCTGGAGTCTGCGGAGCGGAAGTTGCAGCGCTCCCTGGAGCTGGATGATCGCTTTGATCAGACCTATCAGATCTACGGAGACCTTCTGATGGTTCGCAGTGAGAAGGTAGTGGATGCTTCAGTGAGGCGGGCGGCTCTGGAGCAGGCGGAGGTTTTCTATCGTCGTCTGGTGGAGCTTCAACCGGGGCATGGAGTGGGCTGGGCGGCTCTGGCTTATTTGCAGGATCAGTTGGGGCGGTTGGGGGAGGCCCAGGAAAGCCGGGCTCGTTTGCAGGCGGTGGTGGGGTCCAGTGCGGAGTCCTGGCAGGCCATTGGGGATTTCTTCCTCAGCCATGCGGATTGTGCTCTGGATCGAGCGCAAGCTCCGGCGTTATATCGTGAGGCGGCGGCGGCGTATGCTCAGGCGCTGGCGATAAATCCAATGGCGTTGACTTCGGCGTTGCGCCGTGGGTATTCATTGCGCGCGCTGGGGGATTTGCAGGGGGCGGAGGCTGTGTTTCGCCATGCCATTCAGGTGGCCTCGGGGAGCGCGGATGTCTGGTTGTTCTACCGGGAGCTGGCGGTGACGCTGGCCATGATGGGGCGGAAATCGGAGGCGGAGGAGGCAGCGAGGGAGGCGTGGCGTCAGGCGCCGGTGGCGCAGCAGCCGGAGCTTCAGTCATTGTTCGCGCAGCTGGGTCTCTCAATCCAGCCCTGAGATTTGGGGTTGATCAGCGGTTTTGGGCCTCGCCAGTCGCTCTCTGCGGGGCCTAAAATAGTGCCCAAAATGTGTCTATCGATTGTAGTGGCTATGCGAAGACAGGACCCTTTTACCCCGCAGGTCTGGAGACTCCCTCACCTTTTCCATTCCATGCCCCCTCAACCGGGACAATACCTTCCCGAGCTAAAGCCACATCCGGTAGCCCTGTCTGTGAAAATTTTCCACGAAGACCCTGCTCAATTATGATCCTGGCAGTGCCCGCTCAGGTTCTGAGTTTGCCCCTCCCCCCACCCTTTTTTCCCACGCCGCTTCGTGGCGTGGGAAAAGGGGCGACAAAGCTTCCAGTTCACAACAGAGCCCGAAAATCCCTTCAGCCGGGGCACTGAGATCGGGAATTTGTCTATGCGAAATGACGGGTATCCCGGCACGGAAATGTATGGAATCCCCAGGAGTGGCACCCCCCTCACACTCAGGAGGATCCAGACGGCCAGCCGCCCACCCCGCCTGGTCCAAAGCCCAATGAAGAATGGTACACAGGAATCAATGCCCCCACATCCCCTGGTGCCAGAGTGAGTGATTCCCCTTATGGCGAGGGCAGGACGCGCAGGGAGCCCGTTGCGCTTACAATAGTATTTGGATCCACGAGGTGCTCGGAAGGCCCCCTAGATGATAGATCGCACACTCCACCTTCCACACCGACGCGGATCCCGAAACCCATCCCTTCCTTCAGGAGCGGACCATGCAGTTCGCCCAGCTGGTGGATTATTTTGAACGCCTGGAAGCTACCACGAAGCGCCTGGAGATGTTCGACATCCTCAGTGAGTTGTTCCGGGCGTGCGATCGGGAGGAAATCGATAAGGTCGTTTACTTCTGTCAGGAGCAGTTGTTGCCACCCTTCCGCGGGGTCGAGATCGGGATGGCCGAAAAGCTGATCCTGCGCGCCATCGCCCGCGCCACCGGGGCCAGCGAGGCGGAGGTGACGCGGCTGAATAAAGAGCGCGGCGACCCCGGCCTGGTGGTGGAAGAGCTGCTTCGCCGACGGAAAACCCATTCCACCGGCCTGAGCGTGCGGGATGTCTACGGATCCCTCCTCCAAATCGCCGAGACCACCGGCGAGGGCAGCGTCGACCGAAAGGTCCAGATGCTGGCCGACCTCTTCCAGCAATCCTCCCCGAAAGAAGCTCGCTACATCGCCCGCTTCGTCCTGGGCCGCCTGCGCCTGGGAGTGGGCGATCCCACCATCCTGGACGCCCTCTCGAAGGCGGTGGCCGGCGACCGGAGCCTGCGGCCCGATCTGGAACGCGCCTATAATCTGTGCTCCGACCTGGGGCTGGTGGCCCGTACCCTCTTCGAGCAGGGCATCGAAGGGATCCGGGCTTTCCGTATCCGGGTTGGGAACCCGATCCGCCCGGCCCTGGCCGAGCGCCTCCCCAGCGCAGAGGAGATCGTCGAGAAGCTGGGGCGGTGCGCTGTAGAGGCCAAACTGGATGGCTTCCGATGCCAGATCCATAAGGCGGGCGATCACATCGAGATCTTCTCCCGTAACCTGGAGCGAACCACTCATATGTTCCCGGAGCTGATTGAGGCCGTTCGCCAGCAGATCGCCGCCCGGGAGGCCATCCTGGAGGGGGAGGCTGTGGCGGTCAACGAGGAGACCGGCGAGATCTACCCCTTCCAGATCACCGTCCAGCGGAAGCGCAAGCACGGCGTTGAGGAGATGATGCGGGAATATCCGCTGGTCCTCTTCGCTTTCGACCTCCTCTACGCCGATGGTCAGGATTACACCCCGCAACCTTACGCCATCCGCTTCGAGACCCTCTCCCGGCTGATCCGGCCGGACGGCCGCATCCGCCTGGTCGACCGGATCGTCACCGATGATCCCCGGGCGATCCAGCAGTTCTTCGATGAAGCCGTCGAGCGCGGTATGGAAGGCATTGTGGCCAAACGCCTGGATGCTCCCTATCAGGCCGGCGCCCGGGGCTTCCACTGGATCAAGCTGAAGCGCTCCTACAAAGGCGAGCTGAGCGACACCATCGATGTGGTCGTTGTCGGCTACTTCCGGGGCCGCGGCATGCGGGCGAAATTCGGCATCGGAGCCCTGCTGGGCGCGGTCTATGATCCGGATTCGGACACCTTCAAGACGGTGGCCAAGATCGGCAGCGGCCTGACGGAAGAGGAGTGGGTGCGGATCCGGGAGCTGCTGGATCAGATCCGGACCGAACACCGGCCGGCGCGGGTGGAATCGGTCCTTGAGCCCGATGTCTGGGTGGAGCCGAAATACGTCCTGACGGTCCTGGCGGATGAGATCACCCGCTCCCCGGTCCACACCTGCGGGAAGACCAACGAAGAGCCCGGTTACGCCCTGCGCTTCCCACGGGTGGTGGGATGGATCCGTGAGGATAAGGGACCGGAGGACGCCACCACCGTGAAAGAGATTCTCTCGATGTTCCAGATGCAGAAACGGGTGCAGCTAACTGGATGACGGGCTTCCGCGGGCCAGGCGGCAATCCCGCCTAGCCCGCAAACATTCCACCCGGCCTTCCTTCCCTCTACAAGGGAGGGGGGCATTGATCCTTTCCGCCATCAGGGAGTTGGGGAGAGCCCCATGATCTACGATCTTTTGATCCAGCAGGTGACCGTGGTGGATCCTGGCCCGGAAGGAGTCCGTGTACAGGCCGGGCAGGACGTTCTCATCCAGGGCCCCCGCATTGTGGCGGTTCAGCCCACCGGCCAGGTGGATCCCACTTCCGCGGCCCGGGTGATCCGGGGAGAGGGCATGGTCGCCATGCCTGGCCTGATCAACACGCACGCCCACGCCGCGATGGTTCTCTTCCGTGGCTCTGCGGAGGATGTGCCAATCGAGGAGTGGTTCAACGATTACATCTGGGCGATGGAAACAAACCTGACCCCAGAGGATATCTACTGGGGGGCCATGCTGGCGGCGGCGGAAATGATCGAGAGCGGGATCACGACGGTGGCCGATCACTATTTCGAGATGGATCGGGTGGCCGAGGCCTTCGTCGCCGCCGGGTTGCGTGCGCACCTCGCCTGGGCGATGTTCGGTCAGAACCCGCGGGAGGAGCTGGACCGAACGGCCGCCTTCGCCGCCCGCTGGCACGGCGCGGCGGAGGATCGTATCCGGGTCTGGATGGGGCCGCATGCTCCTTACACCTGCCCCTATGAATTCCTCCAGGAGGTCGCCCGTGAGGCGAGGCGTTTGGGATTGGGCGTTCATATCCATGTGTCCGAAACCACCGAACAGGTGCAATCCAGCCTCCAGCGTTACAGCGTTACGCCCATTCAGCTTCTGGAACGCGCGGGGCTGATGGAAGGCCCGCTCCTCTGCGCTCATGCCGCCCATGCCACTTCCGAGGACATCGCGCTCATGGCGGCGCATCGGGTGGGTGTGGCCCACTGCCCCAAGACCTTCCTGAAGCTGGCGGCGGGGATCGCGCCGGTGATCGCTATGCGGCAGGCCGGGATCCCGGTGGGTCTGGGGACGGACGGAGCGGCAAGCAACAACACCCTGGACCTCTGGGAACAGATGCGGCTCACGGCGCTGCTCCAGAAGCACGAACGCCGGGACGCACGGGCGTTGCCGCTGCATGAGGCGTTAACCATGGCAACCTGGGATGGGGCGCGAGCGCTGGGCGAGGAAGAACGCCTGGGCCGCCTGGCTCCAGGATACCTCGCGGATCTAATCCTGGTGCGGCTGGACGGCGCCCACGTCCAGCCTGTGCATCGGGTGGAAGCGGCGCTGGTATATGCCGTCCGGGCCAGCGATGTGGACACCGTGATCGTGAACGGGAAGGTGCTGATGGAGGGGCGCCGGCTGCTCACGCTGGATAAGGACGAAATCCTGCGCCAGGTCCGGGCCCGTGCCGATCGCCTGATCCAGCGGGCCCA
>JAEVEY010000084.1 GCA_016842045.1 Candidatus Thermoflexus sinensis | reverse complement strand
TCGTGCAAGATCGCCGGCGTTCGTTTTCCAAATCCGCTCGTGCTGGCCTCCGGGATCCTGGGCACGAGCGCGGCGCTGATGGTGCGGCTGGCCCGGCTGGGGGCCGGGGCGATCACCGCCAAGTCGGCCACACGGCTCCCGCGGGCCGGGCATCCCAGCCCGATCCTGCTGGATTGGGGGCACGGGTTGATCAACGCGGTGGGCCTCACCAACCCGGGCGCCGAGGGGATGGCGGCGATCCTCCGGGAGGCCCGGACGGAGCTGGCCGCCATGGGTGTCCCGCTCATCGCCAGCGTCTTCGCCGCCAGCGTGGAGGAGTTCGTGGAGGTCGCCCGCATCCTGGCGACGGCGGAACCCGACATGATCGAGCTCAACCTCTCGTGCCCCAACGTGGCCGCCGAATACGGCGAGATCTTCGCCGCCAGCCCGAAGGCGACCGCGGAGGCCGTGGCGGCGGTGAAGCGCGCCGTGCCCTGCCCGGTCATTGCGAAGCTCGCCCCCAATGTGCCCGATATCGGCCGGATCGCCCGCGCCGCTGAGGAAGCGGGAGCGGACGCCATCACAGCGATCAACACCATGCCCGGGATGGTGATCGATATTGAATCCGGGCGCCCGATCCTGAGCAACCGGGAGGGCGGGCTCTCCGGGCCCGCCCTGAAGCCCATCGCCATCCGCTGCGTTTACGAGATCGCCCGCGCGGTGCGCATCCCGATCATCGGCACCGGAGGCGTCCTCACCGGTGAGGACGCCATTGAGATGATCATGGCGGGGGCGACAGCGGTAGGCGTGGGCTCAGCAGTTGCTTATCGGGGCCCGGGTGTCTTCCAGGCCATCCGCCAGGAGATGGAAGCGTGGCTGGTGGCCCATGGCCACCGGTGCCTGGATGAGATCCGTGGCCGGGCGCATCGGGAATGAGGGGGCTGATCCGGGATAAAATAAATGAGAGGCGCTCTGTTGCCATCCTGGCGGCACCTGCTCGGGTTCAGCGTTTGCCCCTCCCTCTTTCCCCCTCTCCACGCCGCGAAGCGACGTGGAGAGGGGAGTAGATCAAGCCCTCAGTTTGCGACAGAGCAAGGATAGCCCGGAGGATGGAGGTGGAACCGTGGAGGAGCATGATATTCGGCAGCCGGAAATACCGGAAGAGGGGCAGGCTTCGCCAGCGCCTCAAGAGGCGGCTGTGGCCGAAGCCGAGGTCTCGCTGGCAGAACAGCTGGAGGCATTGAAAAAGGAACTGGAGGCCGCCCGGGCGCAGGCTCAGGAATACCTGGAGGGCTGGCAGCGGGAGCGAGCCGCCTTCGCCAACTACCGCAAGCGGGTGGAGGCCGAACGGGCTCAGTTCGCTGCGGAGGCGACGGCCCTGTTCATCCGCAAGATCCTGCCGATCCTGGATGACTTCGAACGGGCCCTGCAGACCCTTCCGGACAACCTGCGCCATCTGACCTGGGTGGAAGGGGTGGCGCTGATTTACCGCAAGCTGCAGCTGGCCCTGGAATCGGAAGGGGTTCAACCTATCAAGGTGAAACCCGGCGACCTCTTCGACCCGATGCTCCATGAGGCGGTGCTCTACGAGCCCGTGGAGGGCTTCGAGGACGGCCAGATCGTGGAGGAGCTGCAGAAAGGTTATAAGCTGGGCGATCGGGTGCTGCGCCCCACCCTGGTGAAGGTGGCCCGCAAAGTTGAGCCTGCGCCCCAGGCCCCTCCGGAGGAATCGGGCGGGGGGGCGAGCGCATAAAGATGCCTCCCCCGGAAGGTGAGTGAGGGGGGATTCCGCCATCCGTCCTACCATCCCAGCCCTTCCTGCTTCCTATCCACGCTGCTTGATGGCACAGGGAGACAGATTCGGTGGGAGAAACAGGCTCCAAAGCGCTGACCAGGCCTGTCAAGATTTCCAAAAGACCGTGAGGTTCTATGAGCACATCTCGCAAGGACTACTATGAGATCCTCGGCGTCCCGCGCAACGCCACGCTGGAGGAGATCAAGCAAGCCTACCGCCGGCTGGCTCGTCAATACCATCCGGATGTGAACAAGTCTCCCGACGCCGAGGAGAAATTCAAGGAAATCAATGAAGCTTACGCCGTCCTCTCCGACGAGGAGAAGCGACGGATCTACGACATGTACGGCCACGCCGGCCTGGAGGGCCGGGGCCTCCGCCCGGAGCCGGCGGATTTCACGGATTTGTTCGCCGACCTGTTTGAGGATCTCTTCGGCTTCGGGCCGCGGGTCCGGACGCGTCGGGCACCCCGGCGCGGGGCCGACCTCCAGACCGAGGTGACGTTGACTTTCGAAGAGGCCGCCCTGGGGGCCGAGAAGGACATCGAAGTGATGCGCAACGAGCCCTGCCCCCGCTGCTGGGGATCCGGCGCGGAGCCCGGGACAGGACCCACGCGCTGCCCCACCTGCGGAGGGTTGGGGGAGGTCCGTCGGGTCAGCCAGTCGTTCTTAGGCTCCTTCGTCCAGGTCACCACATGCCCGACCTGCAAAGGAGTCGGGGAAGTGATCTCCTCCCCGTGCCGGGAGTGCGGTGGGGAGGGGCGGGTGCTTACCCGTCGGCGGATCGCGGTGCGCATCCCGGCGGGGGTGGACGATGGGATGCAGATCCGGCTGCCAGGCGAGGGGGAACCCGGGGAAAACGGCGGGCCGCCAGGCAACCTCTACGTCCAGGTCAAAGTCCAGCCCCATCCTTATTTCCGCCGCCGGGGGGATGACCTGATCGTCCAGGTCACGGTGAACGTCGCCCAGGCTGCCCTGGGGGATCAAATCCGGGTGCCTACTCTGGAGGGGGAGGAGACCGTGGAGATCCCACCGGGCACCCAGCCTGGCCATGTGATCCGCCTGCGCGGTCGGGGCATCCCCCACCTGCGCCGCAACGGGCGAGGGGACCTGCTGGTCGTGGTCCAGGTGGAGATCCCCACGCGTCTGACGGCGGAGCAACGGAAGCTCTTCCAGGAGCTGGCCCGCACCCTGCCGACAGGCGGAGTGCAGAAACCCGAGAAGGGTTTCCTGGATCGGCTCAAAGATCTCCTGGGAGGATAAGACCCTTCTTTAGCTCGGGAATTCAGGAAACAGGGAACTGTCTCTGGAGACTTCTTAGCCCTCGTGTTTTCTTTGTGGCCTTTCCATCGTGGGAAAAAGTTTTCCGGATACCTGGAGGCAGGCTTTATGGCGCTGGATCGTTCGGCAGTGCGTGCCTGGGTTGCCGGACAGCAGGCCGCAGAGGATCGGCTGCTCCGCGAGAGGGTTCATTTCCTGCTCCACCTGTCCCCGGATCGCTCTCTGCAAATCTACCTGGGATTCTGGGCTCTCCGGCCCTCCTGGCCACCCACTCAGCCCTCGCCCCTCCTCTGGTCCATGCGAGAGGTCATTGCGCGTCTGAAACAAAGCGCTTCAGGAACATTCGGATGAACCCGCTTCGTGCCGCGGCCGAGATTGGACATTAACCCCGTGAAATCCGGTATGGGTGGAATGCAATGGCTGGAGATCGCGGTCGAGGCGCCGGTGGAGGCCGCTGAGGCGATCGCCGAGGTCCTCTCCCGATATGCTCCTTATGGCGTGGCTTTCGATTACGGCCCCGTCCCCACGGAGGAAGCCGATTGGGAGCGCCCCCTCCTTCCCCGAGATACGCTCACAGTTCTGGCCTATCTCCCCTTAACGGAAGGGTGGGAGGAAGCCCGGCAACGCGTGGAGGAGGGGCTCTGGCATCTGAGCCAGATCCTTCCATTCCCCCCACCCCGCTTCCGGGTGATCGCTGAGGAAGAATGGGCAGAGGCCTGGAAAGCCCACTACGACGTGCTCCGTGTAGGCCCCTTTGTGATCCGGCCGACGTGGCGCGAAGCAGAGCTCCGGCCGGGGGAGCTGCTCATTGAGCTGGACCCGGGGATGGCTTTCGGCACGGGCACCCATCCCACCACCCGCCTCTGCCTGCTGGCCCTGGCCGAATGGCTTCAGCCCGGGGAGCGGATCCTGGATCTGGGAACCGGGTCCGGGATCCTGGCCATCGCGGCCGCCCGGCGCGGGGCCAGCCGGGTCTGGGCGCTGGATATCGATCCGGTGGCTGTTCGCGTGGCCCGGGAGAATGTCCAGCGAAATAGGCTGGCGGATCGTGTGGAGGTGGCCCGGGGTTCCCTGGAGGAAGCCCTTGCGCGGGGGGAGCAATTCGATGGGATCCTGGCGAACATCCTGGCGCCGGTGATCCAGCGTTTCTGTGAGCAGGGCCTGAGCGCCCTCCTGCGGCCCGGAGGGTGGGTCATCGTTTCAGGCTTTTTATGCGGGGAACAGGAGGCCTCGGTCCGCGAGGCCATGGAGGCGGCGGGCCTGCAGGTCTGCGGACGCTGGATGGAGGCGGATTGGGTCGCGCTGGGGGCGCGTC
>JAEVEY010000106.1 GCA_016842045.1 Candidatus Thermoflexus sinensis | reverse complement strand
GCCGCAGGATCTCCGCCGCCCGGGCGATGACCTCCCGATCCGGATGCTGGGGGTCCACTGGCACCACCTGGGTCATGAAGCCCTCCAAAGGGATTTTGAGGGGAATCCGAGAGAAGGGCAAAATGGATGGTAAGAAGTGGAACGCGCATCCGTCATTCCTCGAGGAACACATTATGAGGAAGCTCGGATTCGGGTGGATCGGATGGGCAGGGGTGGCGCTCCTTTTGTTCACCGGGTGCTTTCTTCGGGCACCCGGGCGATCGCCCACTCCCACCTCGCAGGTCCCCGCACCCCCGGGGGCTCCTGCGTTGCCCTTCCCCCGGAGCGCGGAATTTCCCCCCATCCGGGCGGATGGGGACTGGATCGCCTATCGAGGGACGGACGGCGGGCTCTGGCTCATTCGCCCCAATGGCTCAGATCGGCAACGGATCTATGCGGGTGAGCATCCTCACCATCTGGTCTGGTCGCCTGATGGCGCTCGGATTGCCTTCGTGGATGGGAACGCATTGCTGATGGCTGATCTCCTCAGCGGAGGGATCTATCGCCTGGTGTATCTCACGGGCCTGTTGAGCGCCGCGCCGGCGTGGCATCCGAAGGGCCTGGCCCTTGCTTACGGTGAAGACTGGACGTTGCGCGTGGTTTCCCTGGAAACCGGTCATGTTCAGATCCGGGCTCGCGACCTGGATCCTGAACGCTGCACGGAAGATCCCTTTGGTTGCCTCGCCTGGTCCGGAGACGGGCGATCGTTGTTGTATTTCCAGGCGGATCCCCAAACCGGTCGGGGCATCGGCTTGGCCCGCATTGTTCTGGGGGAGGAAGCCACGCCGCGTGTCCTTCAGGCCCGGGCTCAGGCGTTCGCGCTCTCCCCGGATGGACAACGGCTGGTCTGGTATGAGAGGGATAGGGCCCTCCAGTGGCTCCAGTGGATCGAGGTCCGCTGCTTCGAGAAGGTGGATCCGAGCTGTTATCCCCGGGGGTTCAGTGCCAGCGTCCTTGGCTTCTCGCAGCTTCGCTGGTCCCCGGATGGTCAGTGGATTCTCGGCCGCGCGACTGCCTTCCGTCGTTCCTCAGCGATCTGGCTGATCCGGCTCGAACCGGAAGCTGCGCGTCCGCTTCCCATTCGGCCCCAGCAATCCGCCCTTTATAGCTCTCAGCCCTGGTCGCCAGATGGCCGAAAGCTTCTCCTGTTCCTCACCGATGAACGAGAACCCCGCCGCATCCAGCCAACCCTGTACGACATGGAACGGGGAACCACCACGCCCCTCCCCGAGATGGAAGTCGCAGGCGATTCCCCGGAAGCAGCCTGGGGGCCGGGCCCCACGCTCCAGGGGGATCAGATTTTCTCGGTTCCTCTGCTTTCCCTGGAGGCCGATCCCACCGATCCTCATACTGTCTATGCGCTGCGAGGGGATGGCACGCTGTATCGCTCCGCTAACCGCGGCCGAACGTGGATGCGCCTGGCTTCTCTGGGGCCTGCCGCTTCCGATTTCGCCCTTGCCGCTGTGGAGACCCAGATGGACCTGCGGATCCTGGAGGGATTTCCGGGCATGATGCTGGCGCGGGTGGGAGGAACTCTCTATCGAAGCGGGGATGGGGGGAGGACCTGGGAGATCCTTCAGGCGCACGTCCAGGCCTGGGCGACGGGGCCTGATGGGCAGGTTCTCTATGTGTGGCGCTCGGATTCGGAATCGCGGGGGCTTTATCGGAGCGCCGATGGTGGCCGGACCTGGGAACGGATCGCTTCCGGGCCCATCGATCTGGATCCGACCAGCCTGGCCTGGGGTCCTCGGGGGGAGCTTTACGCAGCCACAGCGGGGGGATTTTACCGGAGCCTGGATGGGGGACGGACCTGGGCTCCTTTCGCTCCGGGTCTGCCTCCCGCCGCCGGTCCGGTTCGACTGGTGCAGGCGGGGGGCGTGTTCGCCCTGGTTCCGGTGAAATCAGGGGAGCGCCTGGAGTGGA
The DNA here is from genome assembly GCA_016842045.1 of Candidatus Thermoflexus sinensis. GTDB lineage: Bacteria > Chloroflexota > Anaerolineae > Thermoflexales > Thermoflexaceae > Thermoflexus > Thermoflexus sinensis. Next base: position 2,409 of record JAEVEY010000106.1, on the reverse strand, counting down.
TCGTCGCCCGCCTGATCCCCGCTGAGGAAGGACCGGAGGCCGATCGCTGGGAGATCCTCTGGCAGGGCCCGGGTGCGGAAAATGGCTTCCACGGCCTGTATGCCGTTCGGGCGGATCCCCTGCGGCCGGACTGGATCTACCTGGGCACGGAGGCGGGCCTCCAGGTGCGTTCGGGAGAGGCGTTTCCATGGCGCTCGCCCCTTCCCCTCACGACACCGGTCTACCGAATTGCCGTGGCGAGGGAAATCCCTCCCCTTCTTTATCTGTGGACTGCGGCAGGATGGATAACCCATACCGTGGAGGTCTCGCTGACTGCCGAAGGTGTTCTCCCCGCCCAGCCCCGCGCGCGCTTTGAGCCGGTATTCCAGCGGGGCGGTGAGCTTCAGGGGGTGGCCGTCTCGGGGACGATGACCTTTATCGGCGTCGGGCCGCGGGTGCAGGCGGTGGATGTGCGGAATCCATCGCGCCCTCGTCTGCTCGGGGAAAGCGCGCCGCTCCCCGGTCTGGTTCGGGATCTGGCGGCGTTCGGGAATGTTCTGCTCGTGGCGGCCAGTGAGGGCGGCGTGCGCGTGCTGGATCTCTCGGATCCGGGCAATCTCCGCGAGATCCACGCATTGCCGCTCCAGCGGTCTGCCTGGAGAATCGCCCTGCATCCTCCATGGGCCCTGATCGGGGCCGAGTCCGAGCTCTACATAGTGGATCTGCATCATCCGACCGCGCCGTCCGTGGTGAGCCATCTCTCGCTCCCCGGGCGGATCACCGATATAGAAATCGGGGCGGATGGACGCTGGGTCTATGTGAGTCGTTCCGGCGGCCTCTCCGTCGTGGATCTTCAGGATCCCGCTCATCCGCAGGCGATCGCTCAGCTTTCCCTGCAGGAGGGGGATCTGCTGTTATTCGATCGCTATCTTTACGTAGCCAGCGGGTTGCTGAACGTGGTAGACGTGAAGGACCCGCGGCGCCCCCGGATCCTCCAGCGACAGGAAATCTCCCCATTGGGTGTCTATGGCGTGCTGCGGGTAGGGCGTTTCATGTACGCATTTGGGATCTATGGCGAATCCGGCTTCATCACGGCCAGGTCTGAGCTCCTGGATCTATCCCAACCGGAAAATCCCCGCCCGGTTGGGACGGCCCCGGTGGCCTGGTGGAGCGTCGCGCAAACGGGGCGAACTCTTTACTCCATCAGTCCGACGAGCGGATCTCTGGAAATCTGGGATGTGCGACGGCCGTCCGCCCCGCGTCGCCTTGGAACCTTCCGACCGGCCCTTGCTGGAACCCTCGGCCGGATTCAGACCTATGGGACAATGGCACTGGTTGCGAGCGAGAAAGAAATTCACCTCCTGGAGCTCTCGGACCCTGCTCAACCGATCTCTATGGGATCCATTACCGGGATCCCGGGGGCCATCTGGAAGTTCGTTGTGAAAGACAATCAGCTGGCGGTCTGGACCCTGGCAAATGAGCTGTACATTTTCGATTTCCGTCCCCCCGCCCGTCCCACCTTACGGGCGGTGCTGACAGAGACCACAGGGACCGTGCCGCTGACGTTCGGAGACAGCTGGGCCGTGGAGTCCACACCGGAAGGTCTGCGCATTCTCGATCTCCGGGATCCCGCATCCCCTAGGGAGATCGGACGCTATCGAGTGGAGGAGGGCGAATCCGTTCAAATGGCCATAGGAGTGGACCGGCAGTTGTTCATGGTGAGCGCCTCGTATGAGTCTGCGCCGGTATTCCGGATCCTGGATCTACAGGATCCGGCCCGACCGGTCGTCCGGGGGCAGGTGGTTCTGCCTCCCGGAGCGCCTGCCCGACTGCTCGCCCAGGGTACCCGGGTCCTCGTTACCGGATGTTGTCCGGGCTGGCTGGCGGTCATTGAAACCCGTCCGCCGGAAGCGCCCCGGCTGCGCCAGGTGATCCCCCTCCCGGGCTCGCCGGCCGGCCTGGCAGGGAGTGAGCCGTGGATCGCTGTGGCGGCCGGGGAAGAAGGCGTCTGGATGTTGCGATGGTCCGTGGGGGATATCCTTCGAGTGATCGGCCGTCTGGATACGCCAGGCCTCGCTTCCGATGTGGCTTTCCTGGGGAAGCTTCTGCTGGTCAGCGATGGACCGGGCGGATTCTGGGGGGGTCGGGTTTGGGAGGAGAGGCTGTCGAGAGGAGACGCTGTTCCTAACTCGCCATGGTAGATGGCTGTCGCGTAGAAAGGAGGCCGCTCAATGGGCCCCGGGTTCGGATTGGGCTTCACACGCGGATCGCCGTAATAACTGGACTTTGGACAAACTCCTCCCTTTCCTCAGGATGGGGGATTGGGGTGGGTGAGGCCGCCTTCGGCGGCCCCACCCACCCCCAAATCCTTCAACTTCCCCCCTCCCCGCAGCCCAAAGGGCTGCGGGGAGGGGGGAAGGGGGGAGAGCG
>JAEVEY010000063.1 GCA_016842045.1 Candidatus Thermoflexus sinensis | reverse complement strand
CGTCGCAAGATACAGCTCATCGGTGGAGCGAGGCGGCCATTCGACGCCAGGTGTGCCGCCGGCCGCGGATCGCGATGGAGAGCGTGTAGATGTTCTCCGGGAAAGCGATGCCCATGAGCCCTGCATCCCCGATGTGAAAAATGTCGACCCCGATTCGCTTCCCGGCCAGCGCCAGCTGCTCGATCACAGAGGGTGAAGCGCCCTCCTGGGAGGTGCCAATCGTTCCCATCACCAGACGGCCTGACCGGTGAATCCGCGTCGCCAGGCGGGCGGCTTCTTCCTCTGTCACGCCTGGAACAGTCCCTGGCAGAGGGATCAGAATTCCATCTGCACCTGCCTCTATCATCGCCTCCACATCCCGCTCTGAAATCACCGGCTCATCCGTTCCAGCCCGGTGCATCTTCCCTGCCAGGACCAGCGGTGCGCTCCCAATTGCCTCCCGGATCCGGGCTACGGCCTCTGCGATTCCCTCCCCCGTCACACCGGTCTGTGGATTGCCGGTAATCACCAGGAAATCCGCTCCCTGCTCCAGGGCGCGCCGGGCGTTCTCAGGGGTGGCCAGTCGTCCTGCGGCTCGGGTGGCTTTCTCGGGGTCTGGAATCGGCTCCAGGTTCAGGCCGACCGGGCGTCCGATCCATTCTTTTACCCGCGCAGGAGTTGTGCCCACACCTGCAGATAGGCGCGCCCAGCCCAGATCCAGTTCCGACTCGCCCGGGAAGCCGATCACCTGAGGCTGAAGCACATGGTAGCCGTTTAACAGGAGCAGATCGGCACCCATGGCGGCTGCCAGTTCAGCGTTGCTGATCCCATCAACCAGAGGAGGAGAGAGCGCCAGAACCTCCGCGCACAGAACCCTGCCTTCCGATTGACGAATGCTCTCCAGGAGATCCCGGCCGTCCATAGCACGGAAATCGCTGGCGAAAGCCTCCAGCAGACGCTTACCAGGCATCGTTCTCCACCATAACGTAAAGTAGGGGATCCTGCCCTGCGATCACCTCGCGAGCGGGAACGAGTTGAACCCGATAACGCTCCGGGAGGTCCGGCAGGACCACGGGGGAGAGCAGACAGTAACCGGCCGCCCGGATCCGATCCGGATCGAACCGCACGATCGGCTGACCCGCTTCCACCGGATCCCCCTCCTGGGCCAACCGCTCAAAACCCTCCCCCCGCAGGTGAACGGTGTCCAGACCGATGTGCACCAGAACCTTCAGTCCATTCTCCGCCTCGACAGCGAACGCGTGATTGGCGGAGTGCAGCACCACAAGGCGGCCGCGGAGGGGCGCCACAGCGATCCCCGCAACCGGGTCGACAGCGACGCCTTCCCCCAGCATGCGCTCCGCAAACACCGGATCCGGAACCTCGTCCAGAGGCACTACACGGCCGGTGAAAGGGGACAGGATGGGCACCAATTTAGCCTCCCCGAAGGATCTTATTGATCTCCGTGGCGATCAGCTCCGCATGGGTGCCCACCACAACCTGAATCCCGTTTCCCATCCGGATGGGGCGCCCGATCATACCGGCTGCCCGCAGTTTGGCCTCATCGACCTTGCTGGGATCCACCAGGGTGGCTCGCAAACGGGTAATACAACCATCAATCTCCTGAATATTCTCCCGACCGCCCAGCGCCTCGATGTAACGCAATGCTTTGTCCCGCATATGCTGTTTCCTCCTTTGTCTAAAGTCCCGCTTAAGGAAGCGGGGCGCCTGTGGCGCCCCGCTTCATGGGAAATTCTACCGCCGGAGAGGCCACAACCTCCTCGCTCGCCTTCAACTCTCCGGCTCCCGGCCCGGGGTTGGGATGTTCAGGGTGCGGATCAACCAGCTGAAGAGGACATAGTAAATCACCCCAAACACTATCCCCACCACCAGGAGCAGCAGAGGCTGTGTGGCGATCCCAAAGTTAATGATATAGTCGATGATCCCGGCCGAGAAGGTGAAACCATCCCGGATCCCCAGGGAGATGGTGACGAAAGCAGAGATCCCGGTCAGTACGGCATGCAACACATAAAGGACCGGGGCGACGAACATGAACGCGAACTCCACCGGCTCGGTGATCCCGGTGACAAACGAGGTAAGCGCCGCCGAGAAGAGAATGCCCCCGACGATGGGCCGGCGCTTGGGGTCAGCCGTCATATACATGGCCAGGGCGGCCCCTGGGAGGCCGAAGAGCATGATGGGGAAGAACCCGGTCATGAACAGCCCGCCCTCCGCCCCACGGGTCTCGAAGAATCGGGTGAGGTCACCGAACTGGAACCAGACAATGGAGTTGATGATGTGATGAAGCCCGAAGGGGATCAGCAGGCGGTTCAGGAAGGCGTGAACGGCCGCCCCAAAGGGCCCGGCCTGGGTGGCCCAGCTGCCCACCGCCGCCAGCCACTGCTCGGGCCAGTGCCAGATCAGGCCGAAAACAATGCCCAGGATCACCGCCGCGAAGGCGGTCACAATGGGGACGAACCGCTTGCCGCCGAAGAAGGCCAGCCACTCCGGAAGCTGGATGGTGTGAAATCGCTCATAGAGGTAAGCGGCCAGCAGACCGCTCAGGATGCCGGCGAGCACCCCCATGTCAGACGGTTTCTCCAGCCGGTAGACGCTGGTGCTGATATCGGCCAGGACCTTGGTCATGACCCAGTAGCAGACGGCTCCCGCCAGGCCCGCGGTTCCAACATCTGCGGTGAAACCGATGGCGACGCCGACGGCGAAGAGCAGGGGCAGGTTACTGAAAATCACCCCGCCCGCATCCGCCAGCCAGGGGATGTTCAACAGGTCCGGCTGGCCGAATCGCAGGAGGATCCCCGCTGCCGGAAGCACGGCGATCGGCAGCATCAATGAACGCCCAATGCGTTGCAGGACCGCGAACATGATGCCCTCCTTGTGAAAGAATTTTTGGGACCAGGCTGGGATGCGGAAGGAGCCGGGCCCGGTCTCCAAAATTTACCCTCGTGGGCTCTTTGCCCGGGTTCGCCAGCGCAATGCATGACGCACGGATTCCCACAGGAATCCCCATCCCAATTCGCTCCGCATGGAGGCGACCTGAAGGATGTATGGAAGATCCAGCAGAAGCCGGGATACGGGGACATGGCGACCGGGCAGCCGGACGATGCGACTGTATCCCCGATAGTCCGCCCGAGCGGAATCCCCCAGCAGGATCACCGCTGCCGTATCGGTGTGCGGACGTGGCAGCTCCCCTACCGCTCCGATCACAATGGCGGCCTCCCGCGCCTTCCTCAGGGAGATCCCCCCGTACTCCAGCACCCACAGGGTCTCCATTAACGCTCCGGGGATATTCCATAGAGGCTCAGTCTCCGAACGGTAAACCCGCACCTGAGGCGGCCAGGAGTACCGTTCGGGCACGGGATCTGTATGAACGATCTTCTCCCCTAAACGGCGCAGGTCCTCCAGCGAGAGATCCCCCAGGACCTGTAGCTCCTGCAAGGAGGCAGGACCCAGCCCCTGCTGGATCGCCAGCCGGATCCATGGGATCTCCATCGGCTCAAATCCATACAGGATGGACGCGACCAGGTCTACTCCAAGGACACTGGTGCCGAGGATCAGAGTGGAAAACTCGAGGGGCTCTCCTGCCAGCTCGCCGCCTCGATGGAGGACCTGGGTGGCATCCAGGATGATCAGATCCGGAGGTCGAACCGCCAGGCCGTCAACCATCGCCTCCGGCAAGCGGGGATAAGCTTGCAGATGGTCCGAGGGGGAGAACAGGAACATATGATGTCGTGCGGCCCCGGCAAAGCCCAGAAAGCCACTCCCGGTTAATCGGGGCAAGGCGATGAGCCACTCGGCTTCGCGAACGATATGCGGCATCTGGAGCCTTGCCCCGGGCTGGTGATCCGGCGTTTCGTCCAGAGGCCACATAGGGATTCGGTAGCGCCGGGCCCAAGCCCAATAACCTGCCTGCTTCATGGCATAACGGGAGGGAAACCCCGGCAGGCTACTGGCGCCGATGATGAGGGAGTTATCGGAAAACAGAACTCGAACGGCTTCCAGCAGCGCGAGGGGGGTGAAGGCGTGCGGAGCAAAGCGAGGATGAGCCCATGGACAGGCTGGCTGGACGAGGATCCGGCGCTGGGTGGGAAGCGAGATCCCCAGGGCCTTCATCCCTCGCAGGATCGCATTCCTTAAGTCCTCAGGCGATGAAGCCGATACATGGGCGACGAAGATCCGCTCCATGGGAGCACCGCCTGGGTTGTGTTAGATCATCACGGCAAGAGGCTCTGGGGGTTAGAGGGACCAGATAGGGGGGATCCCCCTAATCTCCCAAATAAACGCTCAAATAGCCGGTTGGCTTTCTGGATTATACCAGATTAATCCAAAAGGCGCAAACGGGCTGAGGAAGCGGCCGATTCGAATGACTCTGAAGCCGATAACTGGGCTCCGGGTTGTGTGAGGGTGCCTCCTTAAAGAGGGGCTTCTCCTGAAAACCGGGGGGAACGCTTTTCCCGCAGCGCCTGAAGGCCCTCCCGGGCATCTGGAAGCAGGAAGCCCAGGAATTCCAGGGCCGTGGAGACGTCGAAGATCGGCC
>JAEVEY010000046.1 GCA_016842045.1 Candidatus Thermoflexus sinensis | reverse complement strand
CATGTTCCTGCGACAGGTTTCCCCGATTTATTACTTCCATTACGTGACCGCCCCGGTGCAGATCCATCAGGGGACCGCGGACACGACGACACCGCCGGATTGGGCCCGGGCCATCCAGGAGGCGCTGATCGCGGCCGGCAAGGAGGTGGAGTATTTTGAGTATCCGGGCCAGGGCCACGCCTTCCAGGGGCAGGCCTGGACCCTTTTCCTGCAGCGGATGGCGGGGTTTTTCGACCGGCACCTGAAGGGTTCCCGATAGATCCAGCTACCGGAACGTTCCCTGATGAAAATTCCTCCTCGCGACCCAAAAGGCCGCGAGGAGGAATTTTCGTTCTGGGGGCCGACGGGCTGTTCGAAGGTACTGGCTCCCAGAGATCCCCTCGAGGATCACACGGGGGTTATTCGGCCTCCCGCCGCGCCAGCTCGCGATCCAGCATCACCAGCCCCGCCCCGTCCTCTCCGATACGCCGGAGCGCCTCCAGGATCTGCTCCACGCTTTTTTCCTCTTCGATCTGCTCCTCCAGGAACCAGTGGAGCAGGGGCATACTGGAAGGATCGTTCTCGCGGACAGCGATCTGGTAGAGGTTCTGGATAAGGCTGGTGATCCGGCGCTCGTGCTGGAGGGCCTGGGCGAAGGCTTCCTGAGGGGAGGCGAAATCCCCGGGGGGCTGTTCGATCGCCTGAAGGAGAACGCGTTCTCCCCGGTCGCAGAGATGGTCGAAGAACTTCATGGCGTGGCCTACCTCCTCGCGGGCCTGCACGCGCATCCAGTGGGCGAACCCGGAGAGGTTCATCGCTTCGAAGTAAGCGGCCATGGAGAGGTAGAGGTAGGCGGAGTAAAGTTCATGGCGGATCTGATCGTTCATCGCGTCGCGAAGCGCTTTGCTCATCGCCATGGAAACCTCCCGGAATCCGGTGTAAATGCTCCATATCTCAGTGTAAGGGGAATGGAGGGAATCCGCCATCTTTGGAGGGCGGTTTCTTAATCGGGCCCTGGGTCGATTCATCGGCCCCCCTTATCCAGGAGATTTCTGGGACGGCGTCCCGCCCCAATGCTAAAGTTTCCCCCTCCTGCATCCTTTTGGCCGTGGGAGGAGGGAAGGGAGTTGTCCCCATAGCCCGGCCGTAACGCTGAGGCTGATCATCCGTTAAACACAGTGGAGCAGGGGATAGCCCTCGATGAAGATATCTTCTGATTTGATGCGTCCGACCGATCAGGACGAGGCCTCCGTGGAGCTGGAGGTCATCCGGCGGGCTCAGATAGGCGATGCTGAGGCCGTGGGGTGGCTCTATGAGCGGTATTATCTCCCGATCTATCGCTACTTTCGCATCCGGATCGAAGATCAGGATATGGCGGAAGATCTGGCCGCAGAGGTCTTCGTGCGGATGATCGAGCATCTCCCCCGCTATCGAGCCCAGGGTCGTCCTTTCCTGGCATGGCTTTACACGATCGCCCGCAACCTGCTGATGGATCATTATCGGGTGCAGCCCCGTGCCCCTCTGCCCCTTTCGGTCGATTCGGAACGAGAGGTGGGGGTAGGGGGGGAGCTTGAACGGATCGAGGCCCAGGCCCAGTGGGAATGTATCCGGCGGGCCCTGGGGGCGCTGACCCCGGATCAACAGGAAGTGCTTCTGCATCGGTTCCTGGAGGGGCGCTCGGTGGAGGAGACGGCCCGACTGATGGGGAAGCAGCCCAACGCGATCAAGGCCTTACAGCACCGGGCGCTGGCCGCCCTCCGACGACGGATGGAGGAGCTGGGATGTCTCTGAGGGAAATCTCATTCGAGGAAGCGCTGGCCCGTTGTCTGGACGAGGTGGCAGCGGGTGCGGATGTGGAGCAGGTGGTGGCCCGCTATCCGGCCTACGCGGCGGAGCTTCGTCCTCTGGTGGAGACCGCGCTTCGGCTGGAAGGAATGGTCGTGCCACCGCCGCGTCCGGAAGCGATCCGCCGGGGACGGGTGCGGGTGATGGCGGCGGCGCGGCAGGTGGAAGTTAGGCGCCGGGGATGGTGGACGGGACGCCGGTGGATCTCCGCTTTGCTGACCGCCGGGCTATTGTTATCTTTGCTTTTCGGTGGCGGCACGGTGGGCGTGCGGGCGGCCGAGGCCAGCCTCCCGGGCGATCCGCTCTATCCCCTCAAATTGTGGAAGGAATCCCTTGAACTGACATGGGCGGAATGGCAGGGGGATCCGGCCCCCGTGCTGATCCGCCAGCTGGAGCTCCGCTCGGAGGAGATCGAAACCCTGCAACATCAGGGGCGAGCGGTTCATCCAATGGCCCTCCAGCAATCCGCCCGCCTGCTGGTCCGGTTGATCACGCTGGCGGAGCGCCGGCCGGACCTCCCGGCGCTGCGGGAGCGAGCCCTTCGAGCGGTGGAACGGCACGAAGCGGTGCTTCGGGTGCTCCAGGGGCGTGTTCCTCCGGCGGCCCAGCCCGCGCTGCAGCGGGCCCTGGAACGTGCGCACCGGGCCCGTGAGGTGCTCTCCCGGCAACCTCCTCCTGCGCCTTCCCCTGGCCGCCCACCGGATCGGCTTCCCCCAAGGCCGAAGCGATAACCTCGTGCTTCATTCTCCGCATCCTGAAATCGCGCACGGGAGGCGGAATGTTCACAGGATACGGGCTGTTGAAGGCGGCCCGCACGATGTTCCTCTCTCCTTGTGGAGCTTTGCCACACAGGGCGAGGATTCCCTCCACCACGTAGTGCCTTCATCCGGATGCTTCGAAGGGATCATGATCCTCTTATCGCCTTCCTCCAGCCTTCCGCCGGTTGGCAGGCTCCCCCTGAAACACCCATACGCCGTGAAGCACGCTGATGGTCGAATTTTGATCGATTCTGATTATTACTTGACATTTCAATCGAAATCGATTAGTATATGGAATGGAGGTGCTCATGCAGGCGGCGCGGCGAGAGCAGATCCTTCAGATCCTGAGCGAGCGGTCCTTCGCCACGGCGGAGGAGCTGGCGCGGTTGACAGGCGCCTCGCTGCCGACGATCCGTCGGGATCTTCAAGCGCTGGCGGAGGAGGGCCTGATCGTGCGCACCCGGGGGGGAGCCTCCCTGGGCACTCCGGGGATCGGTCATGAGATCCCGTATTTGACCCGGGCCCGAGTGCAGCTTCCGGAGAAGCGGGCGATCGCCCGCGCGGCGCTGGACTTCATTCGGGAAGGCGATGTGATCGCCCTGGACGTGGGCTCCACCACCTTCGAGCTGGCCCGTCTTCTTCGCCCTCGCCGGAACCTCACGGTGTTTACCGCTTCTGTCCCTATCGCTCAGCTATTGGCCAACACCGAGATCTCCGTGTTCCTGTTGGGTGGCCAGTTGCGCAAGAAAGAGCTCTCTATTGTGGGTCCTCTGGCGCTGCGGATGGCCGCCCAGTTTTACTATGACCGGTTCTTCATGGGGGTGGCCGGTTTGGATCCGGAAGCGGGGTGCACGGATTTTAGCCTGGACGATGTGGAGGTGAAGAAAGTCTTCCTGGAACGTTCGCGGGAGATTATTGTCCTTGCAGATCACACCAAATTAGGCCACATCTCTTTCACCGCCATCTGTCCGATCCAGCGGGTGCACCGGGTGATCACCGATGCGGGGGCGGATCCTCAGATGGTCGCCCGGTTGCGGGAGCTGGGGGTAGCAGTGCGGGTGGTGCCTGTGGTTGAAGATCGCCGGGAAGGGCATCAGAGCTCTCCAGCCCGATCGCTTTAAGGGAAATTGAGAGCTCTCAGCATTCTCTTAAAGGAGCGATCTGGATGTCCTGGATGCGGGATATCTTCGGAGTCTCCAAGCCTGTGATCGGGATGGTGCATCTTCCGGCTCTTCCGGGCTCTCCTCTATATGACACAGGGAAGGGGATAGAGGGGATCCTGGAATGGGCCAGGCGGGATTTGCATGCGCTTCAGGAAGGCGGGATCGACGCGGTGATGTTCTGCAACGAGAACGATCGCCCCTACACCCTGCGGGCGGATCCAGCGACAGTGGCGGCGATGGCGGCGGTGGTGGGGCGATTGCGTGCTGAGATCGGGGTCCCTTTTGGGATTGATATCCTGTGGGATCCTTTTGCAGCCCTGGCCGTCGCTCACGCAACAGGCGCTCAGTTTGTCCGGGAGGTGTTTACCGGCGTTTACGCCAGTGATATGGGGCTCTGGAGCCCCTCGGTCGGGGAGGTCCTGCGTTACCGGCGGGCGATTGGAGCGGAGGGGGTGCGCTTGCTGTTTAACATCAACGCCGAATTCGCAGCCCCGCTGGGGAACCGGCCGCTGGCAGAGGTGGCCCGCTCGGTGGTGTTCTCCAGCCTTCCCGATGGCATCTGTGTCTCCGGTCCCATGACCAGTATGCCGGTGCGGGCAGAAGACCTTCGGGCTGTCAAGGAGGCGGTGGGCTCCATTCCGGTTTTCATTAACACAGGCGCCCGGCATGACAACATTGCAGAGCTATTGCCCTTCGCCGACGGGGTGATTGTGGGGTCCAGCTTGAAGGTGGACGGGATTACCTGGAATCCAGTGGACCCGGAGCGGGTGCGGTCGTTTATGGCGATTGT
>JAEVEY010000079.1 GCA_016842045.1 Candidatus Thermoflexus sinensis | reverse complement strand
CGCCGGTGGCGATTGAGGAGGGGCTGCGGTTTGCCATCCGGGAAGGGGGTCTGACGGTGGGGGCCGGCGTGGTCACCCGCATCCTGGATTAGCCCCACAGACCCCATAAGCCGCCTACATGACCCGGGAGGGAGGGTCCCTCTCTCCCGTCCAAATTTCAGGTTTTCGTTGCTCTGTTGCAAACTGGGGCCTGGTCGGCTCTCCTCTCCGTGCTGCGAGGCGGCGTGGGGAGGGGCAAACGCTGAGCCCAAGCAGGCACGGCCAGGATCGCAGCAGGGCGGGTTTTCGCTCACAATCTCAGAAACAGTGGTGAGGCCTATGGCCAAGCAGCGATTGCGTATCCGTCTGAAAGCATACGATCATCGGATCCTGGACGAATCCGCTCGCCGGATCGTGGAAGTGGCGGAGCGCACCGGCGCGCGGGTCATCGGCCCCATCCCGCTCCCCACGAAGCGGGAGCGGTTCACCGTGATCCGCTCGCCGTTTATCGATAAGGACTCCCAGGAACACTTTGAGATCCGCACCCACAAGCGGCTGATCGATGTCCTGGATCCGGATCCCAAGACCATCGATCAGCTGATGCGCCTGAACCTGCCGGCGGGCGTGGATATTGAAATCAAGATCTAATTTGCGCGGATTTCAGGGGATGATGGGCCGGAACAGGTGACCAGTCCCCAGCGGAGGTTTGCCGTCATGAAAGGCTTGCTGGCTCGCAAAATTGGAATGACTCAGATGTTCAACGAGCAGGGCGAGGTGGTCCCGGTGACGGTTCTTCGGGCCGGGCCCTGTTATGTGACGCAGCTGCGAACGCCCGAGCGGGACGGCTATGCGGCGATCCAGCTGGGCTTTGAGGAAACAAAGCCCCGACGGCTGACCCAGGGCGAGTTAGGACATCTGCTCAAGCGGAATCTCCCTCCGCTTCGGGTGCTGCGGGAGCTCCGCCTCCCTGGCCCGGAGGCTCTGGCTTCCTACCATGAAGGCCAAGTGCTGACCGTCTCGATCTTCTCGCCCGGGGAACGGGTGGATGTGACCGGCTGGTCCAAGGGGCGCGGCTTTGCGGGAGGGATCAAGCGCCATGGTTTCGCCCGGCAGGCGAAAACCCACGGTCAGTCGGATCGCCACCGGGCGCCCGGGTCGATCGGCACGAACACAGATCCAGGGCGCGTGGTGAAGGGGAAGCGCATGGCGGGCCACTATGGGAACGAGCGGGTGACAGTCCGGAACCTCCAGGTCGTCTGGGTGGATCCGGAGCGCCATCTGATCGCCCTGAAAGGCGCCGTCCCGGGTCCCCGAGGCGGACTGGTGATGATTCGACAGGCCAAGCGGCCTTATTGAACGGATGATACCCTCGACGGTGGACTTCGGGGGTGGGGCAAGATGACACTTTGAGATTGGAGACGAATTTCGCCCTCCCCACTCCCGGAAGCCCCTGGAGGGAGTGATTTGCTTCGGGGGTCCAGGAGACAGGTGGGCTGCTGAAAAGCGGTCCCACCTGTCTCCTGAAAGATCTCCCCTGAGAAGCAAACCCGGGAATCGAGTTGGAAGAGGAAGACCGGCGGATTTTCAACAAAGCTCCAGATTAAGGCGTTCAGGGACAAGTTCAAGGAGGCATTGCGATGCGTGTTCCGGTCTGGAATATAGAGGGGCAGCAGGTGGGGGAGATCGAGCTGCGACCGGAAGTCTTCGAAGCCCCCATTCATATCCCGTTGATGCATCAGGCGCTGGTCCGGCAGCTGGCCAACGCCCGCCTGGGGACCCATAAGACGAAAACCCGTGGGGAGGTGCATTATAGCAGCCGTAAGATGTGGCCGCAGAAGCATACCGGGCGAGCCCGTCAGGGGAGCCGGGATGCACCCCATTGGTATCACGGTGGGGTGGTGTTCGGACCACGGCCGCGTAGCTATGAGCAGAAGATGCCGAAGAAGATGCGGCGGGCGGCCTTGCGCTCGGCGCTTTCCGTGAAAGCGAAGGAGGGCCAGATCCTGATCCTGGATCGCCTGGAGCTGCCGGAGCCGCGGACCCGGTTAATGAAGGAGATCCTGGATCGGCTCCCCATTGGCAAGAGCGCCCTCATCCTGCTCGCCGGGTCGAACGAAAACGTGAAGCGGGCGGTTCGGAATCTGCCGAACGTAGCCTATCTGCACGCGATGTGCTTGAACATTCGCGATCTCTTTAAGTATGAGACGTTGATTATCCCGCAAGATGCGTTGGCCGTCATCGAAGATTGGCTGACACGCCCGGTGATCCGGAAGAAGTTTGCGCTGCCCCAGCCGGAGGCGGCGTCATCGGCTTCATCGACTTGATGGAGAGCCCTGAGCGGGGGGATGGGAGATGGATCTCTACGAAGTGATTAAACGGCCGGTGATCACCGAGAAGACCACCCGGCTTAAGGAAATGAATCAGTATGTATTTGAGGTGGATCCGCGGGCGAATCGCCACCAGGTCCGGGAGGCAGTGGAGAAGATCTTCAACGTCCGCGTTCTGGACGTGCGCATCATCAACGTCCCGGCCAAGCGACGACGGGACTGGCGGGCGCGGATTCTCAGCAGCAAACCCAAGCAGGTGGTGCGCCGCCCGGGCTGGAAGAAGGCGATTGTTAAAATCGCCCCTGGCCAGCGCATCGATCTCTTTGAGGTCTAAGCGCCCGCGGCGTTTGGAGCGGGGACCCCGTTGAACCGCTGGACCAGGGGCTGGTCCAGCCGACCGGGCATGGGTTGGCGACCCAGCCCCCACCAGTCGATTCGGCGGGGAAGGAGCCCAAAGGCGGTGGAGGAGGACCTATGGGAATCAAAGTCTACAAGCCGACAACGCCCGGTCGCCGCAATGCGACCGGTTACACCTTCGAGGAAATCACCAAGGACGAGCCGGAGAAATCCCTGGTCGTTCCTTTGAAAAAGCACGCGGGGCGGAACTTCCAGGGCCGGATCACCGTCCGCCACCGGGGCGGCGGTCATAAGCGGCTTTATCGCATCATTGATTTCAAGCGGCGGGATAAGGAAGGTATTCCGGCGAAGGTGATCAGCATCGAATACGATCCCAACCGCACCGCCCGCATCGCGCTGTTGCAATATGCGGATGGGGAAAAGCGTTACATCCTGGCACCCCTGGGCCTGCAGGTTGGGGACATTGTCATGAGTGGGCCTCAGGCGGAGATTAAAGTCGGCAATGCTATGCCGCTGGCCAATATCCCGGTGGGGACGCTGGTGCATAACGTGGAGCTGTATCCCGGGCACGGCGGTCAGATCGCCCGGGCGGCGGGCGCGGTCGCGCAGCTGCTGGGGAAAGAGGAGGGATACGCCATCCTGCGCCTGCCCTCCGGGGAGATCCGGAAGGTCCGCCTGGAGTGCTACGCGACCATCGGTCAGGTGGGGAACCTGGAGCATGCGAATATCCGCCTGGGCAAGGCGGGCCGCAAGCGCTGGCTGGGGATCCGCCCCACGGTGCGCGGCTCGGCGATGTCACCGCGGGATCATCCGCATGGCGGCGGTGAGGGCCGGGCGCCGATTGGCCTGCCTTATCCGAAGACGCCCTGGGGCAAGCATACCCTGGGCAAGAAGACGCGGCGCAACAAGGCTACAGACAAATACATTATCCAGCGTCGCCAGAAGAAGAAGTGATATCTGGCAAGCCGGTGAGGTGATCACGGCAGAGGGCTTTTCGGGCTGGGAAGGCTGCTCAACAGCTTCCCAGCGTGACGGTATTCCCCCTCTCCCCGCGCCCCAAAAGGGAGGGGGGAGGGACAACCTGCTTTCCCAGCCGGATCGGGTTGTCTGAATTCTCAGAATCCATTGCAGCAATGCCATCCAACAAGCTTGACGATTTCTTCCTCCCCGCGCCCATTCAAGCTGCAGGTGGGGAAGAAACCATAAGGGGGTGATCGGGAATGGGACGCTCGTTAAAGAAAGGTCCGTATTGTGATCCCAAGCTGTTAAAGAAAATCGAAGAGCTGAACCGCCGGGGTGAGAAGCGGGTCATCCGCACCTGGTCCCGCGCTTCGGTGATCTTCCCTCAGATGGTGGGGCACACCATCGCCGTCCATGATGGGCGGCGTCATGTGCCGATTTACATCACTGAGCAGATGGTCGGGCACCGTCTGGGGGAGTTCGCCCCGACGCGAACCTATCGCGGTCACACGGTTAAGGAAAAGAAAACTGGAGTCAGGTAGGGTGATCGGCTGCTTTGGGGCTTGGGAGTGGAGCCGGGCACCCTCCATATCCGGCTCCTCCTTAGCAACCAGCCCTCCGCCCTCCGCGGCCCGAGGGGATCGTGGGGAGGGAGGATAAAGGGGAGAGGTTTCCGTGCCCTTCCTCCAACAGCAATCAGCTGTACAAGTCATGTAAAAACTTTTGAATTGATGGGGGATTGCGATGGCGAATCGGGTTCGGGCAGTGGCCCGTTATATCCGGATCTCGCCTTATAAGGCGCGCCTGGTCTGCAACCTGGTTAAAGGAATGCGGGCTGAAGAGGCTTTGAGCGTGCTGCGTTTCACACCCAAGAAGGCAGCGCGCTATGTCGAGAAGCTGATCCGCTCGGCAATGGCCAATGCGGAGAACAACTATGGTCTCTCACCTGCGGACCTCTATGTGGTGGATATTCGGGCCGACGACGGGCCCCGATATAAGCGGGTCCGTTTCGCCGCCCGGGGCCGGGTTCGTCCAATCCTGAAGCGGACCACTCATCTCACAGTGGTCCTGGAGGAGCGAGCGAGTTAAGCCTGCGGTGCCGATTGAAAGGCTGGATCCATTGCGCGTGAGGAGGTTATCTTGGGTCGGAAAGTTCACCCGATCGGCTTTCGTCTGGGGATCACGAAGAACTGGCTGGCCCGCTGGTATGCCGAGGGCCGGGAGTATGTGGAGCTGCTCCATGAAGACCTGAAGATCCGGCAGTTTGTAAAGGAGCAGCTCAAAGAGGCTGGGGTCGCTCGAATTGAGATTGAGCGGTTCCCCAAGCAGATTAATCTTTATATCCACGCGGCTCGTCCGGGCATCGTCATCGGCCGGCGAGGCCTGGGGATCAAGCAGCTGCGCCAGGCGATCGAGGAGATGACTGGCAAGAAGGCCCGGGTGGAGATCGTGGAGGTCCCCAAGCCCGAACTGGAAGCGGCTATTGTGGCCGAGAGCATCGCCCAGCAGATCGAGAAGCGGGTCAGCCACGCCCGGGCCATGAAGCGGGCGATCCAGCAGGCTATGCGCGCCGGGGCGAAGGGGATCCGGATCACGGTCTCGGGCCGTCTGGGGGGAGCAGAAATGGCCCGCACGGAGACGCTGATGGAAGGGCGGGTCCCACGCCACACGTTGCGGGCGGATATTGATTACGCCCTGGCGGAAGCGATCACCAAGTGGGGGAAGATCGGCGTCAAGGTCTGGATCTACCGTGGGGATACAGAGCCAGGCGCCTATGTTCAGCAGACGGCGGAGATGGTTGCCCGGGTGACATCGGCGCAACGGGGAGGTTAAGCGATGTTGATGCCAAAGCGGGTCAAATATCGCAAGCAGATGCGGGGGCGCATGAAGGGCAAGGAGAGCCGGGGGGTGGAGCTGGCTTTTGGAGAATATGGCCTCCAGGCCCTGGAGCCGTGCTGGTTGACCGCCCGCCAGATCGAGGCGGCCCGCCGCGCCATCGTCCGGTTCCTCCGTCAGCGCGGCAAATATTGGATCCGGGTCTTCCCGGATAAGCCGGTGACCCGTAAGCCGGCCGAGACCCGAATGGGGAAAGGCAAGGGGAATGTGGATCACTGGGTGGCCGTGGTGCGGCCCGGCCGCATTATCTTTGAGATCGGAGGAGTGAGCGCAGACATCGCTCATGAGGCGTTGCGACAGGCTTCCTATAAGCTGCCGATTCGCACTCAGATTATCACCGCTGAAGAACAGCAGGTCGGATAGTTCGGGAAAGGATCTCGCCGCTGGCCTGTACAAGAGAGGCCGGATCGCCCAGGCCTTCCACGGCTTCTGAGGGTTGCATCCGGGCTCCTTCATGGAGAGGCCAGCTGTGTACAGGGTGTTTTCCTGAGCGTAGCTTGCAAATCGCAGAGGGTGTTATCTCGATCGTCAGATATTCAGCAGGGAGGGAACTGTGGCCCTTCGTCCTGAGGAGATACGCAACTGGTCAGATGAGGAGCTTCGAAATCGACTGGAGCAGCTCCGCCGGGAATTGTTTAACCTGCGGATTCAGTGGATGATGGGCCAGCTCAAAGATGTCAATCGGATCCGTGCCTTGCGGAAGGATATCGCCCGCATATTGACCATCATGCGGGAGCGGGAGCTGGCTCAGGGAGGTGGGCGATGAAAGATCGGCGCAAGCGCTTTATCGGGCGAGTGACCAGCGACAAGATGGATAAAACCGTGGTGGTGACGGTGGAGGAGCTGGTGCGCCATCCTCTTTATGGAAAAGTGATCCGCCGTCGCCGCAAGTTCATGGCCCATAATGAGGGGAATCTGGCCCGCATGGGGGATCTGGTGCAGATCGTGGAATCCCGCCCGCTGAGCCGCCGCAAGCGCTGGATCGTGGAAGCGATCCTGGAACGGGCTCAGAAGCCGGTGGAGCCTGTGCCTGAACAGTTACCCGGCGAGGAGATCCTGGCCGAGTAACGTCCCACCGCCGGCTTGGAGACCAGGGCGGGAGCTTTGCGGACAGGCCTCCGGAGGCGGCCCGGTCCCTCGATAACGAAGGGGCTCTCTGGAGCTTCCCGGAGTGCTGTGCCAGGAGTGCAACCGAGCATCCCGGACTCTAGAACAACCATGCATGGATGGCATCGCAGGAGGCGTATCCATGATTCAGCAGGAGACCCGTCTGAAAGTTGCAGACAACACGGGCGCCCGGGAGATCCTGGTCATCCGGGTGCTGGGCGGCTCCTATCGCCGTTACGGTTATGTTGGGGATGTGGTGGTGGCCACGGTCAAAGATGCGATCCCGACCGCCACGGTGAAAAAGGGCGAGGTCGTGCGCGCGGTGATCGTGCGGACGGCGAAGGAATACCGTCGTCCTGATGGATCGACGATCCGTTTCGATGATAACGCCGCGGTGATCCTGGACGAATTCGGCAACCCGAAGGGGACGCGGATTTTCGGCCCGGTTGCCCGGGAGCTGCGCGACAAGGGCTTCACCAAGATCATCTCCCTGGCGCCTGAGGTGCTGTGAAAGAGCGGGGGCGCCATGCGCAAAGGAATGATCGGAGATCCGGAGCTGGAGCGGCTGGTCGCTTTGCTGAAGCGCTACGGGCCGCAGAAGATCCTCCTGTTTGGATCTCGCGCTCGGGGCGAGGCGGACGACCTGAGCGACTATGATGTGATCCTTGTGAAAAGGAGCGATCGCTCTTTCATGGAAAGGCTTCAGGAAATGGTTCCTTACCTGGTGGAGTTTGGCCGTCCGGCCGAGATCCTGGTGTATACGCCGGAGGAATTCGAGCGGATGAAGGAGTTCGGCCTGGGTTGGGTGGCCCAACAGGAGGGGATCGTGCTCTATGAAGCAGAGTGAAATCGAGGCCTGGCGCTGGCTTCGGCAGGCTGAGGCGGATATGGGGGTGTTCGAGCCCGGTGATGATTGCTTTGCGTGTCACCTGCCGGATCTGCGGATTTTTTTCTGGAGGGAAAGTATTCATGGCAGCTAAGATCAAGCGAAAGGATAAGGTCCTGGTGATTGCCGGGGAGGATCGGGGCGCTCAGGGAGAAGTCTTGCGGGTGCTCCCGAAGGAAAACCGTGTGGTGGTCGCCGGGGTGAACATTGTGAAGAAACATCAGCGACCCCGACCGACCGGGCGATCTCAGGTGGGTGGCATCATCGAATTCGAGGCGCCGATCCACATCTCCAACGTGATGTTGGTTTGCCCGAAATGCAACCAGCCCACCCGCGTGGGCTTTGTGGTGGAGGCGGGGGGGCGGAAGCTTCGTCAGTGCAAAAGGTGCAAAGCGACTTTTGTCTGATTGGGATTCTGTACAGCTAACCCTTCTTTGTATCCAGCGAGATCTGGGGAGGCGATCAGGATGGCGGAGACAACCACCAAGGTGGTTCCGCGTTTAAAGCAACGTTATCTGGAGGAGGTTCGGCCGGCCCTGATGCGGGAGTTCGGCTATCGAAACATCATGGAGGTCCCCCGGATCTGGAAGGTGGTGGTGAACGTGGGGGTGGGGGAAGCGGTGACGAATCCCAAAGCCCTGGATTATGCGGTCCAGAACATCGCTACCATCACCGGCCAGAAGCCGCTGATCACCAAGGCCCGTAAATCCATTGCGGCCTTCAAGTTGCGGGCCGGGCGCCCCATCGGGGTCAAGGTGACCCTGAGGGGGGATCGAATGTGGGCCTTCCTGGACCGGTTATTCAATGTGGCTCTTCCACGCATCCGGGATTTCCGGGGGGTCTCGCCCGATTCCTTCGACGGCCGGGGGAATTACACCCTGGGGCTGCGGGAGCAGCTGGTCTGGCCGGAGATCGATTACAGTCAGGTGGATAAAGTCCGGGGGATGGAGATCACCATTGTGACCACGGCGAAAACCGATGCGGAGGCGCGGCGGCTGCTGGAGCTGCTCGGCATGCCGTTCCGCAGGGGTTAAAACGACGGAGGTCGGATCTAAGGAGGACGACGTGGCGCGCAAGTGCATGATCTATCGGGAGATGCGGCGGAAATACAAGGTGCGGGTGCGGAACCGGTGTCGCCGGTGCGGCCGGCCCCGCGCATATATCCGACGGTTTGGGCTGTGCCGCATTTGCTTCCGGGAGCTGGCCCTTCAGGGGCTCATTCCCGGTGTTCGCAAGGCCAGCTGGTAAATTTCCAGCCATACCGAATCCGGTATGGGGAAGGCGCTGGGCATCCAATGAGGAATATCTGGATAGGAGTGAAAACGATGAGCGCTGTGACGGATCCGATCGCCGACATGCTCACCCGAATCCGAAATGCTTCCATGGTGGGGCATAGCCGGGTGGCCATCCCCAGTTCCAAGATCAAGGTGGCCATCGCCCGGGTGCTCAAGGAGGAGGGTTACATTGAGGATTTCGAGGTGACAAATGATCGGCCGCAGCCGAAGCTGATCATCAAGTTGAAATATATCGGCGAGCGCCGTTTCCGGAAGCCGGCCATCTCCGGCCTGAAACGGGTGAGCAAACCCGGCCGTCGGGTGTATGTCGGCAAGGAGGACATCCCGCTGGTGATGAGCGGAATGGGGATTGCGATCCTCTCCACTCCGAAGGGCATCCTGACGGATAAGCAGGCCCGCCGTCTGGGCGTCGGCGGCGAGGTCATCTGTTATGTCTGGTAAGGGGAGGGAACCGTGTCGCGTGTAGGCAAGAAACCGATCCCAATCCCGCCCGGGGTCCAGGTGCGGATTGAAGGTTCCACCGTGACGGTTACCGGGCCGAAGGGAACCCTGACCCAAACCTTCCATCCGTCCATGCAGATCGCCATCGAGGATGGCCATCTGGTGGTTCGGCGGCCATCCGATGATCGGAAACATAAGGCCCTCCACGGCCTGACCCGGGCCCTGCTGGCGAATATGGTGACCGGGGTGACTCAGGGGTTCCAGCAGCATCTGCGCATTGAGGGTGTGGGCTATCGGGCGGAGCCGATGGGGAAGGCGATCGTGCTATATCTGGGGTATTCCCACCCGATTATTGTGGAGCCCCCCGAAGGGATCACCTTTGAAGTCAACACGCGGGATCGCATCATCACGGTCTCGGGCATCGATAAACAGCTGGTAGGCCAGGTTGCGGCCAAGATCCGGGCCCTGCGCCCGCCGGAACCTTACAAGGGCAAAGGGATCCGTTACACCTACTGGAAGGGCGATCATTGGGAGGACGAGCCCATCCGGCGCAAGGCCGGGAAGGCCGGCAAGGCCAAGTGAGGCGGTTGGGTGCCGGTCGAGGGGCTGAAGGTCATGACCTGCACCAGGGCCCTTTGGGCCATGGTGATCGGGAAAGACGGGAGAAGGGACAATCCGTTTTCCCCAATGGGTTATTCCGGGCAGGTCCTAAATACATTGAAATCCTCGGGCTCAGGGATAAAATCCTGGCCCCCAGGAGGAATGGTCGATGAGCTGGGAGCATCCGCGGGATGAAGGACGCCGCCGGCGACATTTACGGGTCCGAAAGAAAGTGTTCGGCACTCCGGAACGGCCCCGGCTTTCGGTTTTCCGGAGCCTGAAGCACATTTATGCTCAGATTATTGATGACACGAAGGGGATCACCCTAACAGCGGCCTCCACGCTGGATCCGGAGCTTCGGGGGCAGCTGGATGGCCTGACCAAGACGGAGAAAGCGCGCCTGGTGGGCCGCCTGATCGCTCAGCGGGCCCTGGCGAAGGGGATCCGCAAGGTGGTGTTCGATCGGGGCGGATACAAATACCACGGCCGGGTGAAGGCCCTGGCCGATGCAGCCCGTGAGGCTGGACTGGAGTTTTAAAACGAACGCCCTGTTCGATTCAGGGTTTTCGAGGGTTGAGCTGGGGCCTTCAGCCTCCAGCCTAAGTCTCCCAACTCACAATCTGCACCATATGGGATGTCGCGCAAGGAGTTCATCAAGCGAGGTGACGATGGCGGAGATCCGGGAAGTTCCCACGGTGGAATATGAGGAACGGATCGTGGATATCGCCCGTGTGGCGAAGGTTCATAAGGGCGGCCGCTCCTTCTCGTTCCGGGTGGTCGCTGTGGTGGGCGATCGCAACGGACGAGTAGGGGTAGGGATTGGCAAGGCGCGGGCGGTCCCGGAGGCCATGCGGAAGGCTACGGAGCGCGCCCGACGCAATATGAAGCAGGTGGCTTTGCTGGGGACAACGATCCCCCACCCGGTGGTGGTGAAGTTTGGAGCCACCCGGCTGATTCTGAAGCCCGCCTCGCCGGGGACCGGCGTGATTGCCGCCGGGGGGGTTCGGGCTGTTTTGGAAGCCGCCGGGATTCGGGACGTGTTAACCAAGATCCTGGGGAGCACCAACCCGGTCAACGCGGTTTACGCCACCATGAAGGGGCTGGAGATGTTGCGCTCCCCAGAGGAGATCGCTCAGATCCGGGGCAAGCCTGTCGAGGAAGTCATGCCACCATGGAGCCGGAAGCGCCATGAAGGGTGAGGGCATTCGACGACTGCGGATCACGCTGGTGAAGAGCCCCATTGGGTATTCCCAGCGCCAGCGCCGCACGCTGCGCACTCTGGGGCTGCGCCATCTGAATGATGTGACGGAGTGGCCGGATACGCCGGTCGTGCGTGGGATGATCGAAAAGGTCAGCCATCTGGTTCACGTGGAGGAGGTGGATGGTGAAGCTTCATGAATTGAAGCCGGCGCCGGGTTCGAAGAAGGAGCGAAAGCGAGTGGGCCGCGGGCTCGGCTCGGGCCATGGGACCTACGCCGGACGAGGCCGGAAGGGCCAGAAGTCCCGTTCCGGTGATCGAAAGATGCCGCCCTATTTTGAGGGTGGGCGCACCCCTCTGGTCCGGCGCCTCCCCAAGGCCCGGGGAGAGGGCTTCACGCTGGTGGAGAAGGTGATCTACCAGCCGGTCAATGTGGGGCAGCTGAATCGCTTCCCGCCCCACAGCGAGATCACCCCGCTGATCCTGGCCCAGGCTGGTCTGCTGCGGGATCCCGAGGAGCCCGTGGTGATCCTGGGGGATGGGGAGCTGGACCGCCCGCTCGTTGTTAAGGCTCACCGCTTTTCGGCATCCGCTCGGGCGAAAATCGAGGCTGCGGGCGGCCAGGCGGTGGTGATCCCACATTAAGGGTGAGAGGACCTGGGGGAGCTATCCTCAGCTCCTGAGGTCCGCCGTGCGGGGCTGTTTGCTGGCTGGGAGCCCATAAGGAGGACCTATGCTGGACGCGTTGCGAAATGCATGGCATCTGCCGGATCTGCGGCGCAAGATCCTTTACACGCTGCTGATTCTGGCGATCTACCGCCTGGCTGCGCATATCCCGGTGCCCGGGGTGGATCGGGCGGCGTTGCAGCAGCTGCTTCAGGGCACCACCGCCGCCGGGCAGCTCTACATTATCCTGGACCTGCTCTCCGGTGGTGCCATCGCCAACTTTTCCATTATGGCGATGGGGGTTTACCCCTATGTGACGGCTTCCATTATCCTTCAGCTCCTGGTCCCCATTGTCCCGCAGCTGGAGCGGCTGGTGAAAGAAGGGGGATCCGAGGGGCGACGCAAGCTTGAGCAGTATACGTATTTCCTTACAGTTCCATTGGCCGCCCTGTACGCGATCGGCCAGGCGAACCTGCTCAGCGCCCCGGGTCGGGCCGTGTTGCCGAACTTTGGCTTTGCCCCCCACCAGCTGCTGCCGACCCTGACGGTGATCCTGACGATGACAGCGGGGACCATGTTTGCGATCTGGCTGGGCCAGCTGATCACCGAACAGGGGATCGGCAATGGGCTCTCGCTGATCATCTTTGGTGGGATCGTGGCTCGGGCCCCCTATAATCTGGCTCAGATCTGGACCAGCAACGGCACGATGGGGATCCTCGTGTTCCTGGCCCTGACGGTGATCACGGTGGCAGCCATCGTCTTCATTCAGGAAGGGCAGCGGCGGATCCCCGTCCAGTATGGGCGTCGGGTTCGGGGTCACCGCATCTATGGGGGCGGCAGCACCTATATCCCCCTTCGGGTGAACATGGCGGGGATGATCCCGCTGATCCTCGCCCAGTCGGTGCTGGCGTTTCCGGCGATCATCGCCCAGTTCTTCCAGTATTCCAGCAACGCGGTCATTGCGGGCATCGCCAATACCATCGTTAGTGTTTTCTCCGGGTTCCATGACGCTTACTGGCCGATGTATTTCGTTACGGTTGTTGCCTTTACTTACTTTTACACGGATGTGATGCTGCAGCAGATGAATCTGGCGGATACTCTGCAGAAGCAGGGTGGGTTCATCCCGGGCATCCGACCCGGGAAGGCTACGGAGCAGTATATCAACCGGATCTCCCGGCGCATCACCCTGGTGGGGGCGCTGTTCCTGGGAATCCTGGCGATCCTGCCATGGCCGGTGCGGTCGGTGCTCCAGACCAATGTGCTGCTCTTCAGCAGCGCCGCTCTCCTGATCGTGGTTGGCGTGGTCCTGGATACGATGCGGCAACTGGAGGCGCAGCTGGTGATGCGTCATTATGAAGGCTTCATTCGATGAGCAGTGGGTTCCTGTCTTCTGGCCTCCGGTGAAGGCCAGGGATGCTTGAAGACTTTCAGGCTTGGAGTCATCGAACCATGCCGCTCGATCTGATCCTGCTGGGGCCTCCAGGTGCGGGAAAGGGAACCCAGGCCAAAATTCTCAGCCAGCGCCTGGGCATTCCTCATGTAGCCAGCGGTGATCTCTTTCGCGATCACCTGCATCGCCAGACCCCGCTGGGCCAGCTGGCCCGTCAGTATATGGATCGGGGGGAGCTGGTGCCAGACGATGTGACCATCGGGATGATTCGCGAGCGGCTGGAGCAGGCGGATTGCCGCAACGGGGTGATCCTGGATGGGTTCCCCCGAACGCCTGCCCAGGCCCAGGCGCTCGATGAGCTCCTGGCCGGAATGGGCCGGTCGCTCACCGCAGTCCTTTATATTCGGGTGCGCGATGAGTTATTGCTCCGTCGTCTGGCGGGGCGCTGGACCTGTCGGACGTGCGGGGCTGTGTATCATAGCGAGTTCAACCCGCCTCGTGTGCCGGGTCGTTGTGATCTCGATGGGGGACCACTTTATCAGCGTGAAGATGACACAGAAGAGGTTCAGCGGCGGCGCATCCAGGTTTACCAGGAGCAGACAGCACCCCTGGTTTCGTTTTATCGGGAACGGGGCCTGCTGATGGAAATCGATGGAGAGCGTCCGATTCCGGAGGTGACGGAGGAGTTGATCCGGGCGATCGAGGTGCGGAAGGCGGTGGATCCATGAGTGCACGGGTAGTCCCTCGAGCGGGTCGACCGGTAACGGGGATCCGGCTGAAAACGTGGTCAGAGATCCGGATGATGCGGGAAGCGGGTCGGATTGTGGCGGAGGTCCTGGCCGCCATGCGCACAATGGTTCAGCCCGGTGTCACCACCGCCGAGCTGGATCGGTGGGCTGAGGACTATATCCGCCGTCGAGGGGGGATCCCCGCCTTCAAGGGCTATCCCAGCATGAAGGATGAGGGCGGGCCTCCTTATCCGGCCACGCTCTGCACCTCTGTCAACCATGTGCTGGTCCACGGCATCCCTGGCTCCTATCGGTTGAAGGAGGGAGATATCATCAGCATCGATGTGGGAGTCAATTTCCAGGGCTATTACGCGGATGCGGCTATCACATTGCCCGTCGGCTCGATCCCCCCGGAGGTCCGCCGATTGCTGGAAGTCACGGAAGCCGCATTGTGGGCAGCGATCGCCCAGGCCCGGCCCGGTCGGCGCCTGGGGGATATCCAGTGGGCCATCCAGCATACGGTGGAATCCCAGGGATTCCACGTGGCCCGCGAATTCACCAGTCACGGTATCGGACGGGCTCTCCATGAGCCTCCTTCCTTTGTGAACCGGGGACAACCGGGTCGAGGCCTTCCCCTGCGGCCGGGAATGACCATGGCGATCGAGCCGATGGTCACAATGGGAGACTGGCGGACGCGTATTCTGGAGGATGGATGGACTGTTGTAACGCTGGATGGAAGCCTGACGGCCCATTTTGAGCATACCATTGCGATTACGGAGGGAGATCCCATTATCCTGACCGCCCTGGAGGACGATCCCCGTTTGGCCCTGTAAGCCTTAGAGAAGGGCTTTCCGCTTTTTGCAGAAAGTGGAAGCTTTCCCTTATTTGGGTAAAATAAGGTTTTGCTGCTCTGTTGCAAACTGGGGGCTTTATTGATCCTCTTCCCACGCCGCTTCGCAGCGTGGGGAAAGATTTTGGGGGCGAGCCGGGCGCCTTTGCCGCCCGGCTCGCCCCTAACCCCCATGGGAACTCTCATAAAAAGCCCTGGGCGGAGGGCTTCAGCGGTCAGGGGTGCGTGAAAGGTATATCCTTCGCCTGAGAATTCTATCGTGGGAGGGCGCAATGAAGGTCACACCGTCCGTCCGCCGACGATGTCCGAAATGTAAGATCGTTCGGCGCAAGGGAGTGGTGCGGGTGATTTGCGAAAATCCTAAACATAAGCAGCGACAGGGATAAGGGAAACTGCCTGCGCGCCAGTTTCTGGATCTTGAAAAACAGGTTCCCTGTCGCCAGGATTTCGACGGGCTCATGACAGGGTCTTAAACGATGTGGATCTGATCGATGGAGGGGAGATTCAATGGCACGTATTGCCGGTGTGGAGTTGCCTCGCGATAAGCGGGTGGAGATCGCCCTCACCTATATCTTTGGGATCGGTCGCTCCCTGGCCAAGAAGATCCTTCAGCAGACCGGGGTGAACCCGGACAAGCGGGTGAAGGATCTGACTGAGAGCGAGGTGAACATCCTGCGGGAGACCATTGAGCGGAACTATAAGGTGGAGGGCGATCTGCGCCGGGAGATCGCCATGAACATCAAGCGGCTGATCGATATCGGGTGCTATCGCGGTCTACGGCATAAGATGAACCTCCCGGTGCGGGGCCAGCGGACCCGAACGAATGCCCGCACTCGGAAAGGGCCGCGGAAGACGGTGCCCGGTCGCGGCCGCAAGCGCGGCGCCAAGAAGAAGTGATCCGGTTCAATTTCCAGATGTCCCGGTTCTCCGGGATTCTCTGGGGGCCCTGGCCCGCGGGCCCCAGTATGAGGGTGAGGATCGGCTGCCTTCCCCCACCTGGGGGGGGCCGGCTGATTCTCACCACAATGGATAAGGCGCGGGTCGCGTGGTTTGTTCGCCTGAAGTCTGGATACGAAATCCTGTGCGGATTGCCTGGAAGGAGGTATCTATGGCACGAGGTTCGAGGGGCGGTCGGAAAGCCCGGAAAAACGTCACCCGGGCGCATGTCTACATCCATGCGACGTTCAACAATACGATTGTGACGGTTACAGATCCCAATGGGGATACTCTAACATGGGCCAGCGGGGGGACGATTGGCTATAAAGGCTCGAAGAAGAGCACCCCCTATGCGGCGCGTCTGGCAGCCGAACAGGCGGCCCGGAAAGCAATGGATATGGGCGTTCGGGAGATTGATGTCTTCATTAATGGCCCGGGCCCCGGGCGGGAGGCGGCGTTGCGGGCTTTGCACGCCATGGGGCTTAAGATTCGGTCGATCACCGATGTCACGCCCATCCCTCATAACGGATGCAAGCCGCCTTCCAAGCGTCGGGTGTAGCTCGATCTCACTGGCCCCTGAAAAATGTTTTTCAGGGGAAGGGGCAATCGAATCCTGAAATCTGATCCGTAGGAGCGAGATCCTGTTTGGGAGGAACGGATGGCACGTTATATCGGACCTGTCTGCCGGTTATGTCGTCGAGAGGGCGAGAAGCTTTATCTGAAAGGGGAACGCTGTTTTACACCGAAGTGTGCAATTGAGCGGCGAAATTATCCTCCTGGCCAGCATGGTCGGGAGCTGCAATTCCGCCGAAGCCGGCCTTCCGATTATGGGCTTCAACTGCGGGAGAAGCAGAAACTGCGGCGGATCTATGGGGTGCTGGAGCGTCAGTTCCGACGCTACTTTGAAATCGCGCAGCGTGCCCGCGGGATGACGGGTGCCCTCTTGCTGATCCTGCTGGAGCGTCGGCTGGACAATGTGGTTTATCGGCTGGGGTTTGCCAGCTCGCGGGCTCAGGCAAGGCAACTCGTGCGCCATGGCCATTTTGAGGTCAATGGCCGTAAGGTTGATATCCCTTCTTATCAGGTGAAGCCAGGCGATATCATCCGGGTGCGGGATAGCAGCCGGGAGAAGGAGTATTTCAAGAACATCGTGGAACGCCTGGAGGGTCATCGCCCACCGGCCTGGTTGCAGCTGAATCCCCAGGATCTATCCGGTCAGGTGCTGCGCCTTCCGGTTCGTGAGGAGATCGATACGCGGGTGCAGGAACATCTGATCGTGGAGTTCTATTCGCGCTAATGGATGGATTGGTCTCTGGATGAATCCATCCATCCCCTTATGCTTGGGAAATTTTGAGGCGGGCTGGGTCGGGCGCCTTCGGCGCCCGACCCAGCCCGCCGAGGGCTTTCTTTCCCCCTACCAGAGCCTGAAGGGCCTCGGGAAGGGGGGGGATGAATGGGGAGGAAGGCATTCAGGCGGCCCAATACGATCACCGAGTAACAGGTGGTGGATGCATGGGTTTAGCGCTCTCCCTTACTCCCCCCTCTGGTTGGCAGGCGAAATACGACCTGCCCTGAATCTCTGTGGGGACCAGTTCAATCGGTAAAGGAGGTTTTTGTGGCTGGCGTAACGCTGGTTCTGCCGAAGGTAGAAGCGGAAATCCTGACACAATCCTATGGACGTTTTGTCATCAGCCCGCTGGAGCCGGGCTATGGGGTGACCATTGGGAACGCTCTCCGGCGGGTGCTGTTGAGCTCGTTGCCGGGCGCTGCGGTGACCAGCATCCGGATCACCGATGTGCCCCATGAGTATTCAACCATCCCGGGCGTCCGGGAGGATGTGATCCAGATCATCCTGAACATCAAGCAGCTTCGGATGAAGCTCTACGGAGATGGTCCGGCTCGTCTGCGTCTGGAGGTGGCCGGTGAGGGCGTGGTCACGGCGGCGGATATCCAGTGCCCGCCCGAAGTAGAAATCGTGAACCCGGACCTCTATCTATTCACCGTGGATGATGATCGGACTCGCCTGGAGATCGAGATGACGGTAGAGCGCGGGCGAGGATATTCGCCGGCCGAGGAACGGGGCCGTCTGCCTATCGGAGAGATCCCGGTGGATGCGATCTTCAGCCCGATCCGGCGCTGCACCTTTGAGATCGACCGGGCCCGCGTGGGGCAACGAACCACCTATGACCGGCTGGTATTGGAGATCTGGACGGATGGGACGATGGGGCCGAAAGAGGCGCTGATCGAAGCGGCCCGGTTGTTGCTGCAGCACTTCTCTCTGATCTCTGAGTTTGTGGGGCCTGAGGAGGTGGAAGCCCCGCCGCAACCCGTGCGGGAGATGATCCCGCCTCAGGCTTATGAGACATCCCTGGAAAGCCTGGAGCTGAGCGCGCGGGTGATCAACCCCCTGCGGCGGGCGGGCATTACCACCGTGGGTCAGGTCCTGGAGCTGTTCTATCGGGGAGAGGAGGCGCTGCTCTCCGTGCGTAATTTTGGGGCCAAGTCCCTTGAGGAATTGAAGGAGCGTCTGATCGAGCGGGGCTTTCTGAGGCCTGAGGATCTGCCGCAGCCAGCGGAGGAGACGGAGGAGGCTTGACCATGCGTCATCGAGTTGCCGGGAAGACGTTGAGCCGGGATAAGGACCATCGGGAGGCCCTGGCCCGGAATCTGGCCACCCAGCTCTTCCTGCATGGGGCGATTGAAACCACCGAGGCCAAGGCGGAGTTCGTCCAGGCCTATGCCGAGAAATTGATCACCCTGGCCAAGCAGGCGCTGGAGGATCCTTCGAAGCAGGTGGCCGCCCGGCGGCTGGCCGCGGCTCGCCTGTATGGCCGTGAAGTGGTCAAGAAGCTTTTCGATGAGATCGCGCCGCGCTACAGGGACCGGAACGGGGGATACACCCGAATTTATAAGCTTGGCTTCCGGCGGGGGGACGCGGCGCCGATGGCGCGTCTGGAGCTGGTTCAGGAATAGCGGGACCTCTGGGTCCTAAAGGGAAGAGCAGGGAGGAGGCTCCTGATCTCTCAAATGAGGGCGCTTGCCTCTCCGACTGTTCGGGACATGGACCTGGAGATCCTGGCCCGGTGTGGGGCGTTGAAGGCAGCCTGCACCAGGCCAAAAACCCGTCGTCTCCCTCTGAGGGGTGCGAGAAGCGAATCGGCGTCTCACGGTTCCCCGGGCATGGTCGCTTTCGATCCAGAGGGTTCGGGGGGAGGAGCCTGTCCAGCTGGCTATCCCCCCTTGATCTGAAAGGTGCAGGGGGAGACGACTTTAAAACCCTCCTGTCGTGTGATTCAGAATGCGGATCTGGGCGGCCATCGCTTATGAGGGCACCGGGTATCGGGGGTTCCAGCGCCTGGCTCCTTCTCATGAACCGACCATCCAGGGTGTCCTGGAGGCGGCGCTCCATCGTCTGACCGGGACATCCGTTCAGGTGCGTGGAGCGGGTCGCACTGATGCGGGAGTCCATGCGTTAGGTCAGGTGGTCGCTTTTGATGTCTCCTGGCGGCATTCCCTGGAGGATCTGCAACGGGCCCTGAACGCTCTCCTGCCATCGGACATTGTGGTCTGGGCCCTGGGGGAGGCACCGCCGGATTTCCATCCGCGCCGGGAGGCTCAGGCCCGCATCTACCGCTATTTGATTTACAACGGGCCTTGGCGGGACCCCTTCGGACGCACGCTGGCATGGCATGTGCCGCGGCCGCTGGATGTAGAGGCGATGTGCCAGGCGGCCGCCCTGTGGGTTGGGCGCCATGACTTCGGGGCGTTTGGCCGCCCTCCCAGGGGGCAGAACACCGTGCGGGAGGTCCGAAGGACGGCCATCGTGGCGGATGGGGAGTGGGTGGCGTTTGAGATTGAGGCGGATGCTTTTCTTTACCATATGGTGCGCATCATGGTTGCGGTGCTGGTCGCCATCGGCCGGGGGGAGCGATCCCCGGAGACAGCGGCCGCTTACCTGGGGCGTCCAGAGGCCTATCCGGCCCACGCGCCGGCCCCACCGTATGGCCTGTATTTTGTTGGGGCGCGCTATGATCGGATCTCTATTCCGCCGCCTCCCCGGTTCCTGAGCGATGATCTTCGAGTGCTGAAAGACAGGTAGACCAACCCTTTCTGCTTTCTGAATGTAAGTAGGACTTACGCAGTTCGTTTCCCATGGGGGCAAGGATTTTTCTCCCCCCTCCCCACGGCCCAAAGGGCCGTGGGGAGGGGGGAGAAAGGGGAGAGGGGCCATTCTGCTCCACCTTTAGAGCTTTCAACTGCGTAATTCCTATAAGAATTAAAGTGAGGAGGCGATAGGCCCAGGGGTTTTCTGGGTGGTGGTCTGAACCATTTGTATGGGAGGGAGAGCGCCGTGAAGACTTACGTCACCAAACCGGCCGATATCCGGGCGGAATGGTGGATTGTGGATGCGACCAATCAGAACCTGGGGCGGCTGGCCAGCCGGATCGCTCAGATCCTTCGCGGCAAGCATAAGCCATACTTTGACCCCTCGCAGGATTGTGGGGATTATGTGATTGTGATCAACGCCGCGAAGGTGGCGGTTCATCCTCGCCATCTGGAGCAGAAGGTTTACTACCGCCACAGCGGGTATCCAGGCGGCCTGAGGGAGATCCCGCTCCGCCGGATGTTGCAGACCCATCCCGAACGGGTGATCCAGAAAGCGGTGTGGGGGATGTTGCCGAAGAATCGCCTGGGGCGGCGCATGCTGAAGAAACTGAAGGTCTATGCCGGACCGGAGCATCCGCATCAGGCGCAACAGCCCAGGCCGCTTCCACTGTAAGCGCATCCAGTTCACCGGTAATGCGAAGGCAAGATTTGAGGCCGGGCAGGCGCGCCTTCAGCGCGCCTGCCCGGCCCCTGAACCTCTTTTCTCCCCCTTCCCACGAGGTTGTGGGCCCTGGGGGAGCAGGAAAATGGATATGGATAGTGAAGCGGGCAGCTTCGCCGCCCGCCTTACCGCCCATTTAAATCCCAAGCTTACAACCGGGAGGGAAAGGAGCACCTATGGCGGCTGCTGTGGAGGAGATCACCTTTGAAGCTTTCAAAGGCCGTCCCTATGTGGAGGGTGTGGGTCGACGCAAGCGTGCTGTCGCCCGTGTTCGGCTCTACACGGGCGGAAGCGGGATTTTCCTTGTGAACAACAAGCCGGTGCAGGATTACTTTGTCCGTGCCCAGGATCTCCATCATCTATCTGAGCCGCTCCGTCTAACCGGCATGGAAGGGAAGCTGGATGTCACTGTGAAAGTGGAAGGGGGCGGCCTCACCGGCCAGGCCGGCGCGGTCCGCCTGGGGCTGGCCCGCGCGTTGCTTCTGGTGGATCCAGGTTTACGCCCCCTGCTCAAACAGCATGGCATGCTGACCCGCGATCCGCGCGAGAAAGAGCGCAAGAAGCCTGGACTCCGGGGTGCCCGCAAGGCGCCTCAGTCGCCCAAGCGCTGAAAGCCGCAGCCCCTCGACCCTGGGAAGAGGAAAGGAGCACGGCAGGAGGCTTTTGGGTTGGGAAGGTCGCCGAAGACAGCCCCCAACCCAAAAGATCTTGGCTCTTTAGGAACAGGAATTGCGCAGTTGACCTTCTCCTCCGGATTTTTGGGCTGGGCCAAGTACCTTCGGCGCCCGTCCCAGCCCAAAAATCCACGTTCTCAACCCCTTCTGCACAGAGAGCAGCTGTGTAAGTCCCGGGGAATTTGCAAGGAGGATCCCTCGGGGTTAGGCCGGGGCCTTCGGCCTAACCCCGAGGGAAAAACGGACACAACAAGCACTTTGTCCGGGGTCCGATTTAAGGGTTCAGGATCCGCTGAAGCTCGCGAAGGACCAGGGCTGGCCGTTCGTCCCGCAAAAGCGGCAATCGAATTCGGGTCCGCCGGATTTGATCCAGATCGATGGAGGCAAGGATCAGCGCCTCATCGAAATAAGGGCCCTGCACGACCAGATCCCCATTTGGATCAAAGATGGTTGATCCTCCCCAGAAATTCTGCCCATCCTCAAATCCGGCGCGGTTCACATGGATGACAAACACGGTAAAAAGGCTTGCATAAGCCTGGTTCACCAGCTCGACCCATCGCGCGCTGCCCAACTTCCCGGGGATCCCCAATCCTCGTCCCGGGCTCGCCGAGGTGAAAATCAGCACCTCGGCCCCATCCAGCCACAGGAGATAAGGCGGGCTGATATGCCAGAAGTCCTCACAGATCAATAATCCGAAGCGCCCGAAGCGGGTGTCGAAAGCCCGAACCTGATCTCCTGGAGCCATATCCCGACCCTCGTCGAACATCCCGTAGGTGGGAAGATACACCTTGCGATGACGGTGGATCAGGCGTCCTCCGGATAGATAGGCACCCGCGGTGTAGTAGCGTCCGCGCTCATCCACCTCCACAAACCCGACGACCAGATCGGCCTGCAGGCTCGCTTTCAACAGGGGCTGGAGAATGGGGTGCTCCGGTTCGAGTCGGATGGCCACCTCATATGTCAGGTCCTGAAGCACATATCCGGTGAGGGAAAGCTCGGGGAACACGATCAAATCCGCGCCCCGTGCCACCGCATCCTCGATGACTTCCAGATGTTTGCGGAGGTTGGCCTCCAGATCACCCAGCGTTGGATAAATCTGCGCCAGACCGATTTTCAGCATCCTCATACGGAAACCTCCCGGGTTGCTGGACTCCGGACGAACCGGATGCGATACTTCTTTTTTCTCTTTGCGCCACCCCGAAGGGTAGCAGAGGGAGGAATCAGTCGACCTTCAGCCTCCTCTCCGCGGCCCGGGGAGCTGTGGAGAGGAGAAGAATCAATTCATGGGCCTGATGAACCACGAGACCAGCAGACGATTAAGATGTTCGGGCAGGCGAGGGCCTGCCCGCAGAAGCCCCCTGGTGGGAGGAACAGCAGGTTGCGTTATAGGTTTTGTGAAATAATAACCTGAAAGGGATGTCAACCGCCAGAGGTGCATGCTGTTATGGGAAGGGGAAGAGGCAGCCCGCTTTCGAGCTGGAACGTGTGGAGGAGGATCCGGGCGATGCGATCTCCACTGCGATGGGCATGGGTCATGCTTCTCGGGATAGCCGCCTGCACATCGGTGACGAAGCCCCCGAGGTTAATCGTTCTCTGGCACGCGCTGGATTCCGAACGGGGGATCGCCCTGGCCCGGCTGACAGAGGCCTATATGGCGGAGCACCCCGACAGCGCGATCTATATCGAGACGTTCCCCGGACCCCGGGAGCTGCTCAACCGGCTACAGCAGCCATCTGAGCGAGGACCGGATCTGGTCCTGATCCCCGCAGAGGCGGTGCCGGAGTTGTGGGGATCCGGACGGCTGATCCCGCTTCGCCGCTGGCTGGAGGATCCCCAGCAGGGGCTATCGGCTGAGGAGCGAGAAGATCTCCTGGCTCCCATGACGCCAGGATCTATCCCATTCCTTCGGGATGGGCTCATCGTGTATGCGGATGAGGATCGATTGCTGGAATCCGGTTTCGAGCAACCTCCGGTGGATTGGGTGGGGATCCGCCAGGTGTGCCTGCGGGGGGCGTTGGATCTGAATGGGGATGGACGGCCGGATACGGCGGGCTGGATCGCCCCGCGGGATGGGCATGTGCTCCAGAGCTGGCTGGCCCGCCGTTCCGCCGTGGAACGGCGGGAGTGGGTGGCGGATATGGCCTTCATGCTGAGGGCAGGATGCGGTCGCCTGGCGGAATCCCGGGCCGCGCTACGGGCTTTTCTGGAGGGCGAGACGGTCATCCTGTTCGGCCCCACGCGCTGGCTTTCCGTTCTGGAACAGGAGACCGAAGCGGGTCGGTTAAAATTCCGACTGGCGCTGGCTCCCCTGCCGACCCCATCGGGCCAGGAGGGCCCGATCCTGCCTGGATGGGGCTGGGATCTGGCGATCACGGCCCGGGATCCGGGGCAGCAAACTGCGGCCTGGTCCTTTCTGCGCTGGGCCGTGGGGGTCGAGGCCCAGACACGCTGGGCGCAGGATGCCCGATCGCTCCCTATACGTCGTGCTGCGGCGGTGCGCTTGCGCCAGCTTGCGGGCGCAGAAGCCCCGTGGAGTATCGTGCTGAGCTGGGCGCTCCAGGGGTATTTCGAGGAGCCCTTAACGGGTCAGGGCGCTTTGCGCCGTCTGGAAGAGGCGCTGGACCTGCTCGAAGGCGGCGCAGATATTTCTGCAATCCTCGAGCGATTACAGAGCCCATAATTGCAGAGGATGAGGTTTCGAACGTGAGGGTGGCCGCCCAGCTTCACCCCCATCGATGAGGAGGAAGAACCGTGGGTTCCTCTGGGGCTCATCTGGAGGTCTGGTTGCTAACCGCCATTGAGGCCGCGCTGGCCGGCGGATCTGTCCTTCGTGCCCACTGGCCGATGTCCCGCCAGGTGCAGGAGAAGGGGTTTCGGGATTGGGTGACCTCCGCGGACCTGGCTGCTCAGGAGGCGATCTTGGCGGTCATCCGGCGCCACGGCCCGGAGCATCGGATCCTGGCGGAAGAGGGAGGAGGGGGCGCGGCAGAGGTAGAACAGGGGATCGTCTGGGTGGTGGACCCACTGGATGGGACCACGAATTTCGCCCGACGTTTCCCATGCTTTTCGGTCTCGGTTGGGTTGCTGGTGGATGGCGAGCCTGTGGTCGGAGCGATTTATGATCCGCTGAAGGATATGCTCTTCACCGCGGCGCGGGGACGCGGGGCGTTCCTCAATGGAAAGCCCATCCGGGTGAGCGAGACGGAGCGTCTGGAACAGGCCCTGATCGGGCTGGATTGGGGACATCGCAACGAGACCCGAGAGCAAATCCTGGGATGGTTAAGCCGGCTGGCGGTGCGATGTCAAACGGTGCGCGCGATCGGATCTGCGGCCCTGGGGATGGCATATGTGGCGGCTGGATGGCTGGATCTCTATTTTCATTTCGCGCTGCAACCCTGGGATGTGGCCGCCGCTGCGGTGATCGTCCGCGAGGCGGGCGGGATGCTTTATCAACCGGACAGCATGCCATGGTCTTTCCGGAGCTCTGCGGCGGTGGTGAGCAATGGACGTCTGGAACGGGCGGTCTGGGCCGTTCTCGGAATGTGAAGCCATGTTCTGTACCTTTCTCTCTGCGGCCTGAAAGGCCATCCGAAGGGGTCCTTTTCACCGAGCCGGAGTGCCACTCCCATGACCACCGCAGTGAAGCTCTGGGGGCATCGACTGGAACCTGATCCAGTGCCATCCCAGGATTTGACAAATCCCCGTAACTCTGGTAACATAGGGTTGCGTGGTGAGCGAACACGTGAAGGGAAGTCGAAGGCCAGACCGCCGGGTCTGCTGAGACGCCCCGGCGGTTTTTTGTTGATCTGGAATCGGCCCCCAGGCCGTCCTCCAGTTCGTCGCCAGACCCCTTCGTCCTAAACCGAAGCCCCCGCTCAGGCTTCACCCTAAAACTTTTTTGAGGAGTTCGTCCGATGTCTGAAGCACGCATGAAGGGGACCGTTCGCTGGTTCAACCGCGCCAAGGGTTACGGGTTCATCCGGCCCGATCACGGGGAGAAGGACATCTTCGTCCACTACTCCGGGATCGCGGGGGATGGCTTCCGGAACCTGGAGGAAGGGGACCGGGTGGAATTCAGCGTCCGGCAGACGGCGAAGGGGCCACAGGCCTACGACGTGACCCGCGTGTCCGCCTGAACCGACTGTCCGTCGACCCGAACGAAGGCCCTGCCACCGGCAGGGCCTTCGTTTTTTTGGGGGGCAATGAGACGAGGCGTGGCGCGTCTTTACGTATTGCTCCCCATACAAAAATGGATGTGTTTTCGTGAGGCGCGCGTCACCTTCGGCGCTCTGTATTTCACGATTTTTCAGAGGGGTGTCTCTGGGCGCGCGGATGTGATGGCCCCCGGTCCGCCGCTCCGAAGGGATACTTTCCTCGAAGGGTGCGTCTCATGGTTCGTCGTCGGGCACGAAGCGAAGTGCCATTATAAACGCTCACAAAAAGAGGACGGGTACTTACGTGCCCGACTACGAACAGGAAAGACCCCTCGTTTGTAGTAGGGCACGAATCGAGGCGGAGTGCCCGTCATAAGCGTTCGCAAAAAGAGGACGGGCACTTACGTGTCCTACTACGAACGAGAAAAGCCCTTCGTTTGTAGTCGGGCACGGAGCGAAGCGGAGTGCCCGTCACAGGCGTTCGCAAAAAGAACGGGCACTCACGTGCCCTACTACGAACAGAAAAACCCCTGCTTGTAGTAGGGCACGAAGCGGAGTGCCCGTCTAAGCGTTCTCCAAAAGACAACGGGCACTGACGTGCCGGAAAGCCCCTGTGGCAGGTTGCATTCCCAGATAAAATACCCTCTGGTTAGGATTTCTTCGTGGGGAGTTCCCCGATGGGCCGTCGAATCTATCTGGAGGATATCCCCCTGGAGGAAGCATGGGCGCGCTTCCTTCAAGCGCTGGCGGAGGTCGGCCTGGATGGGCCTTTCCCGGGCGAGCGCGTGCCCCTGGATCAGGCGCTGGGACGGATCACGGCGGAGCCGATCTGGGCGCGGCTTTCAGTTCCCCCTTATCCGGCTGCCGCAATGGACGGTTTCGCCCTTCGCGCCCAGGATACCGTGGGCGCCACCGAAACCCACCCCTGCGTGCTTCCCGTTCACCCGGCCGATGTGGGAGAAGGGGCCTGTTATGTGGATACCGGGGATCCGCTTCCCCCCTGGGCGGACGCGGTGGTTCCTGTGGAGCAGGTGCAGTTCGATGCGGAAGCGCCGGAACGGGCCACCCGGATCACCCTGTATCAACCGGTCGCTCCCTGGGCGAACGTCCGTCCGGTCGCCGAGGACATCGCCGCTGCCGAGCTGGTGCTGCCGGCCAACCATCGTCTGCGGCCCGTGGATCTGGGGGTGATCGCCGCATGTGGCTACGCAGACGTCTGCGTGCGCCGTCAGCCCCGGGTGGCCATCCTTCCCACCGGGACGGAATTGATTCCCCCCGAACAGGCCGCAGCGCGGGGGGTGCGGCCAGGAGAGATCATTGAATTCAATTCCCTGGTGCTGGCCGCGCAGATCCGCCAGTGGGGCGGACTCCCCACGCGTTTCCCGATCATCCCCGACGACTTCGAACGTCTGCTCGAGGCAACCCGGGAAGCGGCCCGCGCTCACGATCTGGTCCTCATCAACGCGGGTTCTTCTGCGGGCCGTGAGGATTTCACCGCGCGGGTCGTCTCCACCCTGGGCACTCTCCTGGTTCACGGGGTGGCCGTGCGCCCCGGCCATCCCGTGATCCTGGGGATGCTCCAGGTCGATGGGCGTCCCGTCCCCGTCATCGGGGTCCCGGGATTCCCGGTCTCGGCGGCCCTCACTGGAGAGATCTTTGTGGAACCCCTGCTCGCCCGCTGGCTGGGCCGCCCGCCCCAACGGCGGCCACGCCTTTCCGCGGTGCTCACCCGCAAGCTGCTTTCCCCGCTGGGCGATGAGGAGTGGGTACGGGTGACCGTGGGTCGGGTGGGCGAACGCTATGTGGCGGCACCCCTCTCCCGGGGAGCGGGAGTTCTTTCCTCTCTGGTGCGAGCGGATGGGATCCTGCGGATCCCCCGGTTTGTGGAGGGATACGATCAGGGACAGATGGTTTCCATTGAGCTTTACACCCGTGTGGAAGAGATTGAAGGGACGATCCTGGCGATCGGCAGTCATGATATGGCCCTGGATCTGATGGCCCAGTTCCTGGCGGAACGTTATCCGGATCGAAGGCTCCAGAGCGCGAACGCGGGCAGTCTGGGAGGCCTGATCGCCCTCCGGCGGGGGGAATGTCATCTGGCCGGCGCCCACCTTCTGGATCCGGAAAGCGGTGAATATAATCTGCCCTATATCCGACGGTATCTCGCCGGAGTGCCCGTGGTGGTGGTCACCCTGGCTCATCGGGAGCAGGGCCTGATGGTGGCCCCGGGGAATCCGAAAGGGATTCGGGATCTGTATGATCTGGCGCGGCCGGATGTGCGGTTCGTGAACCGCCAGCGGGGGGCAGGGACCCGTATTCTTCTGGATTATTATCTCCAGCGCCTGGGCATTTCCCCGAGCATGATTTCAGGCTACGAGCGTGAGGAGCTGACCCATCTGGCCGTGGCGGCCGCGGTGGCCAGCGGCCGGGCGGACGTGGGCCTGGGGATCCGTGCGGCAGCCGCTGCCGTGGGGCTGGATTTCATCCCCCTGGCGCTTGAGCGTTACGATCTGGTGATCCCGCTGGCCTTCTATGAGGATCCGTGGTTCCAACCGGTGCTGGAGCTCCTGCAGGACGCGCGGTTCCGGGCTGCGGTCGCCGCCCTGCCCGGCTACGATGTCCAGGAGATGGGGCGGGAGGTTGCCCGGCTGGCGGCATTCTGAGCACACAACGGGCTCCCTGCATGGAGAGATGAGAATACGGGATTCGTTTCTCTTCCCTTTCGCGTTGTGAAGCGCTGGAGAGCAGGAGTCATCCGAAATCCCATACTGGCAACGGAGCGAGATCTATCCCATGTGGACGGTGGAGCTGGGACGCACTGGAGTTCAACTGCCGAACCTGGCCCTGGGAACCTGGAACATTCGCGATCCGGCGGCGATGCGGGAGACCATCCGGGCCGCGGTGGATATGGGGGTCTTCCATATCGATACCGCCGAGATCTATCCGGGGGCGGAAGAGATCGTGGGGGAAGCGATCCGCGGGATTCGGGAGCAGGTCTTCCTGACCACCAAGGTGGCCCCTCAGCATGCCACCTACGCCGGGACCCTGGCTGCCTGCGAGCGGAGCCTTCGGAGGCTGGGAACCTCTCACATCGATCTCTATCTGCTGCACTGGCTGGAACGGGATACCCCTCTGGAGGAAACGCTCCGGGCGTTCCGGGCGCTGATCGAACATGGGAAAGTGCGGTTCGTGGGGGTGAGCAATTTCGGCGTTCGTGAGCTCCGCCGGGCTCAGGCGCTGTTTCAGCCTTACGCGCTGGTTAACGATCAGGTGGAATACAACCTGACCCACCGTCGGATGGAGCGGGATCTCCTGCCTTACTGCCGGGAGGCCGGCATTACGGTTTCGGGCTATTCGCCGTTCTGGGAGGGCCGGATCCCCCGGCGCAGCCCCCGCTGGCGGGGCCTCGAGCGGATCGCCGCCCGATACGGGCGGAGCCCTTATTCGATCATCCTGAACTTCCTGGCCCGGCAACGGGATGTTATCCTCATCTTTAAAACCGAGCGCGTTGAGCACCTTCGGGAGAACATCGCCGCGCTGGATTTTGCTTTAGATCCGGAGGATGTCGCCTGGATCGAGGCGAATTTTCCAGCTTAGAAGTTATGCAGTTGAAAGCTCTAAAGGTGGGACGGAATGGCTCCGCCCCCAAAATCCCCCACGGGAAACGAACCGTGTAAGTCCGACCATGATCCGCAGGAGGATCGTGATGGACGATCCAGCGCGCTATCCCCGACTTCGCCCGGTGGATCTGCGCCCTATCGTTCGCAATGGTCGCCAATATGTTGTGGTGCGGGATCCTCTCCGGCTATCGGAACAGATGGTGATGATCCCCCAGACCCTGGCGCCGGCGCTGGCTTTGTGCGACGGCACACGGGACCTGCGGGCCATCCGCGCCGCCCTGATGGTGCGCTACGGCGTCCGTGTCAATGAGGAAACGCTCCGTTCGCTGATCGCGACGCTGGATGAGCTCTACCTGCTGGAGAACGAGCGTTTCCGTGAGGCCCAGGCCCGGGCGCTGGAGATCTACCGCCGGGCCCCCTTCCGTCCCCCCATGCTGGCGGAAGAGGTCTACCCGGAAGATCCGACGGCCCTGCGCCAGTTGATCCGTCGATTTGAGGAGGAAGCCTCTGGGGAGGATCCGGAAGAAGACGGGCGGGGATTGGTGAGCCCACATATCGATTATGCCCGGGGAGGTCGGACCTATGCCCGGGTCTGGAGGCGGGCCGCCCCGTTCGTCCGGGAGGCGGATCTGGCGGTCATCCTGGGGACGGATCATTATGGCGAGGATCGGTCGATCACCCTGACCCGGCAGCACTACGCCACACCCTTTGGCGTGCTGCCCACTGCGCTGTCGGTGGTGGACGCCCTGGCTCAGGCCCTGGGGGAGGAGGCGGCCTTCGCCGGCGAGCTCCGCCATCGGGGGGAGCATTCCATCGAGCTGGCCGCGGTGTGGCTGCACGCGATGCGGGAGGGGAAGCCGGTGGAACTGGTGCCCATCCTCTGCGGCCCTCTGATGTCCTTCATTCAGGAGGATCGGGATCCGATCTCCGATCCCGCGATCGTCCGCTTCATCGAGACCCTGCGGGCAGCCATCGCCGGGCGCCGGGCGGTGATCGTGGCCGCCGGGGATCTGGCCCATGTCGGCCCGGCCTTCGGCGGTCGCCCGCTGGATCTTCCGGGACGGGCCCGCCTGAAGGCGGATGATGAGGCTCTGATCGAACGCATGGTGGCCGGGGACGCCGCCGGCTTCTTCGCGGAGATCCGACGGACCAAAGATCGCAACAATGTGTGTGGGGTCTCCCCGATCTACCTCGCCCTGCGCGTGCTGGAGCCGACCACCGGAGAGAAAGTCGATTACGCCCTCTGCCCGGCGGATGAGCAGGGCACCTCGGTGGTCTCCATCTGCGGCCTCGTGTGGCGATGAGCGTCGAAGTTTTCCTTTTCCCCTTCCTGGCTGGCCTGGGGATCAGCTTCGGCGTCGGACGGATGATCCGGGCCCTCCTCCGACCATCCCACCGGCGCCCGGATCCCCGCCTGCTTCTTCTGCTTCTTCTCGCCTTCGGGTTGCGCGCAGGCTCCCTGACCGCCCAGCCGCTCTGGCGGGATGAGGTGGATGCCCTGCGGTTCGGACGGGACCTCTCGATGGAGATCGCGGGGGCCTTCCAACAGGGCGATGCGGCGGGATGGGAACGGCTGGCCGCGCTGCTCACCCGTCCAGGGTTCAATGGACCGCTCTATTTCATCGGGCTCTTCCAGTGGATTCGCCTGGCGGGCGATTCGGAATTCGCCCTCCGGTTCCCATCCGTCTGGTTGGGGGTCCTAACGGTGGCCCTGGGGTTTGCCCTCTTCCGGCGACATCTGCCCCCTGTCGCCGCGCGGCTGACCGCGTGGTTCCTGACGGTAGGGCCCTTCCTGGTCTGGTATGGCCAGGAGGCGAAGATGTATGCCCTTCTGGTGTTCCTCTTCCTGGCCGCCTGGGGCGCCCAGGAGGCCGCCCGCCGGGATCCGCTGGGATGGCTGGAAGCCGCCCTCTGGCTGCTCCTGGGGCTTTACAGTCATCTCCTCTTCGTGCTATTCCTCCCCGCCTTCCTCGCGCTGACCTTCATCCGGAAAGGATGGCCGTGGAAAGCTCTGGCCGGGATGGCAGCCGGGGGACTGCTGCTGCTGGTCGCGGACCTCCCGCTGTTGCGCTGGCAGGTCCCTCAGGTGCTTCAATGGGAAGGAGGGATCCGCGCGGTTTGCGGGGAAACGGGCTTCCCGCGGGTGGCTCCGCTGGAGGGATTGGGGAGGCTGGCCTGGGGGGCCGCGGTCGGCGTATGGGGTGGATTCCCGGATTGGGGGTTTCTTCCACTGAGCGGGTTGATGGCCCTGGGGATCATGGTGGGGCGGGCTTCCTGGCGGGGACGCGGAGCCCTGGCCTTCTGGGCGCTGAGCCCATGGGCCTTTCTTTCCCTGCTCTCGCTGTGTCGTCCGCTCTTCGTGGAGCGCTATCTCATCGCCGCCCTGCCCGCCTGGTTCGCCCTGGCCGCCCTCGGCTGGGAACGGATCCCGGGTCGCGTCCGGCGTGGGCTGGCCCTGACGCTCGTTCTGGCCCCAATGATGATGGGCCTGTGGGCTCAGGCCACCACACCCATCAAATCGGATTTCCGGTCGGCGGCCCGGGCCGTCGCCGCCCGCTATCAACCGGGGGAACTGATCCTCTTCCACATCGGTTATGTCCAGTATGTGTTCGACTATTACTTCCGCCAGCCCTACGAGGGGGTATGGGCTCCGGCCACCAACTTCCGGACACCGGATGGGAAGTATCTGCTGGGGGAAGCGGAGCTCGCGGCCCGGATGGCTGCCCTGGTGCAGGGCCGGAAGGTGGTCTGGCTGATTTATTCGGAAGCTTCGATGTGGGACGATCGGGATCTGGTGCGGCGCTGGCTGGATACCCACGGCCGGCTGACCGGGCGCTGGGCGTTCCAGCTGGTGGAAGTGCGGCGGTATGAGTTCCCGCAGGAGATCCGCTAATTGGGACGGCCCTCAGGCTTCCGTTCCCTCAGAATTCTCCGAGGCCCATTCGTTTGCTCTGTTGCAAACGGGGGCTTTGTTTGTTCCTCCCCATAACGTTTCGCAGCGTGGGGAGGAATAAGCATGGAACCCGAGCGGGCACCGCCAGGATCCCAACAGAACGGGGAGGGCCATTTTTGATGATTATTTTGATCAAAATTCTCTACCTCGTGTGAGCTCCAGTTCGACTTTTCGCAAATTTCGTTTATAATTAGTATTGCAACAAGGAAAGAGTGCTCCTCACTCTATGATCCGTGCGCGACGGAAGGACGAGCCCAGGATTTGGAACTGGATCCTTCCTGTGGGCTCGGTCCTCGGCCTCCGAAGGCCCTGGCTTTCGGGTCGGTGGCGGGCGATCGAGCGAAGGGGTTCTTTTATATCTCTCACCTCTCAATCCCTCCGACTGTCCACCTTCTTCCCCCGCTGGATGTTCATGTTTCCCACCCGTTCTGAGAGCGCTGCAGAAACGAAGCCTTCCACGGATTCCATCCAGGCGTTCGTTTGTTTAGAGCCCGATATGCCGATCCCTCTTTATCTTCTGGGGGCCGGGCCGCGGACCTCTGGCCCTCGAAAACCCTGCTGCAACGGATCCCATAACCCCGTGACGTTATCTCTTTCAGGAGGCTTCCATGTCCATCAAAGGATGGATCACCGTTGATGAGCGGTTCTGTAAGGGTTGTGAGCTTTGCGTGCACTTCTGCCCGCAGCAGGTGCTGGGGCTGGCGAAGGATCGATGGACGCCGAAAGGCTATCACCCGGCGCAGCTGATGGATCCGGAACGGTGCACCGGGTGTGAGGTGTGTGCGGTGGTCTGCCCGGAAGGGGCCATCACCGTTTACCGGCAGGTGCCCGTGCGGGCGCAGCGAACTCCTTCCCTGGCGTAAGGAGGCGGCCATGGCGCGGGAGCTGCTCAAAGGCAACGAAGCGATGGCGGAGGCGGCGATTCGGGCCGGCGTGGAGGCCTATTTCGGCTACCCCATCACGCCTCAGACGGAGCTGCTGGAATACATGGCCCGACGCATGCCGGAGCTGGGCCGGGTGTTCGTCCAGGCGGAAAGCGAGATCGCGGCCATCAATATGGTTTACGGGGCAGCGTGCACCGGCGCCCGGGTGATGACTTCCTCCTCCGGCCCCGGGATCAGCTTGATGATGGAAGGCCTCTCCTACATCGCCGGCACAGAGGTACCCTGTGTGATCATCGATGTGATGCGCGGCGGCCCCGGCCTGGGGAACATCGCGCCCTCCCAGGGCGATTACAACCAGATCGTCCGCGGCGGCGGCCACGGCGATTACCGGGTGATCACCCTGGCGCCTGCCACCGTTCAGGAAGCCATCGATCTCACCGTCCTGGCCTTCGATCTGGCGGAGAAATACCGGACCATCGCCGTGGTGCTGACCGATGGGAGCATCGGACAGATGATGGAGCCGGCGGAGTTGCCGCCGATGCGGGAGATCCCCCGGACCCGCCCGGAGTGGGCGGTGACGGGCGCCCAGGGCCG
The DNA here is from genome assembly GCA_016842045.1 of Candidatus Thermoflexus sinensis. GTDB lineage: Bacteria > Chloroflexota > Anaerolineae > Thermoflexales > Thermoflexaceae > Thermoflexus > Thermoflexus sinensis. The sequence goes on along the minus strand of JAEVEY010000079.1, from coordinate 2,769 downwards.
CCCCCGGCGGGTGCTGACGTCGATCTATCTGGATCCTTATGAGGAGGAGAAGACCAACCGGCGCCTGTTAGAGCGCTGGCGTCAGATCCAGGCGAATGAGGTGCGTTACCGGGAATACTATCTGGACGACGCGGAGATCATCGTGGTGGGGTTTGGGATCGCCGGACGGGTGGCGCTCTCGGCGGTGCGGGCCGCCCGCGCTGAGGGAATTCGGGCGGGATTGCTGCGGCCGATCACCCTCAGCCCCTTCCCCTATGGGGTGATCGAGGCGCTTTGCCGCCAGGCTCAGGCCTTCCTGGTGGTCGAGATGAACGCGGGTCAGATGTTAGACGATGTCATGCTGGCGGTGGCCCGTCGCGCTCCAGTGGTCTTTTATGGCCGGATGGGAGGTGTGGTTCCCTTCCCGGATGAAATCCTGGAGGAGATCCGCCGGATCGCTCGACAGCCGCCGTCCCTGGAGGGGGATCCCCGAGAGGCCTGGTTCCAGCGGTTGAGTCTCGTGCGGTGAGGGAAGCACGCTCAGCTCAGCCCGAAAGACCTGGGGAGAGGGTCCACCGCCTCATCTCGGATGGGTTGGGGGTTTCGCAGGATACAGTCGGCTGAGGGCGAGTTGCGCTTCAGGGAAAAACGCCTGTAACTCCTTCGCCAAGGAGATGCCGAGATGGTGACGGCAATTGCGCCGGAGACAACCTATCAAAAGGTCTATGAGCGCCCGCGCATCCTGATCGAGGTGCACACCCATTATTGCCCGGGGTGCACCCACGGTGTGGCCCATCGCCTGATCGCGGAGGTCCTGGAGGAGATGGGCCTGCGGGAGCGCACCATCGGGGTGGCCTCGGTGGGGTGTTCGGTCTTCGCTTACAACTACTTCGATGTGGATTTCGTGGAAGCCCCCCATGGCCGGGCGCCGGCGATGGCCACAGGCATCAAGCGGATGCTGCCCGATCGCATCGTCTTCACCTACCAGGGCGACGGCGATCTGGCCTCCATCGGGATGGGGGAGATCATCCACACGGCCGCCCGGGGGGAGAACATCACGGTCATCTTCATCAACAACGCCAACTACGGGATGACGGGCGGTCAGATGGCGCCCACCACCATCCCGGGCCAGCGGACGACCACGACGCCGAATGGGCGGGATGTGCGCCGCAGCGGCTTTCCGATCCGGATGGCGGAGATGCTGGCGACCCTGGAAGGGCCCAGCTATGTGGCGCGGCGCAGCCTCCACGATCCGAAGAACATCCGCCTGGCGAAGAAGGCGATCCGCATGGCCTTTGAGGCGCAGGCGCGGGGTTTGGGCTTCTCGTTCGTGGAGCTGCTCTCCACCTGCCCGACCAACTGGGGGCTTTCGCCGATCGAAGCCATGCAATGGGTGGAGGAAATGATGCTCCCTATCTTCCCGCTCGGGGAATTCAAAGTGGCCCCGGAGTTAAAGGGATTGCGCGTGTAATGTGAGGGACCCGTTACGATTTTCGAGCATGGAGGCACCCATGCAGGTGGAGATCATCATCGCCGGGTTCGGCGGGCAGGGGATCCTGTTCGCCGGGCAGGTGCTGGCCTATGCCGCGATGGATGCGGGGAAGAACGTGACCTGGTTCCCCTCTTATGGGCCGGAGATGCGCGGAGGCACCGCGAACTGCACGGTGATCATTTCGGACGAGGAGATCGGCTCCCCGCTGGTGCGTCGTCCCCGCGCGGCCATTGTGATGAACCGGCCTTCCCTCGATAAATACGAGCCCCTAATGCAGCCCGGGGGCATCCTGGTGGTGAACGCCTCGATGGCCGGGCGGGCGGCGGAACGGACGGATGTGGAGGTGGTGGCCCTTCCGGCGAACGAGATGGCGGAGGCCCTGGGGGATCGGCGCCTGGCGAATATGATCATGGTCGGCGCGTTGCTGGCCCGGCTCCCGGTGCTGAGCCTGGAGCAGGTGGAACAGGCGCTCCGGGAGCATATGCCCGGGCGCCATCGACATCTGATCGAACTCAATATCCGGGCCCTGCGGGAGGGCGCTCTCGCCGCCCAGGCCGCGGTCACGCCAGCAGCGTCGGGATAAGTCCACGCCTTCCCCTGCCGGCCGGGCCGTGAGGGAAAGGGGAGGCTGTGGAGGCGGCCGGTCCCCCTTCCTTCCCCTAATAGGGGACCGGCCGCCTCAGGTTGGTCTGCCTCTTCGGGTGTGGATCAAGAGGGATGACCAGAAAGCACCCCACGAATTCATGTAGCCCTTCCCCCTGAAATCGACAGGAACCGGAATGTTTCGCCGATAGGGAAGAAGCATTTTCCGCCCCGCGCTCTACTACAGACAGGGGCTTTTCCTGTTCGTAGTAGGGCACGTCAGTGCCCGTCCTTTTTGGGAACGCTTATAACGGGCACTCCGCTTCGCTTCGTGCCCGACTACAAACAAAGGGCTTTTCCTGTTCGTAGTAGGGCACGTCAGTGCCCGTCCTTTTTGGGAACGCCTGTGACGGGCACTTCGCTTCGCTTCGTGCCCTACTACGAACAAGGGCTTTTCCTGTTCGTAGTAGGGCACGTCAGTGCCCGTCCTCTTTTTGGGAACGCTTACAACGGGCACTCCGCTTCGCTTCGTGCCCGACTACAAACAAAGGGCTTTTCCTGTTCGTAGTGCTTCGTTCAGATTTGTTTTGAGGATATAAGAGGGTGTGGGCCAATGGCCCCACCCCCCTTTCTCCCCCCTCCCCACGGCCCAAAGGGCCGTGGGGAGGGGGGAGAAAAGAGATTTTGGGGGCGAGCCGGGCGCCTTCGGCGCCCGG
>JAEVEY010000195.1 GCA_016842045.1 Candidatus Thermoflexus sinensis | reverse complement strand
GATGCAGGGCTCATGGGCATCGCTTTCCCGGAGAACATCTACACGCTCTCCATCGCGATCCGCGGCCGGCGGCACACCTGGCGTCGAATGGCCGCCTCGCTCCACCGATGAGCTGTATCTTGCGACGGTGGAAAACCCACCGTCACACACATCGCGTAACCGGGTAACCATCTCCCCATGGGATTTTGAGAGTGGGCCGCGAGGCTGCCACCCCCAGCTTTTCCTTAGAGCAAAGCTCCATAGACTTTTCCCAGAAGTTCCTGTGGAAGCATCCGAAGAAACGAGTCCAAGCACGGGGAGCGGACGAAAGTTAATTCAAGCATCAGATGACCTGCTGGAAAGATCAGAGCCTCCGAAGCGACATTCCTCCTTTCATGACGGAAGGGAGATGCTCGAACTTCCACCTGCCTCTCCTGGAGGGCCCGTCGCCATTGTTCCCAGGTTCGATCTCCAATTCGCCTTCGATGGCTCTGCACATCTCGATAGATGGTAGCCGCCGAAATACGGATGCCCAGATTGCGCAGTATAAAAGCCGCAGCGGCTCCCGAGAAACCCGCCAGATAGAGAAGCACCCCCAGGGCTCGAAGCTTCCGACTTCGCTGCTGGCCTGTCTCGACCATCTCCGGCTGAGCTGTCCAGGTCATCCCGCATCGCTTACATCGAAAGCGGATTTGCTCCAGCAGCACTGGCGTTAAATCCCAGACACGGCGGATCCGCCGTTGATGGATCACTGCGGTGGGGGCCTGGCAAGCCGGGCACCAACGCGTGATCTGGATCTGCTCGGGCGATAAGCGCAAAATGGAAGGAGCTCCCTGCAAAAGCTGACAGGCAGCCATGGATGTGACCCCCTGATGGGGGACAGAAGAAGCTCTTTACCACGTCTCCAGCTGGGCTGTCATCCCCGCATCCACAAAGAGCAGGGAACCAGTGATATACGAGGACTCATCACTGGCCAGGAAGAGCGCAGCGTAGCCCACGTCTTCTGGCGTCCCCAGACGGCCCAGCAACTGACGGCGTTCCACCTGACGACGCATCCCCTCCGGATCCGGCGAGGAAGCGAAGATCCCTCGCACCAGGGGGGTATCGATCCATCCTGGACAGATGGCGTTTACCCGGATGTTGTCCCGAGCCACATCGATCGCCGCAGCTCGTGTCAGGGCCGCCAGCCCGCCTTTGGAGGCAGCGTAAGGCGCCGTTCCACCCACATTCTGAACGGCATGAACGGAAGCGATATTGATGATGCTCCCACCGCCGGAGGCCTTAATGTGAGGGATAGCGTATTTGGAGCACAGGAAGGGGCCCACCAGGTTCACAGCAAGGCAGCGCTCGAATTCCTCCCGGGTTGCTTCGGTGATGCTCTTATACACCCCAATCCCGGCGTTGTTGACCAGGATGTGAAGGGCTCCATAGCGCTCAATAGTTTTCTGGATCATAGCCTTCACATCTTCCTCGCTGGATACATCGCAGCGGACGAAGAAAACTTCAAACCCCTGATCACGCAATTCCTTCTCAGTCGCTCGCCCTGCCTCTTCGTTGACATCGGCAATGACCACCTTCGCCCCTTCGCGGGCGAAGACCGTCACGATCCCTTTGCCGATACCCATTGCCCCGCCTGTTACGATGGCCACTTTATCTTTCAGCCGCATGGCCATGCCTCCTTGAGGATTTAACGCCAGCGAGCCTGCTGGTTGTGGATCAGTTGCTCCAGGTCCGACTGATTGCACCATGCAATATCACCGATGAAGGTATGCTTCAGGGCTGCATAGGCCACGCCATAGGCCAGCCCGCGCAAGGGATCCCCATGGAGGAACCCGGTGAGGAAACCGGCCACCATAGCATCGCCAGCGCCTACCCGATCGATAGGCTCGAGGGGATAGCCTGGTTGCGTGTAGATCTGACCCTCATACCAGAGAAGAGCCCCACCCTCTTCCAGGGTGAGCACAATGGTCATCCTCGGATAGCGTTGAGCCGCCTCACGCAATATGGTTTCCGGGTCCCCGTTCCATCCAAGAACGTGGATGGCTTCCTGTGTGGTGCAGAATAACACATCAATAGCAGGCAGGAGCGGCTGGATGGCCTGGCGGGCAGCCTCAGGGGACCACAATTTAGAACGATAATTCACATCGAATGAGATTTTCAGGCCTGCGGATTGCGCCTCCTGAATTGCCCGGCAGATCAGGCGATAGCAGTTCAGGCTTAAAGCGGGAGTGATCCCGGTGAGGTGAATCAACCGGGCCTGGCGGATGTAATTCCAATCCACCTCCTCAGGGTCGATCTGAGAGAAGGCCGAACCGGCCCGATCGTAAATCACCTGATAGGGGCGAGGAGGTTGCCCGAGCTCCAGGTAATACAATCCCACCCGCCCTTCAGAGGTCCAGATCACTCGCGATACATCCACACCATGCTCGCGGATTTTGTTCGCAATCCGTCGTCCCAGAGGATTATTCACCAGGCGCGAAATCCAGCCGCTGGAGATCCCCAGTCGCGAGAGACCAATGGCCACATTCGATTCCGCGCCAGCAACCTCCAGCCGGAGGATCTCGGTTTGCTCCAGACCGAACCCGGGCGGTGCGGTTAAACGCAATAATGTCTCGCCAATAGTCACCACATCTGGCATTGGTCGACGCCTCGCCGGATTTAATGCCTTATGGTTTTTTGCCTTTGAGTTTCAGGGACAGAGACCCTCAGTCCACCCAGCCTCAAAACCTCAGGAAGAAATGACTTTTAGAGCTCGCGCAGGGATCGGGAAAGGCGACGGCAGGCTTCCCGAAGCTGGGTCAGACCCTCCGGGGCCATCACATAGGGACCTACCAGCGCGCTTCCGATACCCACGGCGATCGCTCCTGCGCGGAGAAAGGCTACGGCATTCTCAATAGTGATCCCCCCGGTTGGGAGAAATGGGATATCCGGGAAAGGTCCGCGCAGGTTTCGCAGATATTCAGGACCAGCGGGCATGGCTGGAAAGATCTTCACCATCGCACCTCCCCTCTGCCATGCCCGCCAGATTTCTGACGGAGTAAAGGCTCCAGGAATAGCAGGGATCCTGTTTTCCCGACAGAAAGCGAGAAGAGACTCATCGATGTGAGGGCTGACGATGAAACAGGCCCCTGCTTCCAGTGCGCGCCGTGCGTCTTCAACAGAAAGGACTGTCCCTGCGCCGATGGCGGCGCGGCCTTTGAAAACTTGCGCGATCCGGGTGATCTGTTCTGAAGCGTGAGGAGAATTCATGGCCACCTCGATCGCCATGAACCCTTCCTCTACCAAAATCCGCGTGATATTTTCGAGCCGATCTCCGAAGTCCCCCCGGATAATGATCAGAGCCCGGCTCTCCCGGATCGCCTGGATGGGCTCCATGGCTCCTCCTACAGTGTGCGGTCTGCGGTAGAAAGAACCTGAGGTCCTCCAGGAGTTACCGCCACATTGTCTTCAATCCGGATCCCGCCGAATCCGGGGATATAGACGCCAGGCTCAACAGTGCATACCATTCCAGCTTCCAGAGATGTCCGAACGCCTGGAGCAAGGAATGGGATGAACTCGTGATAGCGATAGCCCACGCCATGTCCGGTGATATGGTTGAAATACACCCCATATCCTGCCTCTTCGATAACTTTGCGGGCTGCTGCATCAACCGCTTCCGCGGGCACTCCAGGGCGCATGGCCTGGATGGCTGCCTGCTGAGCCTGTTGAACCAGATCGTAAATTTCCCGCTGTCGAGGGTTGGGTTCGCCGGCTACCACAACGCGGGTGAGGTCAGACCAGTAGCCATCTACCACAGTTGCCAGCTCCACCATCACCAGATCCCCCTCCTGAATAACCCGCGGGGTCGATGGAACCAGTAGGTAGCCCTTATAGCTTCCCTCCGGACCCGCGCAGACCTCCGCAGAGGCGCGGACCAGACGCGCTCCACGATATCCTGGCCCTCGCGCCCGAATCTCGGCTTCGATCGCCGCACCGACCTGAGCTTCGGTCCGGCCCGGGAGGACCAACTCCTTGAGTCGCGCTAGTCCGATCGCGGCCACCTCATTGGCAAGACGGATCCGTTCGATCTCATAGGAGGTCTTGACCGCACGGGATCGCGCAAGCAGATCATCCGCCCCCTTTAAAGTGGCGTTGGGAAACACTTCGCCAAGCAGATCATGCCATGGGGCGGCAGGGACCACCGGCTCCGCATGACGATATGTTGGGGCGACAACTTCGGCGGAGCGTTCGATCCCGATAATAGACCGATGCAACCCCAGGCGATCACGCAACCTGGACAAGTGCTCGCGGTAGGAAGTATAGAGATCCGGATCTTTCAGGAGCCCCCACCCGAAGGGGATCACCTCCGCCCACTCCGGGTCGGTGTAATCCAGCTCGATCTCAGGGACGAGAAGCCCCACATATCCATCACGCGTGATCAGGGCGACAGAGAATCCGTGATGGGGCCAGTAGTTGGTCAGATAGACCACATGCTCGGGCAAACGACAGATCAGGGCGTCGTAGCCTTCCTCTCGCATCAGCCCCAGCAGACGTTCCCGTCGAGCGGCATCGATCATGGGAAGCCTCCTTCACCCCGGGTAGATCCGTTCCTCCGTCGTAGCATCGAAAACAAAGAGATGCTCCGAAGGCCACAGCAGCCACACCCTCTGGCGCAGCTGCAAGGGCAGATCAATGGAAGCGATCGCTTTCAACACAAATGGACCGGTCCGGAGATCCACAATACGTTCCAGGCCCAAAGGCTGAATGATTTCGACCTCTGCCTCTACCGATCCGGGGGCCGGGCTCATAAGGATCTGGAGATGCTCAGGACGGATGCCCAGAAGAACCTCTCGGTTTTCTCCAAGCTGAACAGGGGAGAGTAGCATGAAATCCGCATGCACAAAGCGAGTGCCTTGTGGTTCCGGGATCGCCTGGCAGCGAAGGAGATTCATCCCCGGGCTTCCCAGAAAGCTGGCCACGAACGCGGTTGCAGGCCGGTCATAAAGAACCTGGGGCTCGTCGACCTGTACCCCGCGCCCATCCCGCATCACCAGGATGCGATCCGCCATAGCCACCGCCTCTTCAAAGTCATGGGTGGCATAGATCATCGTCTGGCCCGTCTCTCGCTGCAGGCGCTTGAGTTCTGCAGCCATCTCCTGGCGGATTTTTGCATCCAGATCTGTAAACGCCTGATCCAGGAGCAGGACACGGGGCCTGCGGACCATCGCCCGGGCGATGGCGACCCGACGGCGCTCCCCGCCGCTGTAGGTGTGGGGCAGGCGATGAAGCAAATGGGAAATCCGCAATAATTCAGCGATCTCGCCAACCCGGCGGCGGATCTCCTCTTCTGGAAGCCGACGCAGGCGCAGGGGATGGGCGATGTTATCAAACGCTGACATGTGCGGGTAAAGAGCGACATCCTCAAAAACCATCGCCACATCCCGTCGCTGGGGAGGGATCGAGTTCATCAACTCTCCACCAATCCATACCTCCCCCCTATCGGGCTTCTCCAGGCCGGCGATGATCCGGAACGTGGTGGTTTTTCCTGCCCCCGGAGCCCCGAGCAGGCAGAAGAACTCCCCATCCTTCACGGAGAAATCCAGGCCCTGCAGGGCCGTGATCCGTCCATAACGCTTGTAGAGCTGGCGGACTTCGATGGAAGCCATCAGTAGAGCCCTTGACCGGTGTGTGGATCGAATAACAATGCTTGATGCGGATGGAAAGCGATTTCCAGATCGTCTCCCACAGCGAAGCGTCGCGTGCTCGGCGTGACCATCTGAATCAGCAGCCCGCTGCGGGTTTTCAAATCCAGGATTAACTTTCGGCCTAATGGCCGAACCAGATCGACTTTCGCCGGGATCCGAACAAGCCCCTCGTGGGAAGACGCATGCAGATCCGGGATCAGCAACTGCTCAGGGCGAATCCCAAGGATGAGCCGGGGAAGAAAGGAGCTGGCTTCGATGAGTGCCCGGCGTTCATCCACCCGCATTTCGAAATCCGGAGAGATCAGAAAAGCATGCCCTTCCGAGATCCGGTATTCGACAGGAATCAGGTTCATGGGGGGCCGGCCGATAAAACCGGCCACAAAGAGGGTCGCGGGGCGCCAGTAAACCTCGTCAGGGGTTCCAACCTGCTCTACGCGCCCTGCGTTCATCACAACCACACGGTCTCCCAGCGTCAGGGCCTCCTCCTGATCGTGAGTCACGTAGACCATGGTGCGCCCGAACTGATACTGCCAGCGCTTCAGCTCAGCTCGCATCAGCTCTCGTAGCCCGGGCCGGAAGTTGTTAAGGGGCTCATCCAGGAGTAGCACCTGAGGCTCAATCACCAGGATACGGGCCAGGGCGACCCGCTGCATCGTGCTCAGATCCAGCCGGGAAGCCCGCAGGTTCAGCACCGGCTCCAGTTCGAGCGCCTGAGCGACTGCCCGCACCCGGCGTTCGATTTCTGTCGGAGGAACGCGCCGCACCCGCAGGCCGAAGGCCAGATTGTCATAAACGGACATGTGTTGAAACAGCGCGTAGTTCTGAAACATGAAGCCGATGTTACGCCGTTGAGGTGGCCAATCGGTGATGCGCTGATCTCGGAGGTAGATCTCCCCTCGCGTCGGCCGCTCCAGGCCGGCGATCATCCGCAATGTGGTTGTCTTCCCACATCCAGAAGGTCCCAAGAAGCACAGGAACTCGCCTTCCCGGATCTCCAGGTTCAGATCCTGGACCGCGATCGTTCCGTTGAATTCCTTGGTAATCCCTTCCAGGCGGATCAGGACTTGCTCTTTGTGGGCCATAGCTACTTAACCAGTCCGAAGGTGAAGGCGCGAACGAGGTAGCGCTGGATCAGATAGCCGGCGATCAGGACCGGGATGGAGGCAATAATACCCAGGGCGGCTTGTGGGCCATAATATCGGCCGACCGCTCCTGCATATCGGCTCACCTGAACTGGCAGAGTGACAGCGAAACGGGAAGTGAAGATCAGGGCGAAAAGGAACTCCGTCCAGTTCATGATGAACACGAAGAGCGCAGCAGCGGCCAGGCCTCCTCGAATTAAGGGCAGGGTAATGGTGAACATAACGCGCCAGCGAGAGGCCCCATCCAGGATAGCGGCCTCCTCGATATGGCGCGGGATTCCATCAATGAAACCCTTGATCATCCAGAGCGAGAAAGCCAGGGTAAAGGTCGTGTACATCAGGATCAGGCCCAGATGGGTGTCGATCAGTCCCAGGGATCGGTAGTAGACCAGCAAGGGGACCGCGAAAGCGATAGGCGGAAACATCCGCGTGGTCAGAACCGAGAAGGGCAGGAAATTCCCCCCGGCCCCGAAGCGGGAGATCCCATAGGCGGCCAGGAATCCAATGACGATAGAAAGCGCGGTGGAGATGGGAACAATGATCAGGCTGTTGATGAAAGCCCGCGTGACCGGCTCGGCGGTGCGCACCATCTCGCTGACCACGCCCACGGGATTCCCGGGCCAGAACAGGACCAGATAATTCTCCAGGGTGGGCTGTCGAGGGATAAGGGTAGGAGGATACGCCAGCCATTCCTGTGGCGGCTTAAAAGAAAGGGAGAGCACCCAGACCACAGGGGTCAGCGTGATCAGGCTCACAAGCAGGACAATTCCCCAGCGAGCGAGTACGGAAGTCCATGCGCGCTTCGGCATGATCCCCCCCATCGGGCTTACAGTTCACGCTCCAGCGGTCGAACAGCCAGTCGGGCCACCAGGGCTACCAGGATCAGCACCAGCAGGGCCATTGCGGCCGCATAAGAAAGCTGTCCATATATGAATCCGGTTCGATAGAGATATAGGGACAGGCTCTCCGTAGAGGTCCCTGGCCCGCCGCCGGTCATGATGTAAACCAGATCGAAAATCTTGAAGGCCTCCAGGGTGCGAATAATAAGGGCGATCAATATAACCGGCTTGAGCATGGGGAAGACAATGTAGCGGAAAATCTCCCACCGGTTGGCCCCCAAGGTCATAGCCGCCTCCACGGGCTCGGGGGGAAGAGCGCCTAATCCGGAGTAGATGACCAGAAACATAAAGGGAGTCCATTGCCAGATGTCCGCCAGAGCGATCGTCATGAGAGCCAGGATCGGATTTTGGTACCACTGCACGGATGCACTGGGCCCGAAAAGACTGATCAGGATGTAGTTGACCGGACCCTTATCCAGGAAAAGCAGGTAAAAACAGAGCCCCACCACAACCCAGGGGAGCATCATGGGGTAAAGAAGGATCGAGGCGAATATCCGTTTCCCAGGGAATTCCTGCTGGTGGAAGAAGAGCGCCAGCGCCAGCCCGAGGAGGAACTCCAGGCTGACAGCGACCAGGACCAGGCCAATCGTCCGGCCCATGGCCGTCAGAAAGCGTGGATCCTGCACAGCCTGCACATAGTTGCTCAGACCTGCAAACGGTGCCTGCCACCAATCCACCCCCATAATAGGCTGCCAGGAGACCAGGCTTAGATAAATCACAATGAGCATGGGGATGATCAGGACGAACCAGATCAGCAACTGCATGGGGAGGATCAGCAGTTGTCCCATCCAGCGCTCTTCAGCCCATTTCAGCTTCCATTGAATCGGAAAGCGCATTTTCCCTCCCGTCCCACGCGGGCGGGGGAGCCGAACGCGCGTTCGGCTCCCCCGCCCATGATGGCAAGCGTTCAATCCTTGAAGATGCCCTTCTTCCGCCAGAGCCGCTGAATAGGCTCGGGATAATTCTTCCGCTCCTGTCGCCAGGCCTCAATCTGGCTGAGCCGGCCCAGGCGATCGGTGATCTTCTGCCATTCGTCGGCCGCATCCTTCAGCGCCTGCTCCGGCTTCTTCTGGCCAGCGAAGGCCTGCTGGAGATGAAGGTTCAGCTTGTCCAGATATTCGTTTGCACCGCGCAGGGAGATATCCGGGAAGGCATTCTTGGAGTTGGCCAGCAGGACCGGCAGGAACTCTTCTCCGTAAGCTTCTTTCATTTTGGGCTCATTGAACCAGGGCTGCCGGAAGATATCCAGTGTGCCCACACGGGCGATGGCGTCCAGCCCGGTCTTGGGGCCGCAGAACCACTGGATGAAGCAATAGCAGGCCTCAGGCGATTTGCTGTAGCGGGAGATGCTGAAGCTCCACCCGACAACGTGCGGCACGGCCCGGATCAGCTCGCCATCATGCATCGTCCCGGGGATCTCCATCGCGCCGACCTTGCCCACAATCTTCGAGGTCTTGGGGTCCTGCGCCCATTTGCCGAGCGAAGGCCAGGCCCAGGCGCAGAAGACCGATCCCTCTGGGAATCGGGTGTAGGCCACTGACCAGTCGCCGGTCACAGCATCCGGCCAGGCATGGTTTTGAATCAGGCGCACCATCTCTTCCAGCGCGGTGACACCTTCCTCGGAGGTGATCAGCGGATCCATGTTGTCATCAAAGTAAGCCCCGCCGCGAGAGATGAAACGGGCCGCCCATCCGGTGTAAGCGAAGTAGCGTTCCGCATACATGTGAACGCCCCGGATGCCCTGATCCGGTCGGTCGAAGAAGGCCACCCACTGATCGAATTCCTCCCATGTCTTGGGAACCTCAAGCTTGCGTCCGAACTTATCCTCAAATCGTTTCTGCTCGTCGGGATTCTCCATCAGATCCTTTCGGTAGAACATGGAGAATGTGTCATTATCTGCTCCCATCGCATAGCGGCGGCCCTTATACAGGGAAGTGAAGCGATCAATCGGGGAGACATAAGCGTTCGGGCCGTGATCGACTTCGGGATCGTACTTTTCCCACCACTCGGTCTGATCGACGATCAGACCGGCCTCGGCCATGTCGGCGATCCAGTTCACGAAGGTCAGGAAGATGTCATAGCTCCCGGTGCGGGTAACGGCCTCGTTCATTACCTTGGTGTAGATGTTGGCCTCGAGGCCTTCCTCCGCGCTGACGAAGTTCAGGCCGGTGAGCCGGTTCCATTCCTCAAGAGCGGGAACGATGTTGTTGCGCTGGCCGGAGTGGTGGAGGATTACGAACGTATCGCCGTCTTTGATCTTCCCGGCTGCCTTCAGCGCCTTGATTCCGTTGAGGGCCCGCTCCTCGGGAGTAGCACCCTCCACACGGGGCACTGACGTGCCTGGCGCGGGGGTGGCCGGTGCCGCAGGAGTCGGGGTAGGTGCCGGTGCACAGGTGCTCAGCAGTCCCCCAGCAGCCGCGAGCCCGGCGGCCTTCAGAAACTCGCGGCGCGTCAACTTCCCATATCCCTTCTTTTTGCTCGCCATGGTTTCCTCCTTTTTCTAAAGGCGGCCGAAGGCTTGTAGGATCTCTTCCACCGTCCTGCCGGCGCGAATCCACTGGCGGGTGGCTTCCTCCTTTTCCGCCTGTCGTCGAGCCCGTTCCAGGACGTCCCATGCTTCTTCAAGCGGTATAGCCACCACGCCGATCTCGTCCGCAAGAATGAGATCCCCCGGGCGAACCAGAACACCACCGCAGATGATCGGAACGTTCACCTCGATTGGCTCCAGCCGGCCTGAGTAAGGGGAGTGGGTAGAGCGAGGAACCACCGCGCGGGAGAAAATCGGGAACCCCAGGTCGCGGATTTCATCGATGTCCCGGATCGCCCCATCCACCACAGCCCCTGCAACGCCTTTCTGCTTGCAAAGGCCAGCCATCAGGCCACCCCAAACAGAGGTCTCGGTCTCCCCTCCGGCGCTCACCACGATGACATCCCCCTCCTGAGCTACGGCCAGGGCATCCAGGCAATCCACCAGATCTCCCGGAAAGAGCTTCACCGTTAACGCGGGGCCGACGAAACGACAGGGAAAGACCGGCTTCAGGCTGGAGTGCATGACACCATCTCGTTCCATCGAATCCGCCACCACACAAGAGGGGCTGTAGATCTTCAGCAACTCGCGGAAGCCGTTCAGGAGTTCCGGGGATGGCCGTTGCGGCATCGACTGGATCCGCCTGCGCATTGGAACACCTCCCTTACAGGCTCTCGCCGGTCCAGCCCATCTTCCGGGAGATCCGATTGGCGTACTCACGGACCAGGGGGGCCAGGGCTTCGATCTGTTCGCGCGTGGCCCGGAAAGCCGGTATGGTCAGGCTCACCGCAGCAATCACCCGACCGGTGTGATCCCGGATGGGGCAGGCCACGCAACGGATTTCAGGCTCATGTTCCGTGTCATCGATGGCGTATCCCTGCTGCCGCACCTGGGCCAGATGTGCTTTCAGGACTTCCGGATCTGTAATGGTCTTTTCCGTGAATCGAGGAAGCCCCTTGCGTCGGATCAGCTCGTCCAGCTCATGCTCCGGCAATGCGGCCAGCAGGACTTTGCCTACGCCGGTGCAATGCGCCGGGCCCCGCTTGCCGATGGCCGAAAACATCCGGATCGTCTGCTGGCCTTCCTGCTTGTCGATGTAGATCACATCGCCGTCATCCAGGATGGCCAGGTGCACTGTTTCATTGGTTCGCTGGCATAGCTCGCGAAGCTCGGGGAGAGCCTGCTTGCGCAGTTCGAGTTTTTGCAAGACCGCCTGAGCCAATTCAAAGAGTTTGATGCCTGGGAGATAACGGTTCGTCTGGGGATCCTGAACTACCAGCCGATGCGCGCCGAGGGTCGCCAGCAATCGATGCACGGTGCTTTTGGGTAAGCCTGTTTGCCGGCTGAGCTCTGTAATCGAAGAGCCATCTTCGGCCCGGCAAATCAATTCCAGCAGCCCCAATGCCCGATCGATCGTCTGCAAACGCTGGCGCTTATCCTTCCGCAACCTGGCGTGTTTCTGTCGCATCTCGTGTTCCATTATTTGGAACAAAGTTTCTCTATATAGAATCTTAGGCATTAGCAGGCCACTCGTCAATGGGTTTCGCAAATTTGGTGGAAATCAGTCTTATCCGGTCCATGGGCTGGAGCGGGAATGGAATCGGCTCTATTACCCTTTGAGAGGCCTGGGAGCAGGTGAGGCTATTGAAGGCGTGGTCCCACCCTCCCTTTCCCCGCATCCCTAAGGGTCCTTCCGCCTCAATGGCTCTTGACAAAATCCCCCAATTCGAGTATCCTGTATGCTGGTCATACCACCATACCATATGATGGCCGGATGATCTGTCTGGAGGTCGAGCCTCTGAATCCAGTCCCTGACGAAGAAGGCCAGTAAGGGGGGGATATGTATACGCCGGTGCGTCTGGCGAGGCTTTATGAGCAGATCGTGGAACAGATCGAAGCACGAATCCGCAATGGCGAACTGAAGCCGGGGGATCAGCTGCCTTCGGAGCGGGAGCTGGCCGAGCAGTTCGGGGTGAGCCGCACGGCGGTGCGGGAGGCAATCAAGGCGTTGCGGGAAAAAGGCCTAGTAGAGGTTCATCCTGGGCGCGGCACCTTTGTAACGGACAATGTCCATCAGGTCGTTCGACAAACTCTCGGTATGCTACTGCGTCGCGAACAGGCCCGCCGGATCTCCGATCTGATGGAAGTCCGGGAGCTGCTGGAGCCCTCTATCGCGGCCCTGGCGGCTGAACGGGCCACCGAGGAGCATCTGGAGGCGATGCGTCGCGCGGTCGAAATCATGGATGCCTCCTTTGATGATCCCGAGCGGTTTGTAGAGGCAGACCTGGATTTCCATCTGGCGCTGGCGGAAGGGTCTGGGAACCCACTGATCCCCCTTTTGATCGACCCCATTATTGATCTGCTTCGAGAGCACCGGATCCAGGTATTTCTCGTCGGTGGAGCAGCACGGGGCCAGTTCTACCACAAGCAGATTCTGGAGGCGGTCACGCGGCGGGATCCCGAAGCGGCCCGAGTGGCTATGATCGCTCACCTCCAGCAGATCCGGGAGGACAGCGCGCATATTCTGGGTGAAATTCCTTAAGGAGAGGTCCGAATGGCCAATCTGGGATTCGTCGGATTGGGCACGATGGGTGGCCGGATCGCCAAGCGGTTGATGGACGCCGGCCACGTGGTGACCGGCTACAACCGAACTAAGGAAAAGGCCCGCTGGCTGATCGAAGCCGGGATGCAATGGGCTGATAGCCCTCGGGCCGTGGCCGAAGCGGCGGATATCATTTTCTCTATGGTTACAGACACCCGGGCCCTGCAAGCTATTGCCCTGGGGCCAGATGGAATCCTGGCCGGTTTGGGGCCGGGGAAGGTTTATATCGATATGAGTACAGTCAGCCCGGCCTTCAGCCGGGAGCTGGCGGCTCAGGTGGCCGCTCGCGGGGCAGCCATGTTAGATGCGCCAGTTTCCGGCAGCGTCTCCACCCTGGAGGCTGGCCAGCTTTCGATCATGGTCGGCGGAGATCGAGAGGTCTTCGAACGGGTGCTGCCCATTCTCCAGGACATTGGGCCCACGGTTACCTATGTTGGCCCCAATGGGCTGGCGGTGGCCATGAAGATTGCTGTCAACCTGGGATTAGCCGTTCAGATGCTGGCCTTCAGCGAAGCCGTCCTTCTGGCTGAGAAGAGCGGTATTCCCCGCGAGATCGCCGTGCGCGCTCTGCTGAACAGCGTGGTCGCTTCCCCCATGTTGAAATATCGCGGCCCCTTTGTCCTCCGGATGCCGGAGGAAGCCTGGTTTGACGTCAATATGATGCAGAAGGATCTTCTGCTGGCTCTGGAAATGGGGCGCAGCCTGAATGTCCCCTTGCCGACCACGGCTGTGGCCAACGAGTTCCTGACCGCGGCACGGGGGATGGGGCTGGCTCATCAGGATTTCGCCGTCGTTTTCCACGTCCTGGCTCGCATGTCGGGCCTGGAGGCCTGATCCGCTGTTGGGAGGAGCGTCGATGATGTCATCTTCGGGGCCGAAAATCCGCGCAGAGCGTTCTGTCTATCTGACGGTCGATGGCGAGCAATGGCTTCACATGTATCGACAGATGCTGCGGATCCGTCGCTTCGAGGAGCAGGTGAATGAGCTCTATGTGAGCGCGAAGATGCCAGGCCTGGCCCACCTCTATATTGGCCAGGAGGCAGTGGCGGTCGGAGTCTGCGAGGCGTTGCGGCGGGACGATTACATTACCAGCACCCATCGAGGGCACGGCCATTGTCTGGCAAAGGGCGCCTCTATGGATCGAATGTTTGCCGAATTGTTGGGCAAGGCCCCCGGCTATAATCGAGGCAAGGGTGGCTCCATGCACATCGCGGATCCGGACACAGGGAATCTGGGAGCCAACGCTATCGTAGCAGGGGCTGTTGGGATCGCCACCGGTGCGGCATTTTCCGCAAAAATGCGGGGGACCGACCAGGTGGTGGTCTGCTTCTTTGGGGAGGGCGCCCTCGGGCAGGGGGTGCTCTACGAAGTGATGAACATGGCCTCTCTCTGGAAGCTCCCCGTCATTTATGTCTGCGAGAACAACCTCTACACCGAATACACCCCCTATCAGGAGGTCCTGGCTGGAGAGATCCTGGATCGCCCACGGGCGTTTGGGATCCATGCGGAGGCGGTGGATGGGCAGGATGTGCGAGAGGTGTATTTCGTTGCCCAGCGTCTGATCGAACGCGCACGCGCCGGGGAAGGGCCAGCTTTCCTGCTCTGCAACACCTATCGTTATTACGGACATCACGTGGGAGATATCGATCGTTCTTACTATCGCTCTCGCGAGGAAGAGGAGTGGTGGAAAAGCGAGCGGGATCCGATTCGATTGCTGGGCTCATGGATGCTCCAGGAACGCATTGCAGATGAACGGATCCTGGAGGCGATTGACCGCGAGGTCCGCGCGGAGGTTGAAGCGGCCCTGGCGTTCGCGTTGAATGCACCCTATCCCGATCTGGATGAGGTGGCGCGGCATGTCTACGCCAATGAAGCACAGCTATGAGAGCAGCACGACAGATCGGGTGATCTCAATGGCCCAGGCGATCCGTGAGGCCCTGGCCGAGGAAATGCGCCGGGATCCCTGGGTATTCATTATGGGCGAGGATGTGGCGGAGGCAGGAACTCCCTTCAAGGTTCTGAAAGGGTTGGTGGAAGAATTCGGGCCCCAGCGCGTGATCGATACCCCCATTTCAGAAGCTGGCTTCACCGGCATCGCGGTGGGAGCAGCGATGACCGGAATGCGACCGGTGGTGGACATCATGTTTGGGGACTTCCTCACGCTGGCAATGGATCAGATCGTCAATCAGGCTGCCAAAGTGCATTACATGTCCGGCGGGAAATGGAAGGTCCCCATGGTGATCCGCGCCACTATGGGTGCCACGCTGCGGAAAGCGGCTCAGCATAGCCAGAGTTTACACGCCTGGTTCGCCCATATTCCCGGCCTGAAGGTGGTCATTCCTTCTACCCCATATGATGCCAAAGGTCTGCTGAAAACCGCGATCCGGGACGATAATCCGGTCCTCTTCTTCGAGCACAAAGCGATGTATAGCATGCGCGGATATGTCCCTGCTGAGGAATACACCATCCCCTTCGGCGTGGCGGACATCAAACGGGAAGGTCGGGATCTCACGATCGTGGCCATCGGCCGTATGGTCCATGTCGCTATAGAGGCGGCTCAACGGCTGGCGGAGCTGGGTATTGAAGCGGAGGTGGTAGATCCCCGAACGCTGGTCCCACTGGATCGGAAGACGTTGATCGAATCCGCCAGGAAAACCGGGCGGGTCATCATCCTGGACGAGGGCCATCAGAGCTATGGGGCGACAGCCGAGCTGGCCTCTGTGATCACCGAGGGTGCCTTTTACTACCTGGACGCGCCGGTGATCCGTCTGGGGGCGATGGATGTCCCTGTTCCGTTCTCTCCGCCCCTGGAGGATCTCACCGTTCCCACCCCGGAGAGGGTGGTGGAAGCGGCGAAAACCCTGTGTGGCCGCGTCTGAACGAAAGGAGGGTGCCATGGGGTTGAAAACCTTCGGAACGATGGGTGTGGATTGGTAGGCCCGTGTCGATTTCGAGCGCCTGAGGCGGGAACGGCTCCATCGGATCCAAACGCTTCTTCAGCGGTCCGAGCTGGGCGCGTTGCTGTGCTTCGACATGGCCAATATCCGCTATCTTAGTGCCACCCATATTGGCACCTGGGCAATGGACAAGGTAGCTCGCTTTTGCCTGCTCCCCCGGGACGATGAGCCGATTGTGTGGGATTTCGGTTCGGCAGCCCGTCATCATCAGCTCTATTGCCCCTGGCTGGGACCCGAGCGCTCGCGAGCCGGGATCTCCACGCTGCGCGGTGCGATGCCACCGGATGCCCAGCGGGCGGAGGATGTGGCCCGCAAGATCCGCATCGAGCTGGAGGAGCGAGGCCTCCATCGGGAGCCCCTGGGGGTGGACATCGTGGAGCCTCCTGTGCTGTTCGCCCTGCAAAAAGAAGGGCTGAAGGTGGTGGATGGGCAGCAATTGCTGATGGGGGCCCGTAAGATCAAGACACAGGACGAGATCATCCTGATCAACACGGCCTGTGCCATGGTCGACGCCGCCTATGAGGAGCTCTACCGGGCCATGCGGCCGGGGGTGCGTGAGAACGAGCTGGTCGGTCTGGTCGCCAAAGTACTTTACGACCTGGGCTCGGAGCACGTGGAAGGCGTCAACGCCATCTCGGGAGAGCGTTGTAATCCCCATCCCCACGTCTTCAGTGATCGCATTCTGCGGCCGGGCGACCCCGCCTATTTCGACATCCTACACAGCTATAACGGCTACCGCACCTGCTATTACCGCACCTTCTTTGTCGGAAGCGCCTCCAAGGCCCAGATCGATGCCTACAAGCGATGCCGGGACTATCTGGATGCGGCCATCGAACTGATCCGACCGGGCGTGACCACGGCGGATGTGGTGAAGGTCTGGCCAAGGGCGGAGGAGTTCGGCTTCCCCAACGAAGAAGCGGCGTTTGCCCTTCAGTATGGCCACGGTGTGGGACTTTCGATCTGGGAAAAGCCGATTTTCAGCCGCCTGGTCTCCCTGGATCATCCCGAGGTGATTGAAGAGGGCATGGTGATCGCCCTCGAAACTTTCTGGCCAGCTTCAGATGGGTGGTCCGCGGCTCGCATTGAGGAGATGGTGGTGGTCACCAAAGAGGGCTGCGAGGTGATCACCCGCTTCCCGGCGGAAGAGCCCATTGTAGCCGGCACACGCTACTACACTGCTACGGGTCCGCTCTCTGCTATCCGGGAGACTCAGTCAAACCTCAACAATCCGGGAGCTTTGAGCCGGGTCCAGACCGTGGTCGAAAGCGCGCGGTGGGAAGGGATGTCGATGCGCTGATTTCTCCTTCCACCGGACTGGCCCCTTGGGACATAGAAAGTAGTTGATCCCATTCCATGACCCAAAGGCAACTGTATTGCCCATGGTGTGAATGATCGAAAGGAGGAATCGCCCCAGTGCGTGAGGTGATCATGCCCGCCCTGGGTGCCGCCCAGCGGACGGGTCGGTTAGTGCGCTGGCTGAAACGAGAAGGAGACCTGGTACAGGCAGGCGAGCCGCTGATGGAGATCGAGACCGATAAGGTGACGGTCGAGATCGAGGCGCCTGCTTCTGGAATCCTCACGGGGATCCGGCTTCGGGAGGGAGAGGAAGCCCCAGTCGGCCAAGTCATTGCCTGGATTGTTGCACCAGGCGAATCAACACCTGAGCCGGAAAGTTCTCCACCCTCTGAAAGATCCGTTTCCTTGGGAGCGGCTGATACGGAAGTTCGGGCGACACCTGTAGCGGCCCGCCTGGCCGCGGAGCATGGCATTGATCTTCGGGAGATCCGCCCGGAAGGCGGCTGGGTTCGCAAACAGGATGTCCTGGCGTATCTGGAACAGCGCCAGCGCTCGGCGTCCCCGTCCCATCCTGAAGGACGGATTCCGGCCTCGCCGAAAGCCCGTCGTCTGGCCCAGGAACTGGGGATCGACCTGCGTCAGGTGCAGGGATCCGGCCCGGAAGGGGCTGTGCGGGCCGCGGATGTACTGGCCGTCCACGCCGTACGGCAGGCAGCTGAATCATCCCCTCCACCACTTTCCACCGTGTGGCGGACGATGGTGGAGCGCCTGACCCATAGCTGGTCCCAAACGCCTCATTTTTACCTGCAGCGGGAGGTTCAGGCTGCCCGCCTGCTCACCTGGCATGAACGAGCCCAGAAGCGAAGTTCCATTCGCCTGACTTACACCGATCTTTTGATCAAGCTGGTAGCCGCCGCCCTCCGAGAACATCCGCGTATCAATGCCTGGTGGCATGAAGGCACCATCATCACTCATAAAGAGATCCACATTGGCCTGGCGGTGGCGACCGAGGATGGGCTGGTGGTGCCGGTGATCCACCACGCGGACCGGCTTACCTTAGAGGAGATCGCAACCCGACGTCAGGATCTGGTGGAACGGGCTCGGGCGGGACGGCTGCGGCCCGAGGATGTGCAGGGTGGGACCTTCACGATCAGCAATCTGGGGATGTATGGCATCGACGCCTTTATGCCAGTCGTCAATCCTCCACAAGCAGCGATTCTGGCGGTGGGACGAATTGCAGAGCGTGTCGTCCCGATGCATGGGCAACCCGCGGTGCAGCCGATGCTGACCCTCACACTGGCGTGCGATCACCGGGTGGTCGATGGAGCGCGGGCGGCACAATTTCTGGACACACTGGCCGAGTTGATTGAAGAGCCCTTAGGACTTCTTCACTAACCGCGCAGGAGGCTCGGAATGAGCGATCAGGGGCGGTTGCGAGGATCCATGACGCTGGCGGTGGAAGGCGCCCGATCCGTAGAACTTCCTCTGGGCGAATACGGAGTTCTGGTGGCGGGGCGCTGGATCCGCACTGGAGATGCGGTGGAGGTGCGAAGCCCCTACGATGAATCTCCGGTGGCTGTGGTGCATCGGGCGGGGCCCAACGAGCTGGAGGCGGCGATGGCCGCTGCCACCCGGGCTTTTGAGACCACGCGGCGGATGCCCTCCTGGAAGCGGGCGGAGATCCTGGAGCGGATCAGCGTGGGGATCGCGGCCCGGCGTGAAGAGTTTGCCCGAACCATCGCTCTGGAAGCCGGAAAGCCCATTCGCACGGCCCGGGTGGAGGCGGATCGGGCGATCTTCACCTTTAAGGTGGCTGCCGAGGAGGCGAAGCGGATCTACGGCGAGATCGTGCCTCTGGACTGGGTCCCTGGGGCGGAGGGGCGCATTGGATATGTGCGCCGGGTTCCTATCGGCCCTATCCTGGGCATCACACCCTTCAATTTCCCGCTGAACCTCGTGGTCCATAAGGTGGCGCCGGCGCTGGCGGCGGGTAACCCGATTCTGATCCGACCTTCCACCAAGACACCAATCAGCGCCCTGAAGCTGGGTGAGGTCGTTCTGGAAGCGGGCTGGCCCCCGGAGGGGTTCGCTGTGATTCCGTGCACAACACAGGATGCGGAGCTCCTGGTGCGGGATGATCGGATCCGCATGTTGACCTTCACCGGCAGCCCAGCGGTGGGATGGGGATTGAAAGCTCGTGCCGGCCGGAAGCGGGTGACCCTGGAACTGGGAGGAAACGCCGGGGTGATTATTCACCGGGATGCCGATCTGGATTACGCCGCCGAGCGGGTGACCTGGGGTGGGTTCACTTATGCTGGTCAGTCCTGCATCTCCGTGCAACGGGTCTACATCCATGAGGAAATCTATGAAGCCTTTGTGGATCGCCTCCTGCAGCGGGTTTCTGTCCTCCGCGTGGGAGACCCTCTGGAAGAGACAACCGATGTCGGTCCGGTGATCGATCGGGAAGCTGCCGAACGCATCGAGGCATGGGTTCAGGAGGCCGTCGCCGGCGGCGCGAAGGTGCTGATCGGAGGACGGCGGACCGGAAACCTGTGGGAACCCACCATCCTGACCTCGATCCGTGAGGATATGAAAGTCTCCTGTCAGGAAGTCTTCGGGCCTCTGATCGGCCTCTACCGCTATGCGGATCCGATAGAGGCTATCCGCGCGGTCGATCGCAGCGATTATGGGTTGCAGGCTGGGATCTTCACCAGCGATCTCCGCTTGATCGAAGCGGCATTCGAGCACATCGAGGTCGGCGGCCTGATCGTGAACGATGTGCCCACATTCCGGGTGGATCATATGCCCTACGGCGGTGTCAAGCTGTCTGGCTTCGGACGGGAGGGGGTGCGCTACGCCATCCAGGAAATGACGGAGTTAAAGTTAATGGTTCTAAATCGGCGATAGGGCAGCTGGGAACGATCCCGGCCTCCCCATCTGCCTGGCGGTCCGAAAGCGATAGAGGCCAGGGGGATGGTCGCAGATCGTCTCCCTGGCCCAATGAAAGCCTCTCTTCGATGGATCAGGTCGCAGGTCAAATTAAATCCTACGGCAGGAAAGGAGGTGGATCATGAAGCAACTCCGTTATATCGTTCTTGTTCTGGTCCTTCTCCTCAGCGCCTGTGAAGGTGCCACGGCGACCCCCACAGCTACTCCACCTGCGCCAACGTCAGCGGTATCCTCGCCGACCGTTCCTCCGGCGACGCCGACCACACCGCCTCGCCCAATCCGCATTGGCCTCTCTATCCCTCTGACCGGCGATCTCGCGATCGCAGGCACCAAGCACCGGGATGGTTATCAGCTCTGTGTGGATCTGATCAACCAGAAGGGCGGCCTGCTCGGACGGCCGGTGGAGCTGATCGTGCAGGACAATCGCTCGGACAACGAGGTGACCGTTTCGCAGCATGAGCGCTTCATTAATGTGGATAAAGTGGATCTCCTGTTTGGAACCTTCGCCAGCCGTCTGAACTTCGCCGCCTCCGCGGTGGCGGAGAAGGCTGGCTATGTTTATCCCATCCCCTCAGGCGGAGCGTTGCGCATCTGGGAACGAGGGTTCAAGTATATCTTCTATTTCCAGCAAGGTGCGGTGGAATACATTGGCAACGCACCATTGCGGGCCTTAATCGCATATCGGGATAAGGGCATTATCCCGGCTGAGGACTTCCCAAAGACCGCTGCAGTGGTCCATGCGGACGAGTTTTTCGGCAATGCCATCGCCAACGGCTTGCTGGGCGGGAAAGTGGAAATCCCGGGGACCGGCAAGGTGATTGACCTGGCGCCGGGATTCTTAGCTCAGGCGGGGATTCGGGTTGTGTTCACTCAAAAATGGCCGGAGGGCTTCACAGACTGGCTGACCCTGGCCAACGCGATCAAGGCCAGCAATCCTGACCTGGTCATGGCCGCTTCGGGCTCGCCGGATGACATCATTCAGCTGGTCCGCGCCCTGAAGACGGTAGGGGCCAATCCCAAGATGATCTATACCTCCCAGGGGACACAGGTTGAATTCAAGGAGGCGCTGGGGGATGCCGTCAATGGCATCATCATCCATGCCTCCTGGCATCCACTGGTTCGTTATGTGGGCCTGCTGGCAGGCGAGCCCTTCAGCAATCAGGATTTCATCCAGGCTTTCAAGGCGAAATATGGCCGGGAGCCGGATGAAGATGAGGCTATCCCCTTCGCGGTCTGCCAGGGCATCGAGCAGGCGGTCCGGGCGGTTGGCTCGACGGATAACAAGGCGATCCGGGATTGGCTGGCCTCGCGCACCAAGGACAACCCGGTGAAGACCATAATGGGGGATTTCCACTGGGATGAGCGGGGTCTTCCCATCGGGCGCGACTATCTGGTCACGCAGTGGCAGAACGGCGAGCTGAAGTTCGTCTATCCCATCGGGGAATTTGAGGGCGTGGTGGATTTGTTGTGGCCACGGCCTCGGTGGTAAGCGATGAATCAGCGGAGCTCGGGTGATCCGGAGGGCAGCGATGGCGCTGTTGGAGGTTCGAGATCTGACAAAGGATTTCGGGGGCCTTCGGGCCGTGAACCGCTGTTCCTTTACGGTTGAGCAGGGGAGCATCACGGCTCTGATCGGGCCAAATGGGGCAGGGAAAACCACGGTGTTCAATTTGATCACCGGGTTGCTTCGGCCGACCTCCGGTCGGATCTACTTCCAGGGCCGGGACATCACCGCCATGCCGCCCCACCGGATCACCCGGCTGGGCATCGCGCGGACGTTCCAGATCACCCGGGAGCTGGCTGAGCTGACCGTCCTGGAGAACGTCGTCGTGCACGCCGCTCGGGATGGGCTGGCCGGCCTCATCCGGGGCAGCATCCTCCAGCACGAAGCGGAGCGGGCCATGGCATTGCTGGACTTTGTGGGGCTGGCCGCCATGGCCCGCGAGAAGGCAGGGAAGCTCTCTTATGGGCAGAGGAAGTTGATGGAGCTGGCAGGAGCGCTCATGGCAGAGCCCCGGCTGATTCTGCTGGATGAGCCAGCCGCTGGGGTGAACCCCGCGCTGCTGGAGGAGATCCTGGAGCGCATTTTGCAGTTGAATCGCTCCGGTATGACCTTTCTGATCATTGAACACAACATGGATGTGGTGATGAACCTTAGCCATCAGGTCGTGGTTATGGCTCACGGGGAAGTGATCTGCCAGGGACCGCCGGAAGCCATCCAGCAGGATCCTCGCGTGCTCGATGCTTATCTGGGAGCAGCCTGATGTCGATTCTGGAAATCGAGGATGTCACCGCTGGATATGGAATGGGGCCGGACATTTTAAGCCAGGTCTCCGCCCGCTTCGAGGCTGGCCTTATTCATTGCCTGATTGGTCCGAACGGGGCAGGCAAATCGACCCTGCTCCGTGTGATCGCTGGTCTGCTCCGACCCCGCTCAGGGCGAGTGCTTCTGGAAGGGAAGGTGATCTCCGGATTGCGGCCGGATCAGGTTCTGGCCTGCGGCATCTGTCTGGTGCCTCAGGATCGCAGCCTCTTTCCAGACATGACCGTTCGTGAGAACCTGTTGATGGGCGGCTATATCGAGCGGGATCCGCGTCGCGTATCCCGGCGGATGGAGGAGGTCCTGGATCTTTTCCCGGAGATCCGCCGGTATCTGAACCGCAGGGCCGGCGCTTTATCCGGCGGCGAGCAGCAGATGGTGGCCATCGCGCGCGGTCTGATGGTCCGCCCCCGGGTGATGATGCTGGATGAGCCCAGCCTGGGCCTGGCCCCACTGGTCGTCGATCGGATCTTTGAGGCAATCTCCCGATTGAAAACCATGGGGATCACTGTTCTCATCGTCGAACAGAATGTGCGCAAGGGTTTAGCTCATGCGGATCGGGGATACGTGCTGGATATGGGACGTCTCTGCTTCGAAGGGCCTGCCCGGGAGGTGATGGAAGATCCCCGGCTTCAGGAACTCTATCTGGGGCGAATGGCGCTCTCGAATCTGGAGGTGCGGAAATGACCACCGGGCTTCAAACCCTGATCCTGGGGCTGGCTCTGGGAGGCGTCTATGCCCTGATGGCCATTGGCCTCTCATTAACCTATGGCGTGATGCGGATCCTGAACCTGGCGCATGCGGCCTTTATGGTTCTGGGAGCTTATCTGGCCTACTGGGCGCTGCAGATCTTCCATATCGACCCATTGCTGTCTGTGCTGATCAACGGTCCGCTGTTTTTCATCCTCGGGGTTAGCCTCTACCGGCTACTGTTCGTTCCTCTGGCCGGACGTCCTCGCTACACAGAGGCTACCCTCCTGCTCTCTTTTGGGCTGGCTCTTGGCGTGGAGGGTTTGATGGGGACGTGGTGGACTGGAATTTATCGGGCTGCTAACCCTGTCTATGCAACTCGTTCCATTTCATTCGGCCCCTTTTACATTCCGGAAGGTCAACTATATGCGACCGTGATAAGTGTGGGGATGCTGCTGGTGCTATGGGCCTTTCTCCAGAACACACGAATCGGCCGGGCCATCCGGGCGACCATGCAGAATCGAACCGCCGCCCAAATCGTCGGAGTTAACGTGGAGGGAATCTCCGCGCTGGCCTTTGGGTTAGGCATGGCTTCCGCTGGGATTTCCGGATCCCTCCTGAGTTTCCTCTTTCCGTTCTTTCCGGGCAAGCACTGGCAATGGATATCCAGCCTGCTCTCTCTGGTGGTGCTGGGTGGAATGGGCAGCCTGATTGGAACGGTGGTTGGGGCGTTGTTGCTATCGGTGGCCTCCGTGTGGGTCAGCTCCATCCTGGGCCCCACCTGGTCGCCAGTGACCTTCTATGCCGCCCTATTCATGGTCATGATGATTCGCCCCCAGGGGCTTTTCGGAAAGAAGGAGGCATAGGATGACCCTGCTCAACCTGACGCGAGCCGCAGCGCCTGCACGGCTGGAGGCCCGATTCCTGATCCTGTCCGGCCTGGTAGTTTTGCTCCTCCTTCTTCCTGTGTTGCAGGTGCTCTCGGACGGTCACAACTACGTTTTGCATGTCCTGATGGTGATCTTTATGTATGTTGCTCTGGCCTCCGGCTGGAACATTATCGGAGGTTATGCGGGCTACACCTCGTTGGGACACCCGGTCTTCTTCGCCCTTGGGGCATATTTCTCAGGGGTTCTGCTGGTTTACAAGGGCTGGTCGCCGTTCTGGACGGCTCCTCTGGCCGGGCTGCTGGCCACCATATTCGGTTTCGCCTTCGGCCTCATTACACTTCGGACCCGGGGGCCGGCTTTTGTGATCTCCACGATCGCTCTGCTCCTCCTTGCCCGGCTGGTGCTGGATAACTGGGAGTGGGTCGGGGGATCGAACGGTCTGAGCCTGCCGATGATCGGCTGGCCTTACCGGTTCTACAAAATCCCCTTCTACTACGGGATGCTCCTTACCGCCCTGGCCGCTGTGTGGGTCTCCTATCGGATCCGCCATTCCAAATTGGGTCTGTTCTTGCGAGCCATTGCCATGGATGAGATCAAGGCGGAGGTAGCCGGCATCGATACCCGCATGTGCAAAGTTATTGCTTTCGCTATTAGCGCATTCTTCGCAGGCGTTTGCGGGGCACTGTGGGGCTATCACCAGACATACCTCCGGCCGACGATTTTCCTGACGATTGGAGCTGCCGCTGATCTGGTGCTGATCAACCTGGTGGGTGGTCGGGGAACGGTGGCAGGTCCGGTCCTGGGCGCTGCTCTCAGGGTGGGGCTGGACGAGCTGGTGGTGAATCAGATTGGATCAACCGAGTTGAACATCACCGTGACAGGGATACTGATGATCCTGATCGTGCTCTTCTTCCCTGGCGGGATCATCGGCGCGCTGCGAGAGCGAGGGCGTCTCCCACGTCTCCTGGACTGGGACTGAAGGAGGGACGAGTTGGGGATCCTGTGGGCGATGCTCTCGGCTCTTGGATTCGCGCTTTTCCAGGTCGTAAACCGTCGAGCAGGCCTGGGCATTGACGTGCTTCGCGCTACTTTTCTTTTAATTCTGGTCAGCGCACTTATCCTGCTCGGCCTGGCCCTGGCCACTGAGGGCCTCGCTCCCATGCGCCAGCTGTCCGGGCAGGCCCTCCTCGCCTTCAGTCTGGCGGGGTTCTTACATTATGTCCTCGGATGGACCCTGCTGGGGCTCAGCCAGCGAAGAGTGGGAGCAGCCCGTGCAGGCGCCCTCGTGGGCATCAGTCCGCTGTTCGCCATGGTCATTGCCTGGATCCTCATCGGCGAACGTCTACCCTTGCCTGCATTGCTGGGAGTGCTGATGGTGGTCGCAGGTGTTTATCTGGTTTCCAGGGATTGAATAAACCCCTCCTCTTCGGATTCTCGAGGGCGGGCGGGGCTGCCTCTGGCAGCCTCGCCCGCTTCATATGCGGGGTAGGGGAGCTACTCACATGCCACTCCGGATCTCAAAATGAGGCTGAGGCGGGGAGAAATCGATGACAGCAGCCTGCTCGCGCGCATCTATTAAACCGGAGCACACGCATTCTTTAAACGGATTCCTCGAGCCCGGCATCTGGTATGGCCTGGGTGCTGCGATTTGCTGGGCGATCGATCCAGTCCTGGTGCGGTGGGGGCTGACCGTGTTCCCGTCGCCGCTATGGGGGGCCGTCTTGAGCCTCGCGGCCTGTGTGGGGATCTATGGTCTCTTCCTGTGGCTCCGGCGCCCATTGGATCCGCCGCCGTCTATCCGCATCATGGCGTGGCAGATCCTCGCCGGGCTGCTAGTGGCCCTATCCACGTGGATCAAATGGCTGGCCCTCCAGCTGATCCCCGCCGCCGTAGTGCTGGCCCTGGGACGGCTATCCGTCCCTCTTGTGGTGATGCTATCCCCGCTGGTCCTCGGGCGCTCACTCGAACGGATCACCATGCGGCTGGGGATAGGGGCTGCTCTGATCACCTTCGGCACGCTCCTGCTGGCCTACTCCGGTTAGGAGGCCGGGATGATCATTGATATCCATGCCCACATCCTGGTCCGCGAGCTGACCCTGGAAGCAAATCCTGCAGAGCTATGGCGGCCTCGGGTGCTCCGGGATTCCGGGCATGAACGTATCGAAGTGGAGGGAAAACCACTGACCTCCGTGATTCGTCCCTTCACGGACCTGGAAGCCATTCTCGAGGCCCAGACGGCGGCTGAGATTCAACTCACGGTGCTCTCCCCGTGGATCGCCCTATTGCGAGATGAGGCCGATCTGGATGAGGCGTTGCGGATCACCCATGTGCTGAACGAGGCCATGGTCCGACTGGTTGAACGATACCCGGATCGCCTCCGGGCGCTGGGCGCGGTGCCGCTCATCGACCCCAAGCGGGCCGCCCGGGAGCTGGAGCGCTGGATGCAAGCGCCAGGGCTTGTAGGAGTGGAGGTGCCTGCCCTGGTACGAGGGGAACCTTTAGGCCAGGACGCGTTTGAACCGTTCTGGGAAGCCGCGGAAGCGCTGGGGGCCCTGGTGTTTATCCATCCGACTACGCGAGGGATCGCTCTCCGGGGGCTTCAGGATTACTACCTCTGGAACGCAGTGGGGAATCCGATAGAGACCACCCTCACAGCGGCTCATCTGGTGATGGCCGGGGTGCTGGAGCGCTATCCCCGCCTGAAGATCGTGCTGGCCCACGGCGGGGGTGCTCTGCTCAGCCTGAAGGGCCGCCTTCATCGGGCGTGGGAACAACGGCCAGAGGCTCGCCAGCGGCTTCAGGAGCCCCCTGAAACTTCGCTCCGTCGATTCTATTTCGACACGGTCACCCATGATCCGGAGATGTTGAACGCATTAATCGCCTTCGTCGGGGTCGATCGCGTGCTCCTGGGCTCCGATTACCCCTTCGATATGGGTCTGCAGGAGCCTGTGGCGTTCATCCGCTGTTTGAACCTTTCCTCCGAGCATAAGCAGGCGATTCTGGGAAGGAACACAGCCCGGCTGCTGGGCCTGGAGGGATGAAATGGCAAGGGTATTTTCGAGGGAGCAACTCCCGAACTGGGTTTCAACACGCGACACGCGAGATCGCCTGGATTTGATCACGGAGCATGTGCCGGTGGGCGCAACACGTCTCCGGGCCGACCGCATCCGTTACCATCCAGGCGATACGTCAGCGAAGCACTTCCACACGGATTGCATCCACCTGTTCTGGATTCTGGAAGGGCACGGCCTTCTCCACACCGGCACAGAAACCATTCGTCTTTCCCCTGGCGAGGTGGCCATCATCGGACCAGGGGAGGTCCACTGGTTTGAGAACGACACGGAGGCCGATTTCACTTTTGTTGAGCTCTGGGTCCCTCCGCCGAAAGAGACCGTATGGATCACGGATGACCAGTGAACCTGGGCCTGCAAGGCCTGAGGTTCAGGCCTCGATCGAACGCCATGGACTGCCCTGCTGCCGTGATGCGGGAAGGAGGGAATGATGGGTGAAGCGCTGGAATTCGATGTGGTGGTGGCTGGGGGCGGCCATAACGGGCTGGCCTGCGCCGCCTATCTGACCAAGGCCGGGTTAAGGGTGCTGGTCCTGGAGGGACGGGAGATCCTGGGGGGCGACACCACGACGGAAGCCCTGACGCTACCCGGTTTCCGACATGATCCATGCGCCACCGCCTTCGAGCTCTTCCAGAGCAGTCCCACTATCCGTAATGATGAGCTTGGCCTGCGGCAGCGAGGCCTCCAGTTCCTGTATCCGGACCCTGTCGTCACCATGCCCTTTGAGGACGGAGCCAGCCTCACGATGTGGCGGGATCGGCAGCGCACCGCCGCGGAGATCGCCCGGCTCTCCCGACGAGACGCGGAGGCCTATCTGGAGCTGCTGAATGAATACGACCGGGTTAAAGAAATCTTCAATGACCATCGCTACACCCCCATTGGCTACGGCCCTTCCCTGGATGAGTGGCTGGCGGAATTGCCCAACGGGAATTACTGGAAACGCCGCTATCGCCAGAGCGCCCTGGAGGTGATCCGGGAATACTTTGAGGACGATCACGTCCGCGCGTTCATGCTCTGGCTGGCCTTTATGACACTCCAGCCGGTGGACCGACCATATACCGGGCGCTTG
The DNA here is from genome assembly GCA_016842045.1 of Candidatus Thermoflexus sinensis. Lineage (GTDB taxonomy): Bacteria > Chloroflexota > Anaerolineae > Thermoflexales > Thermoflexaceae > Thermoflexus > Thermoflexus sinensis. Next base: position 8,400 of record JAEVEY010000195.1, on the reverse strand, counting down.
GCTTACGCGTTGCCTTATGGACGTCAGGCTAACTCGTGGACCTTGCCGGTGGGAGGGGCAGGGACATTACCTGCTCTCCTGGCGGGCTTCATCCGGGAGCGTGGGGGGGAGATCCGAACTGGCGAGTGGGTGACGGAGCTTCTAATCGAAAACGGGCGCTGTGTGGGAGTACGGACAGCCGTCGGTCACGTCTACCGGGCTCGTCGGGCGGTTGTCTCCTCCATTCACATCAAGCACCTTGTGGAGATGGCCCCCTCGGAAATGTGGGGAGAGGAGTTCGGTCGGATGGTTGCCCAGTGGCAGGCGGGCTGCACGATGTTTGTCGCTCATTATGCCCTGCGGAAGCCTCCGCTGTATCCCGTGAACGGCGACCGGATTCCAGTCGTGACCGCCGGGATCACTGGCTCTACAGACAACCTCATGCGATTGCTAAGCGATTTCCAGCGCGGGCAGCTTCATCTGGACACACCCGTATTGCTTGTCCTCACTCCATCGGTGGCGGATCCCAGTCGCGCCCCCGAAGGCTGTCACACACTGAAGGTGGTCTCTTTCCTCCCTTATGAACTGGCTGGCGGGGGGCCTTCGCGGTGGGACATGATCAAGGAGGAAGTCGCCCAGCATCTACTGGATTATCTGCGTCGCTTTGCCCCCAACCTGCAGGCGGAAGACATCCTGGCTCATTATGTGGAAAGCCCGCTGGATCTGGAGCGGCGCAATCCTCATAACTGGCATGGAACCTGTCACGGCGGGGATCTCTCGCCAGCCCAATCGGACGAGATGCGGCCGGTTCCAGGCTGGGCATCCCATCGCATGCCAATCCCCGGCCTCTATCAAACCGGCGCCACCACTCACCCGGGCGGCTCGGTGACCGCCGGACCCGGCCGCAATGCGGCCTGGGTGCTTCTGGATGATCTGGGAATGCCCGCGGAAGCCATCCTGAAGGCGCCGGCTTCTTAAAAGGTGGCGACCTCCGGCCATGAGGCCCTTAACCGAAGCTCTGTTGCTCTTGTCCTCTTTATGGTTTATGGCTTTTCGGACCGGGCCGCGCACCTGAAAAAGGACGCGCCCAATAACGAATCGGGAGGACACCAATGGCCGATCCGCGGGTTCAGGCGGCGATCGAGCACTGGATGCCTCGCTTCGCGGCCCAGGGAGTGGATGTGAACGATTTCCTCCGCACGACTGCCCGGATTGAGCGCTGGGACCAGTGGCTGGAGGCCTGGCGCGACCTTGGAGATATGCACCTGGAGCTGGCGCGCGAGGCGGAGGTGCGAGGCCGGAGCCGGACGGCAGGGGAGGCCTATGTGCGGGCGGCCCTCTCTTACCACTTTGCCCAGTTCCTTTGGCTGGTAGATCTGGAACGACGACGCACTGTTCATCGGCAGGCCATCGAGGCCCTCTACGCCGCCCATCGCCATCTGGATCCAAAGGCGGAGCGGGTCGAGATCCCCTTCGAAGGCACCTTCCTGGTGGGGAACCTGCGCCGACCGCCCAACGCGGTCCGTCCACCGCTGGTGCTGTTGCTCCCCGGTCTGGATTCCGCCAAGGAGGAATTCTTCCACTGGGAGGAGGTGTTCCGGGTTCGGGGCCTGGCGACATTTTCCCTGGACGGACCGGGGCAGGGGGAGGCCCGGGAGCGCACCGTGATTCGGCCCGACTATGAGGTCGCTGTGAAGGCCGCCCTGGACGCTCTGTCCGATCGCGCCGATCTGGATCTGGGGCGCGTGGGGGTGGTGGGAGTCAGCCTGGGCGGCTATTATGCCCTGCGGAGCGCCGCCTTCGAGCCGCGCATCCGGGCCGTGGCCGCCATTGGCGGGCCCTACGATTTTGGGGCCTGCTGGCCTGGTCTACCAGCCCTGACGAAAGAAGTGTTCATCCTTCACGCTGGGGCGCGTGATGAAGCCGAGGGCCAGCGCCGCGCAGCAGAGCTCACCCTAAAAGGCCTCCTGCATCGAGTTTGCCAGCCGGCGCTGGTCGTCTTTGGCAAGCAGGATCGCCTGATCCCATGGACGCAGGCGGAGCAGACCGCTGCCGAGTTGCCGAATGGAACACTGGTGATGTATCCGGAAGGCAACCATGTGTGCAACAACATCCCTTACAAATATCGTCCGCTGGTGGCCGACTGGATGAATGAGCAACTTGCTTGAACTCACATGCTGGACCCGGTTCAGCCCTCGGCGACTTTCCCGACCTAAAAATCTTGGCCCATATCGGTTTTCGGGCGAAGGGATATCTTCCTCTGATTTCAGGAATGATGACTCCGGGCTCGAAACCGATTTTGGGAAGGCCGTCGTCCCTTCCCCGTAGGGGCGAAAAATTTTTTCGCCTCTGTGGGGAACAGGCCCCCTCCCCACAGCCAAAAGAGCCGTGCGAAGTGGAAAGGCATAAAAAGCGAGCGGCATTTGTCCTGGCCAGGACAGGTATGGAGCCGCTCCTCCAAGGCGCAAAAGACGCGCTGAGCACTCAAGGGGAGGAAACACAGAGATGGTGGAGCCTTTTTCCGGAGTCGAAATGAATCGCCGCTGGCAGCTGGCCCGCGACCTGATGCGGCACTATGAACTGGTGGGGTTATTGATTCACGGCAACTCCGGCCTTCACCGTCATAATCAGGCGAATGTGTTCTGGCTTACCGATTATATGGACTGGCATCACTGCTACCTTTTCGCTCCACTGGATGAAACGGTGGAGCCCGTTCTGTGGGTGGGCCTGGCCAACCATGTTGCGAGCGCACGGGAGGTCAGCTTCGTGCGCCGGGTGGAGTGGGGTGGCTACCAACCGGCCGCCCGCATCGTCGAACATCTGCGACAGCGTGGTCTCACCAGGGGACGCCTGGGCCTGGTGGGGGTCAACGCGAAGTTTGGGATCGGCATGCCGTATCTCCATTACCTGCACCTCCGGGAGTCTCTGCCGGACATTGAGCTCGTGGATGTGACCGCGGCCTTCGTTCGGTTGCGAATGGTGAAATCCGAGGAAGAGATCGTCCGGCTGCGTCGGGCCGCAGAGCTGACCGACCAAGCGATCTACGCCCTGTGGGAAAAGATCCGCCCGGGGATGCCTGATTACGCCCTGGTGGAGATCGCCGAAAGCGCCTACCGGGGACAGGGGGGCACACCCCACGTGACCTACATCCGGGCCATGCCGATGGATCGGCCGAACGGGTGCGCGCCGGCCCAGAACCCAATCGGGCGGGTTATCGAGCGCGGCGATGTGGTGCTCACGGAGATCAGCGCCTCCTATGGAGGATATTCCGGGCAAATCCATCGTCCCCTGTTCGTCGGCGCCGATCCCTCCCCGGCGTGGCAGCGGCTGTTCGAGGTGGCCCTGGATGCTTATCGCCCGATCGCGACGTCGCTCCGTCCCGGCGCCTGCGAAAGGGACGCGGTTCGGGCGGCTTCTGTCATCGGGGAGGCTGGCTACACAATCTACGATGACCTGCTCCACGGCTTCGGGATCGACATCACGCCGCCCTTGATCGATCGCTCCTGCGCGCAATACTGGCCTTGGGACGAAGACCGTCCGGTTCCAGAAGGGCAGCGCTTTGAGCAGAACATGGCCATCGTCATCCAACCCAACCCGATCACGCCGGATGAACGGATGGGGCTCCAGCTGGGAGCGCTCACGTTGATCCGCGAAGAGGGCGCCGTTTCCCTGCACCAGGTTCCTTTCGAGCCGTTGATCGTGCGGATCTGAAACGTTCACCTTCCTCTCAGGAGGTTCCCTCCTATGCCGACACGGATTGAGGTGGAGAAGATGCCAAAGCGAGCAATCGAGGGTTGGGAGGAAATGATCCTGGTTGAACTCGCCGAAGCTGGCGTTGGGAACGTCCGTCTGTGCCGATGGGCACTGGAGCCGGGCGCGCAGAGCCCGGAGCAGCGCCATGGGGAGGCCGAGGGCTTCCTCTACGTCGCGAGCGGCGAGGGGACGTTATGGGTCAACGGCCGCGCGTGGCCGCTGGCCCCCGAGACGATCGTTTGGCTGGAGCCGGGCGATCGCTATCAGGTTCAGGCAGGCGAGGAGGGGCTGGAGATTCTGTACGGGGCCGTCTGGGAAGGGAAGGAGAGTTAAGATGGTCAGCCGGATGACCCTCGGCCGGCCAGGCAGGAGAGCTTCACGCGCCCGGCGGCACGTTTGGATAAGCCATTGACGTTCGAAGAAATCCTGAGAATATGCGGAGGTGGCGGTGGTGATCCGTGAGGCGTTCACTGTGCGCGCGCCGGTGGAGCGGGTCTGGGCTTTCCTGGAGGACGTGCCGCGCTTGGCCACGTATGTGCCCGGGGTAGAGGCAGTGGAGGAGGCCGGGCCGGATCGCTACCGGGGCCGGCTGGCGGTGCGGATCGGGCCGATCAGCGCGCGGTTCGAGGGGGTGGTTCGCATCATCCGGCGGGAGCCCCCGGCGCGCTTGGAGGCAGAGATTGAGGGGCAGGACGGGACGTCGGCGTCCTGGGTGAAAGCCTCCTTCCTGGGCACCCTCGAGCCGGCCGCGGAGGGAACGCGCCTTGCCTGCGAGATCGATCTCACCCTGCGGGGGCGGCTCGCCCAATTTGGGAGCGCCGTCCTGGAAGCGACCGCCCGCCGAATGATCCACGCGTTCGCTCAACGTCTGCAGGAGGCTTTGGAGTCGCCCCATGCGCCCTGAGGTTCTGCACCCTTCCACTCTATCCGATGCCCTGGCCGCGTTGGCCGCCTACGGAGAGGAAGCCCGCCCCCTGGCTGGGGGCACGGCCCTGGTGCTGTTGCTCCATCACCGCCTGATCGCCCCTCGGGTCCTGATCTGTCTGGAGGAGGTGCGGGAGCTGCGCGGCTTCCAGTTCGCAGAGGAAGGGATCCGGATCGGGGCCATGGTTCGTCTTCAGGAGCTGGCCCGCTTTCCTCAGATCCGTGAGCGCTTGCCGGCGCTAGCCTTGGCCTGTCGGGAAGTGGGGAACATCCGGATCCGTAACCAAGCCACACTGGGAGGCAATCTGGCAGAGGCGGATTACGCCTCAGATCCACCCATCGCCCTAATGGCCCTGGAAGCGATCCTCGAGGTGCATGGGCCCAACGGCCCGCGGGAGATCCCTATCTCGGAGTTCTTCCGCGGCCCTTACACCACCGCTCTGGAGCCAGGGGAGCTAATCACCGCTGTCCGGACCCCGTTCCCGCCGCCGGGATCCCGGATGACTTATCTCAAGTTCCGCACCCGGTCCGCTGAGGATCGCCCGTGTCTCGGCGTGGCGGCCTTGGTGGCCTTTGAGGATGGGATCTGTCGGGAGTTGCGGATCGCCGTGGGCGCCGCTTGTGAGACGCCCCAGCGCCGGCCGGAGGTCGAGCGATTGGCCATTGGGCGACCTCTCACTGAGGTGGTGATCCGGGCCATTGCCCAGGGCTATGCGGATCAGATCGAAACGTTAAACGACCTGCGGGGGTCTGCCGCCTACCGCAAGCGCATGATCGAGGTCCACGTGCGAAGGGCCCTTGAGGAGGTACGAGATGGCCATCGGTCGTTCAGTGCCGGTGCGGGATGCTGAGGCGCGAGTGCGAGGGGCGGTCGCCTACCTCGCCGATCTGCGGTTGCCAGGGATGCTAACGGCGAAGATAGTGCGCAGCCCCTTCCCCCACGCTCGGATCCGGCACCTGGATCCGCGGCCCGCTTTGCGGATCCCCGGCGTGGTGGCCATCCTCACCGCAGAGGATTTTAACCGACCGGGGGCTCCGCGCCTCTTCTACGGGGTCGATCGAAAGGATCAACCGGTCGTCGCCCGCGATCGCGTTCGCTACGTGGGGGAGCCAGTGGCCGCCATCGCTGCCGAGACACCAGAGGCAGCGGAGGAAGCAGCGCAGGCCATCGAGGTGGAGTATGAGGAGCTCCCCGCCGTGTTCGACCCGCTCACGGCAGCGAAACCCGAGGCCCCGCGGGTGCATGAGGATTGTCCGGGCAATGTCTTCCTTCACACTCGCTTACGCCATGGCGATCTGGAAGCGGGGTTCGCGGCGGCGGACCTCATTGTGGAGGAAACCTACACCACCCCCCCTGCGTGTCACGCCGCTCTGGAGCCCCACGGGGTCATCGCGCAGTGGGCCGATGGCCGGCTCACCGTATGGAGCGCCACCCAGGCGCCCTTTGTGGTCCAGGAGACGCTGGCGGAGCTCTTTGGGCTGCCGCGGGAGGCCGTGCGCGTCATCGTCCCGCCTCTGGGCGGAGGATACGGCGGCAAAGGATACGTGCGCTTAGAGCCCCTGACTGCCGTTCTGGCCTGGAAAGTGGGTGGGCGTCCGGTGCGGCTGATCCTGGAGCGTTCCGAGGAATTCGTTACCCTCACCCGGCATGCCGCTTGGATCCGCATCCGGACGGGGGTCCGGCGCGATGGCACCCTCACCGCGCGCCAGGTGGAAGTGTATTGGGGGGCGGGAGCCTACGCGGACATCACCCCACGGCTCCTTCGTAGCGCTGGCCTCGTGCGGGTGGTCGGCCCTTACCGGATCCCGGCCGTTCATGTGGACGCCTATGGGGTTTATACGAACCTGCCCCCCGCCGGACCCTTCCGTGGGACGATGAGCTTTGAGGGAGCATGGGCTTATGAATCGCATATGGACACCATCGCCCACGCGCTGGGGATGGATCCGCTGGAGCTGCGCCGACGGAACCTCCTGCGTCCAGGCGATCGGTTCTGCACCGGGGAGGTGATCGAGGAGGCCTTTTTCTGGGAGTGCCTGGAAGCCGCCGCACGGCATGTGGGATGGGATCAGCCATACGAAAAAGGGGAGGGGATGCGGCGGCGGGGGCGCGGGCTGGCGGTGATGATGAAGAGCACCCTTCCACGCTCCCGCTCCGAGTGCCGACTGGTCTTGCGGGCGGACGGCGTGCTGGAGCTCCACACTGGGACGGTCGAGATGGGGCAGGGGGCCCACACCGCCCTAGCTCAGATCGCCGCGGCAGAGACTGAGATCCCGCTGGAGCGGGTTCAGGTGATAGGGCCGGATACCGCACAGGTCCCCTACGACGCTACCACCAGCGCCAGCCGAGCGACCAGCATGATGGGCGCGGCCATCCGGGAAGCGGCGGCCCGACTGAAGGAGGAAATGCGCCGAAGGGCTGCCCCTCTCCTGGAGGTGGACCCGGAGGAGTTGATCCTTCAGGGAGCAGGAGTGACGCTGCGGGGACGGCCGGAGGTCTGGATCGCTTGGGAGGAGGTCTTACGCCGGCATGGCCTCGAAGCCCTGGAGGCCCATGGCGTGTTCGAGACGCAGGGGGGCCTGGATCCTGAGACCGGTCAGGGGATTGCCTCCCCACACTGGCATCAGGGCGCTGGGGCCTGTGAGGTCGAGGTGGATATCGAAACAGGGAAGGTGCGGATCTTGCGCTACTGCGCAGCGGCTTATGCGGGGCGCGTGATCAACCCAGCGCTGGCAACCCTCCAGAACGAGGGCAATATGGTCTTCGGACTGGGCCAAGCCCTGATGGAACAGATCTTTTTCGATCAAGGCCAGCCGTTGAACGCCAACATGTCCGACTACCAGATCCCATCGCTCCGGGATCTGCCAGAGGTCCTGGAGAGCGTGCTTTTGGAATCACCAGAGGGAAGCATCCACGGGCTCGGCGAGATGACGCTGCCGCCTGTGGCCCCTGCGATCGCCAACGCCATCTTCGACGCCGTTGGAGTCCGCATTCGCGATCTCCCCATCACGCCGGAGAAGATCTGGAGGGCGCTCCATGGCGAATAGGGAACGGTTTGCGCTACACGTTAACGGCCAAATCCACGTGGTGGAAGCGGAACCCACACGCCGGCTTCTCGATGTGCTGCGCGCGGACCTGGGGCTGACGAGCGTGCGGGAGGGATGCGGGATTGGGGTATGTGGGGCGTGCACCGTGCTCATGGGCGGGCGACCGGTCAGCAGTTGCCTGCTGCTGGTTTCCCAGGTTCACCATCAGGAAATCGTGACCGTCGAGGGTTTAGGAGGAAATGGTGTGCTCCACCCGGTGCAGCAGGCCTTCATCGAGCATTTCGCTTTCCAGTGCGCTTACTGCACCCCGGGCTTTATTCTCTCAACGGTCGCCATGCTCGAGAAGGAACCGGACCTGGATGAGCAGGTTCTTGGTGAATATCTCTCCGGGAACCTGTGTCGGTGCGGAAGCTATCTCCATATCCTGAAGGCTGTCCGTACAGTGGCTCGGGGCCGGCAACATGGGTTCTCCTAACAGCCGCTCTCACCTGGGACGCGGCGCATGGAAAGCTGCTGCACTCCACACCAGGTTTTCCTTCCCATGAAGGTGGTGATGGGGTTATGATAGGGATAGCAGAGATGAAGCCATCGCCTGCACCCCCATCCGATGGCCCAGCGAAAGGAGCTCTATGCGGGAATCCATCCGAATCCAGGCCCTGGAAAACGAGCAGGCGTTCACCCAGGCACTGGCAGGTGCCC